>JBBSPK010000012.1:0-33761 GCA_038258875.1 Chitinophagales bacterium
CACAATGACTAACGGGCAAAAGTGTTGCGGAAAAGTTACTTTGTGGAATCGCGGCGATGAAGTATATCGTGTAACATCACGAAAAGATGAATGGGGCGAAGTGCAAAGTTTCGATGGAAAACCAGGATGGATATGTAATACATGCAGGTTTGATAAAAAACATACTGCAGACTGGATAATTGAAGGCCCAACGAAAATAAAAAGGCATTCAGTAATTTCTGCCAATCATTACGAAGTAAAAGTGCAGCCACCCGATCCTTTGGATAAAGTGTTGTATGGAAGAAAACCATTATTATTATTGGATATACATGAAACGAGTGAGGTAAACAGCCCGGATATTGATTTGAGTAAAATACCAGGTCCTGCGACCTCATCAACATTTATTGATCACAATGAGCAAAAAGATATTGAAGATGCAGATATTGAAAACACTTTGGTAAACGATCACAAAACTATTCATCATACAAAATAGGTTGCGGCAATTGCCGGAACCGGGAGGAGCTACATGTTTTTAGTTATAGATTGGGCAGTTTTTACTGAGAAGCTTGTTTTAATTGTTGCTGTGGTAAGCGGCTCGTTGGTGGTAGCAATGTATTCAACTTATGCAGAGCGTAAAGTTGCCGCCATATTGCAGGACAGGCGTGGCCCTAACCGGGCAGGCCCTTTTGGAATTTTACAACCGCTTGCAGATGGGTTAAAGTTATTTTTCAAAGAGGAAATCATTCCAAGCTTTTCATCAAAATTTTTATTCATTCTTGGACCCTGTCTTGCCATGCTTACTGCAATGATGGTAGGCGCTGTTATTCCATGGGGAAATAAAGTGCATCTCTTTGGTCGTGATATTTCTTTACAGATTGCTGACGTAAATATTGGAATTCTATATGTTTTTGGCGTAGTAAGTTTAGGTGTTTACGGCATTATGATTGGCGGCTGGGCAAGTAATAATAAATTTTCTTTACTGGGCGCAATGCGTGCCGCTTCCCAAATCATAAGTTATGAGCTCGCAATGGGTATTTCTCTTATAGGTTTGTTGATGGTTACTGGTACGTTGAGTCTTAAAGAAATGGTCGTGCAGCAAGCTGATCACTGGTGGAATATTGTAAAACAACCTTTGGGTTTTTTGATTTTCTTAATATGCTCTTTTGCAGAAACCAACCGTACACCATTTGATCTTGCAGAAGCAGAAAATGAATTGGTTGGCGGTTATCATACCGAATATTCTTCAATGAAGCTGGGTTTTTATTTATTTGCTGAATACATAAATATGTTTTTGAGCAGTGCAGTCATGGTAACTTTATTTTTTGGCGGTTATGATATTCCTTTTGTAAATGATGGAAATTTAATAAATTCTATAGGAGTTAACTGGATGGCTGTTTTGCAAGGAGTGGTATTATTTGCCAAAATAGCTTGCTTCCTGTTTTTGTTTATGTGGGTACGGTGGACGATTCCACGATTCAGGTATGACCAGTTAATGAATCTCGGATGGAAAATTTTGTTACCATTGGCACTTTTAAATATGCTGGTAACTGGGGGATTAATTTTATTAAAACAAAATCACTGGCATTTCTAAAACATAACAATATTTTTGCGGCCATATGATTTTATCGCAGGAACATATTAAAAATACGGTGCAGGAATATTTTAAGGATAAGCCGGTAAACAAAGTATATCTGTTTGGCAGCTATGCAAGAGGCGATGCTGATGAAAATAGTGACGTGGATCTAATAGTGGAAATTGATGACACAAAAAAACGTTTGAGTCTATTTGATTTTTTAGGATTACAACTTGGTATAGAAAATTCCTTAAATAAAAAGGTTGACATGGTTGAGCCTCATTTATTCTATCCGCGGATTAAGCCAATCGCAGAGAAAGAAAAACTTATATTGTTTAAAAGATGAGCCGTGATATAGATTATTAGAATTTTTAGTTGAATGTATTAATCATATTGAAAACTATACTAAGAATGTAGATGAAGAAAAGTTCTTGCGTGATGAAGAAAAAAAGATGCTTGTCTTACAAGAATCGTAATGATTGGTGAATATAGTTCGAGAATTTCGGAAGATATAAAAAGTAAATTTACGGATGTAGAATGGCAATTAATGAAATCAACAAGAAATTATTATGTTCATGTTTATAGAGGAATTAACTGGAGAAGAGTTTGGGAGACCATAGAAAAAGATATTCCATTATTAAAAATTAAAATAGAAAATATTTTATCACAATTATCATAAATGCAAGCATTAACTAATAGAGTAAAACCGGTTTCGAGAAAGCCAATGACGATTTGGGAGCGTATGTATTTGCCTGCAATATTCAAGGGTATGCTTATCACATTTAGTCATATTTTTAAAAAGAAACCTACGATTAATTACCCCGAAAAAACAAGGCCCTTCAGCCCGGTCTTCAGGGGCCTGCAAATCTTAAACAGGGATGAAGAAGGTCGTGAAAATTGCACAGCATGTGGATTGTGTGCGGTTGCCTGCCCGGCAGAAGCGATAACAATGGAAGCAGCGGAACGTAAACCCGGTGAAGAGCATTTATATCGTGAAGAAAAGTATGCGGCTAAGTATGAAATAAATATGCTGCGTTGTATCTTTTGCGGGTTGTGCGAAGAGGCTTGTCCTAAAGATGCCGTTTATTTGAGTGAAACATTCGCCCCGTCAAATTATCAGCGCAAAGGGTTTATATACGGAAAGGAAGATTTACTTATTCCACATCCCAAAGAAAATCCTGAGGCATTTGCAAAGGCAAGAGGTAACCGGGCCACGCAGCCGGAAGGCCATGGGAATGAACATTAACAATAATCTTAAAAACTAATTAACTATTAACTAATAAACTGTTTAACCATTCTTAACTCTTAACTCTAAAATTCTTAATGCCGGCGACACATTTATTATTCTGGTTTCTTTCCATCCTGGCAGTGGTTGCCGCTATTGGTGTTGTGTCAAGTAAAAATCCCGTGTACAGTGTGCTGTGGCTTATCATAGTTTTCTTTTCTATATCCGGTCACTATATTTTAATGAATGCACAATTTCTCGCCATTGTAAATATTATTGTTTATGCGGGGGCTATCATGGTGCTCTTCCTTTTTGTTATCATGCTTATGAATTTGAACGCTGCAGCAGAACCTCCCAAACATGTGTATTTGAAAATTATAGGCGTTATTGCCGGCTCATGCCTCATGATTGTTTTTGTGGCAGCATTTTCCCAGGCATCAAACAGTCATACGCTTTTAAGAAATGGAACCGGCGTGGGGCTTATTAAAAATCTTGGAAAAACTTTATTTAGTCAATACGTAGTTCCCTTTGAAATAAGCAGTGTTTTATTTTTAAGCGCAATGATTGGAGCCGTGGTAATTGGTAAAAAAGAAAACCCTGAAACAGTTTAATTATGAAAACAAGTATCTATCGCATTCTCTTTAATGTTATACTATTATTTTTTGCAACTGGAGCAACAGCCCAAATCGATTTAAATAATATTGATATTAATGACATTATCGGGAAAGTCATGCATGTTGATAAAGGATTTGCGCCAAAATTTGCTTTAGGAAAAACACCCATTCAAAAAATAAATAAAGTTGCTGAAATCCTTGGCCTTAAAAAAAATGAAACAGTAAACAAACTTTTCAATACTTTCAAAACAGGTAGAATTATTTATAAAGTTGCCGCATACACAGGCAGCGCTCTTGTAGTTTACAGCCTTGTAAGGAAAGTTGAGAAATCTGCTAAATCAGGGGATTATTCAGGTGCACTATATTCGGGAATTGGCGCAGCTGCTTCAGGGCTTATTGTGAAGTTTCTTACAAAAGGGGCTTCATACAAAGCCGTCGATATTTTTAATGGAATAGCAGCAAAAAAAATAAAAGATATCTTTTCCATTGCGCCCGCTTCTAATACCGAGGGCATCGGATTGTATGTAAAATTATAGACATGGAAATCAGTTGGTACATATATTTATCACTTGCTTTATTTTGTATAGGCATTATTGGAGCGCTTACAAGACGTAATTCTATTATAGTTTTCATGTGCATTGAATTAATGCTTAATTCTGTGAACTTATTGTTAGTGGCATTTTCAAAAATGCATTTGCAGGGAGCAAATATGTTTGGCGGGGCGCAGGCAACTGATGCACAGATTTTTGTTTTCTTTATCATGATAGTTGCTGCTGCAGAAGTAAGTGTGGGCCTCGCAATTATCGTAATGCTGTATAGAAACATTCGTTCGGTAGATATTAATTTTTTAAACAGGCTGAAGAATTGAGGAGAAGGTATAAGGTATAAGGTATAGATGCTATGTTTTGAAACCAGCATTTTCTTTTTTTGAATTTTGACTTTTATGCAAAGAATTTTTGATCTCGTTTACTGGATACCAATGCTGCCGTTTATCGGGTTTTTAATTAATGGGCTGGGAAGAAAAGCTATTTCAAAAACATTGATCGGCCTTATCGGGAGTGGCGTTATTTTTATTTCATTTTGCCTGAGTGTTTTAGTTTTTATTACCACTTCAAAAGAAGGGTTTAGTCCACAGAATATTAATTACTTTCCTTTTATTAATCTTGGTAAGATTATTATCCCTTTTGAATTCCACGTTGATCAACTCACTTCTTTGTTCCTGCTGATAGTTACAGGCGTTAGCTTTTTAATTCATGTATATTCAGCATCTTACATGAAAGATGAAACGCAATCAGGCTATGGAAGATATTTTTCCTACCTCAATCTTTTTGTGTTTTCCATGCTGCTTCTTGTACTCGGGGGTAATTACGTAATCATGTTTATCGGCTGGGAGGGAGTAGGCCTTTGCTCTTATTTACTCATCGGTTTCTGGTTTAAAAATAATGATTACAATAATGCAGCAAAGAAGGCTTTCATCATGAATCGTATTGGCGATTTTGGATTTTTGCTCGGAATATTCTGGATGCTTTCTGCTTTTGGAACTGCATCCTACCAAAATCTTTTTAATTCACAGGACGGTATAATTACCTCCATTTCGGCAATAAATTCCCCTGTAATTGTAGGTATTACCTTATTGCTATTTGTTGGAGCTATTGGTAAAAGTGCCCAAATTCCATTATACACCTGGCTTCCGGATGCCATGGCAGGCCCTACTCCTGTTTCTGCGCTGATACACGCGGCAACAATGGTTACTGCCGGCATCTACATGATAGCCAGGAGTAATATCATGTATTCGCTGGCACCAACTTCAATGGTAGTTGTCGCAAGTATTGGCCTGGCGACAGCAATATTTGCCGCGGTAATTGCATTAAAGCAAAATGATATTAAAAAAGTGTTGGCTTATTCTACGGTGAGCCAGTTAGGTTATATGTTTTTAGGCCTTGGGGTTGGAGCATATACAGGCGCTGTTTTTCATGTAATGACTCATGCTTTTTTTAAAGCGCTTTTATTCCTGGGTGCCGGTTCTGTTATTCATGCCATGGGCGGCGAACAGGACATTACAAAAATGGGCGGGCTCGGAAAGAAGATGCGTATTACTTACATTACTTTTTTTATAGCCTGCCTGGCAATTGCAGGAATTCCACCATTTGCCGGGTTCTTTTCCAAAGATGAAATCTTAGCGGCCGCATTTGCAAATAATCCCATACTATATTATATAGGATTAGCCGGCGCTTTACTCACGGCTTTTTATATGTTCAGGTTGCTGGCCTTAACTTTTACAGGTAAGTTTAGAGGAACTGAAGATCAATTGCACCATGTGCATGAAAGCCCGGCTGCAATTACTATCCCGTTGATTATTCTTGCAGTTCTTTCTGCAATTGGAGGGTTTGTCGGGATCCCGGAAATATTGATGAAGAACGGGCATGCATTGGGAGACTTTTTAGCCCCTGTATTTGCACATTCAGGTCCAGTAACAGCGCATAATTTATCGGGGCAAACAGAAATTATTTTAATGACTACTTCTGTCATTTTGATTTTAATAGTTTCAATATGGGCCTGGCGAAAATATAAAATTGAGGAACCTGCGGCTATTGTTTCTGAGACAAGAGAAACAACCGGTTTTGCAAAAGCAATAAAAAATAAATTTTATGTTGATGAGTTATACAACGCGTTATTCGTAAAGCCCTTGCAGGTTATATCAAACCTTCTTCGAAAAATTGATAAGTCAGCAATTGATGGAATTGTAAATGGGGCTGGAAAGAGTGTGAATTATGGAAGCAGGCAAATAAGATTATTACAAAGTGGCCAGGTTGGTACTTATATTTTGCTGATGGTAATCGGCATGTTGATTTTACTTATCATTCAATTGTTTTCAAAATAAAAATTAATGCTGGGAACTTATTATACTTTTCCTGAATTGCTGCTTTGGATTCCTTTCGTTACCGGGCTCATTACTTTTTTTATTAAGAAAAGTACTTCGGTAAAGGCATGGGCATTATTTTCTTCTCTGGCAACCCTGGTAGTATCTGTTATTAGTTTGTTCTACAGTGATACTGCCCATCATACGGAATATTTTTTATACAACAACGTAAGTTATTTTTGGCTGCAGTACATTGGGTCAAGTTTTTCTGTTGGCCTTGATGGAATGGGACATCTCCTTACATTTTTAACGGCATTCTCATTTCCTTTAATTTTTGCAGTAACCTATAAAACTGAATACAAGAATTCCAATGCTTTTTATGGTCTCATGCTTTTGATGCAGGCTGGCTTTATGGGCGTGTTTGTTGCAATGGATGCATTGGTATTTTATTTTTTCTGGGAGCTTGCATTAATTCCTGCTTATTTCCTTTGCAGCAAATGGGGGGGCGAAAAACGAATACAGGCAACTTTTAAATTTTTCATTTATACGTTCACCGGTTCATTGTTAATGCTCACAGGAATTATTTATGTATACCTTCAAACTCCTGCTCTAACTGCAACTGCTGATCATTCATTTTCTTTGAGAGCGTTTTACAGCATTGCATTGGAACCTTCCCAGCAAAACTGGTTGTTCTGGTTATTCTTTTTGGCTTTTGCCATCAAGATGCCCATTTTCCCCTTTCATACATGGCAGCCTGATACTTACGAACAGGCACCTTATTCAACCGTGATGGTATTGAGTGGCGTTATGGTTAAGATGGGCGTGTTTGCGATGATACGATGGTTATTACCTGTTTTGCCTTCTGCCGTTGCAAAATTTGATCACCTCGTTGTGGCCCTTTGCGTAATTGGAATTATTTATGCAAGCTGTATTGCACTGCTGCAAAATGACCTTAAAAGATTTGTTGCCTGGTCATCGATCGCACATATAGGCTTAATGGGGGCAGCAATTTTTTCCCAAACCGTTTCAGGTTTGCAAGGGGTTATGGTGGAGATGCTGAACCACGGTATTAATATTATTGCGTTATGGATCGTGGTAGATATTATTGATAAAAAAACGGGTACACGTAAAATTTCGGAGCTGGGCGGGCTTGCATTAAAGTCTCCTGCGCTTGCCATTTTTTTTGTAATCATTGCTTTGGCAAATATTGCCCTGCCGCTTACCAATGCATTTGTGAGCGAGTTCATGATGTTTAATGGAGTATTTCAATTTGGTAAATGGTTAGGCGCTTTTGCGTGCATTGGTATTATACTTTCCGCAGTATATATGTTGAATGTGGTGCAGAAAGTTTTTTTCGGTAATACATCAGCCTTCACTCAAAATGCGATCGTGTTGAGTGCGGGGCAAAAAGTTATTTTATCGGTAATAGTAGTTTCTATTTTGATATTGGGAATTTATCCGCAACCGGTATTTCAGCTTACGCATGATACCGTTGCAGATATTTTACAAAGGCTGGCGATGGCTGGTAAATAAATATGATTGAAAATAAATGGATGAAAAAGCGAAATGGATTATCACATCTTTAAAACGTAAGGTTCTTTTAAGAAGTTAGAAACAGATTATGAACGCAATTATAGTATCTGCACTTTGGGGGGTCGTTATGATGTTTGGGGGCGTGTTTTTCAAAAAACGCACTACGCCGAAATATTGGGCCATTGCCGGTATTATAATTTTGCTGGTTGCAAATATTCTTGAATTTTTCGGCACACATCTCTTTAATGTTGATACAAGGGATATGTTGCATTTTGATAATTTCAGCCTTCATTTTAATACAGTTGCATTTTCATGTACGTTATTATTTTTCCTTCTAAATGGCCGTGATGTAGAAAAAGTTGGTCAACATGTTTCTGAGTATTTTTCTTTGATATTTTTTGTGTTATGCGGCGTTTCGATATCTTCTTCTTTCAATACTTTGCTCATGCTTTTTCTAGGAATTGAAATTATGTCAATTCCTTTATACATACTTACGGGTAGCGATAAACGCAATTTGAAGAGTAATGAGGCTTCACTGAAGTATTTTCTTATGGGCGCCTTTTCAACAGGTATTATGCTTATGGGTATTGCCCTCATTTACGGAGGTAACAGTTTAGGGTCTTTTTATATTAATACAATTAACCTGGGCAGTGGAGAGCTTCCAGTAATGATTGCTGCAGGATTGGTTTTGTTGATAGTAGCGATGTCATTTAAAGTATCTGCTGCACCTTTTCATTTCTGGACACCGGATGTTTATGATGGAGCGCCTACGGTTTTTACGTCGTTTATGGCAACGATTGTGAAAATTGCGGGCTTTATTGCATTCATAAGATTATTTCAATCTTCATTTGGAGTTATGCACCAGCAGTGGCAAATTCTCATTGTAATTATTACGGCTGCTACATTGCTTATTGGTAACCTCACTGCTGTTTTCCAGCAAAGTGTAAAACGTATGCTTGCTTACTCCAGCATAGCGCAGGCTGGTTTTATGATGCTTGCCCTGTTTGCTTTAAATGATACAGCAAAAGAGGGGCTGATTTTATATGCTGCAGCATATAGTCTTGCTTCAATCGGTCTCTTCGCAGTGCTCATAAAAATGAACGATTATACCATTGAAGGCTTTAACGGGTTGGGAAGACAACAACCAGTTATGGCTTTTACAGCAACCGTATTTTTATTATCCCTTACAGGTATACCCCTTACTGCCGGATTTACCGCCAAATTTTATATGTTGCTTGCTGCAGTTAAAAATGGCCACCAGTTCTGGCTGGTAATTCTTGCGGTAATATGCGCTGCGATTAGTGCCTATTACTATTTTAAAGTAATACAGGCCATGTATTTCAAAGAGCCTGCAACTGATATCAACAACCAGGTTAACGTATCTCCTGCATTTAAATTTTTGCTAATAATTACTGCAGCTTTAATTATTATTTTGGGAGTAGTACCCGGCCTGCTGATTGACTGGTTATATTATTAACTGCAGTCGTCCGCTGAAAATTCTCACGAAATTGTAACTTTACTTAATGCAACTGGCTGATTCACTTTCACTCGCTTTTCGCACAGTTAAAAGTAATAAACTGCGTACAGGTATCACAGTTACTATTATCGCTTTTGGTATTATGGCTTTAATTGGAATCATTACTGCTATTGCTTCGATGAACCAAAGCCTCAGGGAGAATTTTTCCACTATGGGTGCCAATTCATTCAGTATTGTTTTTCGTGACAGGCAAATTCATATTGGGGGAAGAAGAGAGGTAAAGAAAACCAATGTGAATTCGCTGAAACAAAAAAACTCTAACATAAATAAGATCATCACCTACCAGGAAGCAAAACTTTTTAAAGAAAGATATTCTTTCCCCGCAAGCGTAAGTATTTCTTTAAGGGGACCGGGCAATGTGGTTGTTAATAATGAAAAAATTAAAACGAATCCGAATATTTCTTTACAGGGATGTGATGAAAATTATCTTGTGCAAAGTGGTTATACGCTGGCCTATGGCCGAAATTTCAATAAGCTCGATGTACAAAGCGGCAGGAGCATTTGTATTTTAGGAAATAGCGTCGCTAAGAAACTTTATGGAGAGAATACACAAAGGGCCGTTGATAAAATCATAACTGTCTCAGGAATCAAATATAGGGTTATTGGCGTGTTGAAAGATAAAGGTTCCAGCGCATTTCTAAATGCTGATAATGTTGTGTTGACAACTTATAATAATATACGGCGCCTTTTTCCAACAGATGGAACCACATACAATATCGGCGTAATGGTAAATGATATTAAAGACATGGATGTCGCTATTGGTGAAGCTAAAGGAACTTTTCGCCCGATAAGAAAAATAGCCATTGATGAAGACAATAATTTTTATATAAATAAAAGTGACAGTATTGCAGAGGTATTTATGAACAGCCTGGGCGCCATTACAACTGCAGCGGCTTTTATCGGCCTAATCACGTTAATAGGGGCCGCCATAGGTTTAATGAACATTATGTTGGTGGCTGTTAACGAACGTACCCGTGAAATTGGATTAATAAAAGCAATTGGCGGTACAAGAAAAAGTATCAGAACGCAATTTCTTTTTGAATCAATACTTATCAGTTTAATAGGTGCTATTTTCGGAATTATCCTCGGTGTGCTTATAGGAAATGTTGTGGGAATGTTTCTTCACACGGGGTTTGTTGTTCCCTGGGCCTGGGTAATTTTAGGCATAGTTGTATGTTCCGCGGTGGGGCTGTTTGCGGGATTATACCCGGCAGTAAAGGCAGCACGGCTTGATCCAATTGTAGCGCTCCGGTACGAATAAAAAGGGCAGCGGTACTGGTTGTTATATATTTTTTTGCGGTTTACTTTTTAATTAATGTACTTTCAATGCTAAATTGAAAAATAAAAATTTGCTAGGAAATATTTCCTAAAATTTATTAATCATTTCAATCCATTAAATCAATAATTTATTAACTTGTGAATCTCACTTAAAATTTTTTTTAGCTGAATTAGATTTTTCAAATTTTTTTTCGTTACAATTGTGCAATCAAATAATTAACCAATTCATCTCAAACTTTTAACACTAAAAAACAAACGTTATGGCAGACACTAATACACCTGCATCTTCTCCTGTAAGAGCTACTACATCAGTCCAAGCAAAAAAGTCAAGTAATATTGTTTCTTTGCTCGCTCCTATTATTTGTATCATAGCCGGGTATGTTATCTGGCGTTTTGTTATTGGCGCCGCCAGTAATTTTACAGCTCCTGATCCTAAAGGAGGTTTCTGGCCAACTCACATTGGGCCGAAAGGAGATTTTGCGAGAATGTACGAGGGGGGAATTATTGTGCCTGTGCTTATCGGTTGCTTTTTAATCGTTTTTACTTTCGTAATAGAAAGATGGCTTACAGTTTCAAAAGCTAATGGGAAAGGATCGAATGCTGAATTCATCAGGAAGGTACAATTTTACCTCGCGGATAAGAAAGTGGATGCAGCTATCGCAGAATGCGACAGGCAGAAAGGATCCGTTGGAAATGTAATGAAAGCCGGTCTTCGCAAATACAAAGCAATGATTACCGACACAGAACTTGATACTGAGCAAAAAGTGCTCGCGATACAAAAAGAAGTTGAAGAAGCGACGGCGCTCGAGTTGCCGATGCTCGAAAAAAATCTTGTTTTTCTTTCAACGCTCGCATCTGTAGCCACGCTTATTGGGCTTTTGGGAACAGTGGTGGGGATGATACGGGCATTTAGTAACCTGGGTGAATCGGGCGGTGGTGCAGCGGCAAGAGAACTCTCAAAAGGTATTGCCGAAGCATTGTATAATACAGCACTCGGTATCGGTACATCAGCATTTGCAATTATCTCGTATAATATCTTCACTACTAAAATTGATGGAATTACGTACGGGATTGATGAAAGCGGGTTTACTCTTACACAGAGTTTTGCTTCTTTGTATAAGTAAGATTTTTTTTGTGGAAATATTAGGTTTCTGAATCTAATAAAATTATAATCTTAAAAAAATAAACAATGGGTAGAGCCAAAATAAAACGCGGTAGCACTTTCGTTGATATGACTGCAATGTGTGATGTGGCGTTTCTGCTGTTAGCTTTCTTTATTTTAACAACAAAGTTTAAGCCCGACGAGGCGATAGAAGTAACTCCTCCAAGTTCAGTTTCGTCAAAAGTTGCTTCAGAAAAGGATGCTTTTAAGGTGTCTATTGATAAAGACGGTAAAGTCTTTGTTGATATGAGCGATGAAATGAGAAAAGATGTACTAGAGGAATTGGGTAAGGAAAGAAATATAAGTTTTAGCCCTGATGATATTAAGTATTTTGAACAAGCCACTTTCGTAGGTGTACCCTTGAGTCAGCTTAACCAGTTTGACAGGCTTACTGCCGAACAAATAAAAGCAACCAAAGTCCCGGGTATCCCCGCTGATAGTACGAATAATGAATTACAGGCGTGGATAAGTGCTGCAGTTCAAGCCAACCAGGGTAAAAAAATGAATTTTTACATTAAAGGTGATAATTCTTCGAAATACACAGCATTTAAAAACGTGATTGAGGCATTCAAAAAAAATGATATTTACAAGTACAACCTTGTGACAAATGCCGAAGATGTTCCCGAAGGAACAGAATTGTATAAATCGAATTTAAAAAGAATAAGTGAAGAGGGAGTTTATGACTCCAAATAATTTTATTACAAAATTTAAATTATACTACTATGGCAGAAATGGAAGTAAAAAGTGGTGGCGGTCATAAGAAAGGGCCTGGAGTAAAGAAAGGAAAAAAACTATCAACCAGGGTTGATCTTACACCAATGGTTGATCTTGGATTTTTACTTATAACCTTCTTTATATTTACCACTACAATGTCGCAGGCAACGTCAATGAACCTGGCAATGCCGAAGGATACAGATAATCCGGACGAAGAAAATAAAGTAAAAGAATCAGGCTCACTAACGCTTATGCTGGGTAAGGCAAATATTATTTATTACTATTTTGGAAGTGATCCCGCTACTATGCAGACCACCAATTATAAAGATGTAAGAAAAATAATACTAGATAAAAAGAAATCAACTCCGCATGATGATTTTTACGTTATTATAAAGCCTGATCAAGATGCCACTTATAAAAATGCAGTTGACATGCTGGATGAAATGAGTATAAATGAAGTGGACAGGTATGGCATGATTGATCCTACTCCCGATGAGTATAGTAAAATTCAGGCAACCGAACAGTCGGCAGGAGTTCAGTAATTTTATGGAAAAATTCCATTCATGTATCTAATTTAAAAATTCAAAACATGGAAGCTAACAAAATTTTAAAAGCCGATCTTCTTGACATCCTTTTTGAGGGACGGAACAAAGAATATGGGGCTTATGATTTGCGGAAAACATATAACAGGCGAATCTCAATAGCTCTTATAATTACTGTTGCACTTATTTTAATTTTGTTCGTTGGTTCGCTTATTGCAAATAATATTTCTGCAAAGGATGATGCAGTGGAAATGAAGGTGAAAGATCTTACTTTGGAAGCAATTCAGCCTAATGAACCACCACCGCCACCGCCACCACCACCACCGAAATTACCACCACCACCGCCAATTGCAACTATAGCATTTACACCGCCAAAAGTGGTAAAGGATGAGGAAGTTATTAAACCACCACCTGAAGTAAAGCAGATTGAAGAGGCTAAAGTGGATGTAAAAACCGTTGAGGGAACAAAAGATATTGGTATTGTTGCGCCACCGGTAGAGGATAAAGGAACACAAGTAGTAGCAGCCCCTATTGAAAAGAAAGAAGACGAAGATAAAGTGTTTACAAAAGTTGAAATCGAAGCAGCTTTCCCCGGAGGGCCCGGCGCCTGGACGAAATATGTAACCAGGGCCATAGAAGCCAACCAGGATGAATTTACTGAATCAGATTTTGGAACATGCGTGGTTAAATTTATTGTTGATAAATCCGGTAAAGTAAGCGCGGTAGAAGCGACAACAATGAAGGGAAGTAAACTTGCCGAAGTTGCGACAAATGCAATACGGAAAGGGCCAAACTGGACCCCTGCCCAGCAAAACGGCAGGTATGTAAATGCCTACAGGCTTCAGCCGGTAACACTCACAAATCCTAATTAATAAATTTTTTATATAATCTTTAAGAGATGCCGAAATGCATCTCTTTTTTATTTTAATACGCTTCTATTTTCCCTGCGGTTTAAAAGCATCATCGGTAAACATAGATTTATTGAATAGATAATACTTACCATCTTTATTATTGCGCCAATACCTGTGACCTAATACATCATAATACAGCCTGCCATCGACACTTTTATGTGCGGCGCTATCGTTAACGGTAATAACGTTAGGTATTACTACTTTTTCTTTTCTTTTAAATGCCGGCTTTTTAGCAACTGCAGAATCACTTTTGTTTACTATAACGGAAGTATTACTGTTTTCATCGGGTGTACGGGATGGATGATGTTTTTTGCTGCAACTGAAGATTAATATTGTTCCTAAGAAAATGATTATGAGAGATATTTGACGCATTAATATATGTTTTACCCCTACTTTCAATAATTTTACCAAAAATTGTTAAATCTAAACTTAAAATTTTCTAATTATGCTTTTCTCATATAAAGTAAAATCATTTCCGCTATGAGCGCTTTTGCCCTTTCCATTTTACTTTGTTACCTGATATGATATTATGATGAAAGAAAATATATTAGTTATTGGCGCCTGTGGCCAAATAGGCGTTGAACTTACGCTCGAACTTAGAAAGATATATGGCGGGGCACAGGTTGTAGCTTCTGACCTTCGGGAAGAAAATGACTTACTTAAAGGAACCGGGCCCTATGTAAGCCTTAATGTAATGAATAAAGAGATGCTGCACGTGCAGGTGATCAGGCAAAACATTACCCAAATTTATTTACTGGCGGCAATTTTATCTGCCACCGGTGAAAAAAATCCAAATCTTGCATGGAACCTTAATATGCAAAGCCTTTTGAATGTATTGGAAATCGCAAGGGATGAACAGATACAAAAAGTATATTGGCCAAGCAGCATAGCAGTTTTTGGGCCTACATCCCCGAAAAAAAATTGCCCGCAACAAACCATTATTGAACCGATCACCGTGTATGGTATTAGTAAATATGCGGGTGAATTCTGGTGCAATTATTACTATCACCGCTATGGATTGGATGTTAGAAGTTTGCGCTATCCGGGCTTAATAAGCTATAAAAGCGAACCCGGCGGTGGTACCACAGATTACGCGGTAGAAATTTTTTATGCTGCCCTTGCAGAAAAAAAATATCATTGCTTTTTAAAAGAAGATACCTACCTGCCGATGATGTATATGCCCGATGCCATAAGAGCAACCATTGAGCTTATGGAAGCCGATGCAAATAATATTTCTGTTCGAACCTCTTACAATATTGAAGGGATGAGTTTTTCTCCCAAAGAAATAACCAGCGAAATCCAAAAACATATCCCGGAATTCAGAACGATTTATGAGCCGGATTACAGGCAAAAAATAGCAGAAAGTTGGCCACAAAATATTGATGACTGCATTGCCGAAAAAGACTGGAAATGGAAGCCTGCATACAATCTTTCTAATATGACGAGCGATATGCTTTTGAATATGCACGAGATTTAAGTAAAAGTTAAAAGGAAAAAATACATCATTGTAGTATTGCATATTTAAAATTATTGACACATATTTGTGGCTGAATTCCTAATTTATTGATTAAGAACCAAATATTTACTAACTCAATTATTTACAAAAACCAAAAAAAACATGAAACGATTAATTTTAGCAATGGCCGTTATTGCAATTTCAACGGCAACAGCACAGGCACAGGATGGTATGGCCGCAAAAAAAGTAGGTTTTAGCATTGCAGCGAACGCTGGTATTCCAACTTCAACCGGTTATTCTTTGGCCGTAGGTGGTGATCTCCAGGCCGATTTTGGAGTAGCACAAGGACTTAAAATTACAGTAAGTGCCGGGTATGAAAACTACTCTGTTAAATCAAGTTATGGCGGTGGAAGTGGAGGATTTGTACCTTTACTTGCCGGAGCAAAATTCCCCTTCTCTGATAAATTTTACGGCCATGCACAGTTGGGTTATGGATTTTCAACCGAAAGTGGCGGCGGTGGAGCTTTTGGATATGCACCAAGTATTGGATATTACCTCAGCCCAAATTTTGATGCTTCTGTAAAATATCTTGCTTTCAGCAAAGATGGTTTTACTTTAGGAAGCGTTAACCTTCGTCTTGCTTATAATTTCTAAGTTTAAAAACTATTTTTTTTAATAACGATGGCTCCTTTAGGAGCCATTTTTATTATAAACCGGGTAAGGTATAATTTCAATAAATAACGGTTCTAAAAATTCAATACGTCTTTCATTCTAAATATCCCTTTTTTATTATGAATGAATTCTGCTGCAAGCAACGCACCGGCAGCAAAACCTTTCCTGTTATGCGCTGTATGAATAATTTCGATGTCGTCAATACCTGAAGTATATTTCACAGTGTGTGTGCCGGCGGCTGGATCTATTCTTTTACTTCTTATAATGAGTTCATTGTTCTGTTCTGAAACCCTATCATTCTGAACCTCCCGAAGCATCCATTTATTCTTTTGAGCAGAAACAGCAATAATTTCTTCGGCCAACGTTATGGCAGTCCCGCTTGGTGCATCTTTTTTTTCGGTATGGTGTATTTCTTCAATACTAATGTCATAGCTTACCTGCTCCCTCATAAGTGAAGCAAGTTTTTTATTCAGTTCGAAAAAGATATTTACGCCGATGCTAAAGTTGCTTGCATATAGAAAAGAGCCATCGAATTCTTTACATTTTTCCTCTACTTTTTCTATATGAGATAACCAACCTGTCGTTCCGGAAACTACGGGAACACCCGTTTCAAAACATAGTAAAATATTATGGATAGCGCTTTGCGGAGTAGTAAATTCAATAGCCACATCAGCTTTTTTTATATTTTCACTTGTAAGTTCATCCAGGTTTTGATCCGTGATGCGAAGTACAATCTCATGGCCTTTTTGTAAAGCAATTTCTTCAATGGCTTTACCCATTTTTCCATAACCTATTAGCGCAATTTTCATCATTTTATGATAGTGAATTAAAGCTTTTAAAGAAGAACAAAATTCGTGTAATTAGTTTTAATTCGTGTAATAAACCAACTTCAGGGAAGCGGCGACGTAACCTTCGAATGCCTGTCTTTAAAAAAGAATACAAAAGAAATACCGGGTCCATTGTTGACTGCATTTAATGATGGCCGTATTTTCATACTAATGTCCGGGCTTACATCAAAGGCCTTCAAGTGGCCGTCAACAGTAGCATCCACAACATTTAATCCCCAGAAGAGAAGAAAAAATAAAACTGAATAATCAATATTTTGCCGGTATTCATTACGATAACCTTGTAAAGAGGCCGTCGAGAGATTTTTGAATTGCGGGTCTATTAATGAGTCGTTGGTTGAATCGTCATCCAGCCTGTAAATAACAGCTTTGCGTAGAGATTTATACGTCTTTAAATTAAAGAAAAATATTCCCGTGGTAGTTCCCAATGCGCCATAAATAATAGGGATTTTCCAATATTTTTTGTTGTAGGCCTGCCCCCATCCAGGTAATACTGCAGAACGAAAGGTGGCAACTCTCGGGTCGTGCTTTTTTTTGTTTGCCGTATCAAGCGCAAGCAAATTTTTACCGGTGGTATCGGTGGCTACATTTCCTTTTATAAGTAATGTATCCTCATGTTGCTGGCCAAATACTTTCGCATTGTGAGCCTGGACAATGAAAAAAAATATTGTGAAGAGTAAAGATAGTTTTAGCATAAGCTTAATCTACCGAAACCTGCATCTTATCTAAAATTGAATTCAGTTCTTCAACTGAATAATAATCAAAAGTAATACTGCCGGTCCCTTTTTTGCGTTGAGTCATCGTCACTTTGGTGCTGAAATAAGATGCTAAAATATCTTCAATTTTCTTTAAGGAAGGCGGTAGCGTGGCTTTTACCGAATTATTAACACCGTTGTGGGGTATATAAAGTTTTCTTACCAAATCTTCAGTTTGCCTTACAGACAGTTCTTTATTTTTTATTTCATTAAAAACGTGTAACTGCTTATCAATTACGTCTACATTTATGAGCGCTCTTGCATGGCCCATAGTAATGATTCCGTTCCTTACCGCGGCCTGTATATCGGGAGGTAATTTTAAAAGGCGTATGTAATTCGTAACAGTGCTTCTTTCTTTCCCCATCCGCTCGGCAAGTCGCTCCTGTGTATAATCCAGTTCTTCCATTAACTGCCGGTAACTTAAAGCGATCTCAATTGCATTGAGGTCATCGCGTTGTAAATTTTCAAGAAGCGCAAGCTCGAGGGTTTTAGAGTTCTTAGTTTCTCTTACGTACACCGGAACATCAGTAAGGCCTGCTATTTTCGCAGCCCTGTATCTTCTTTCACCTGCAATAATCCTGTATTTGCCATTCGAAAGTTTTGCAACAGTAAGAGGTTGTATAATATCGTGCATCTTTATTGAAGACGCAAGCTCACTTAAAGTGGTTTCATCGAAGTCGCGTCTCGGCTGGTCAGGGTTTGCCTCTATCATGTTAAGAGGTATGCGAACATTAACCGCGTTGAATTTTTCGGGAGATTCTTTTTGTAAGCTTGTGGCCGTAGTGTTAAGATCCGCATCAATATTTTGCAATAATGATCTGATACCTTTACCTAAAGCATCTTTTTTATTGGGGAGACTCATATTCAATTTTTTTTACTGAGATAATTTGTACGTCTGTTATATCAGGCATTTTCCAAAACTTTCTCTTTCTGCGACATCTTAGTCATATTATTTCGCTGGAGAATTTCTTTGGCAAGATTCAAATAATTTATAGCTCCCTTGCTTTCTGAATCATATAATATCGCGGGTTTACCAAAACTTGGCGCTTCACTAAGCCTGGTATTTCTATGAATAATACTCGTAAACACAAGGTCTTCAAAATGCCGGCGCACCTCACTTACCACCTGGTTGCATAAACGCAGTCTTCCATCATACATCGTCATAAGAAGACCTTCTATCTGCAAAGATGTATTCAACCTGTTTTGTACAATTTTTATTGTATTCAGCAATTTACCCAAACCTTCCAGGGCAAAAAACTCAGCCTGAACCGGCACTAATACGCTGTCTGCAACTGTAAGAGCATTCACGGTAATTAATCCTAAAGATGGCGAACAATCAATAATGATAAAGTCGTATTGATCCTTAATGTCTCTCAGAATATTTTTTAACACGCTTTCCCTGTCGGGGTAATTAATCATCTCAATTTCGGCACCCACGAGATCAATATGTGATGGCATCAAATCAAGGAACGGGATTTCAGTTTTTAAAATAACATCTTTGGCAGAGGTATCGTTCACCATACAATCATAAATACCATTTGTAATATTATGTAAATCGAAACCTACACCCGTCGTACTATTTGCCTGCGGGTCTGCATCCACTAATAAAGTTTTAAATTCAAGTACGGCAAGACTGGCCGCAAGATTTATTGCTGTAGTTGTTTTGCCAACACCGCCCTTTTGATTCGCTATTCCAATTATTTTCCCCATATATTTTCTCCTGATTTTTTTCGTGTCCCGTTTTAATTTAACTCTTTATTTATGCCTTTGTTGTTAGATTTTTTTCAAAACCAACATCCGGCAATGAGATTCCCGTATTAAACAATACCTGTTTTGGCAAATTTAATTATAAGGTATAATATTAAGGAACATTCTCCTTGTAAAAACGTTATATTAATCAACTAACTTCTAACAATCTAATTTTTTAAAAAAAACTCCAAAAAGCCAGCTAAATTTATGCGATGTACACAATAATAAGCGGGACACACAGAATAGGAAGCCATTCTGAAAAAGTCGCTGCTGAATATCGTAGAATTTTCCTCGAAAAGAATATTGATGCCGTGATTTTTTCCTTAAAAAACGTGGACGTTCTGCATAGAACCCCGGGCTTTCTTAAAATTGAAAATGAAATTATAATTCCTACAGAAAAATTTATTTTTATAGTTCCCGAATACAATGGCACATTTCCAGGTGTGTTGAAAGCTATGATTGATAATACTGATATTGCAAAGGCATGGTATTATAAAAAAGCCCTGTTAACAGGCGTTTCTACCGGTCGGGCCGGCAATCTCAGGGGAATGGATCACCTTTCTGCTTCATTGAGTTATCTCAAAATGAATGTACATCATAATAAATTACCTATATCAATGATAGATAAAGTGATGGATAAGAATAGCCGCCTTAATGAGGAAATATTAAAAGTGATCGATGAACAAATAAATGAGTTTATTAAATTTTAACCTGCACTAAAAGATTTTTGATACATGCGTACACCCTTAGGAGCTTTTATTTTTGTTGTTATCATGGTCTTGCTGGATATGTATGTTTTCCAGGCGATAAAAACGGTAAGCCATGATGCCTCTCAAAAAACAAAAACAATAATTTATTCTATTTACTGGGCTATTTCTATTGCGGCAATTTTTGGGTTTTTACTTTTTGTTTTTACCGGCCCCGATTTTTTACCTAAAAAAGTACGAACCTATCTTTTTGCAACGGTCATTGGTTTATTTCTCGCGAAATTTTTTGCTATTGTTTTTCTCTTGGTTGATGATGTACGAAGATTAATACAACTGGTTGCTGGTAAACTCTTCTTCAGTAATACAGAAGGTGCAGAACTCAGTGATGATGGTATAAGCAGGTCAGTATTTTTAAGCTGGCTTGGATTAGCTGCGGGGACTACTTTGTTTGGCAGCCTTGTTTATGGCTTTGGTAATAAATACAATTACAGAATAAAGCGGCTATCACTCAAATTTGATAATCTTCCCGCCGGATTCAGGGGACTAAAAATTGTCCATTTCAGCGATGTCCATTCCGGAAGTTTTACTAATAAGGAAGCGGTAATACATGGTGTCGATAAGATTATTGCCGAGAAGGCCGACCTGGTCATTTTTAGCGGCGATTTGGTCAATGACCGTGCTACAGAGATGGATGACTATATGGAAGTATTTAATAAAATAAAAGCGCCTATGGGTGTGTATTCAACATTTGGTAATCACGATTATGGCGATTATGTTAGCTGGCCCCAGGATGGCGTTTCCAAAGAACAGAATTTAAGGGACCTGGCAAAAGTTCACGCGGCTATGGGTTGGCGTTTATTAATGGATGAGCATATTGAACTCGAAAAAAACGGGGATAAAATAGCGCTGATAGGGATACAAAACTGGAGCGCCAAAGCAAGGTTTCCAAAATATGGTAACATGGCAAAAGCATATGCCGGAGCTGAAAAATATGCGTTTAAAATTCTAATAAGCCACGATCCGAGTCACTGGGATGCACAGGTTCGCCCCCAATACAGCGATGTAGATTTAACCCTCAGCGGCCATACCCATGGAATGCAGTTTGGTGTTGAAATTCCCGGTTTTAAATGGAGTCCTGTTCAATATGTTTATAAACAATGGGATGGCCTTTATGAAGATGGCAGGCAAAAGTTATATGTAAACCCCGGCTATGGTTTTATCGGTTATCCTGGCAGGGTAGGCATACTACCTGAAATTACGGTGATTGAGTTGACATAGCCATCCTACAAACTATTAAAGCAGCCCATCCCACAAACCATTAAGTTGTTGAGGGTCTCTGCTGAAGCCCTTCCCGAGGGGAAGGGAGGTAAACAGTTTTATGGATAAGGAGTAAAGTTCTTGCTATAAAGGATATAAGAAAAAATTAAACTGATATGATATAGGTTCCCCCTTCGGGGACATGGGCTGTCAAAACTTATTCTTCCACATCATGCTTTCAACCGGTTTATCAATTTGCCCGCTATACTTTGCATCTTTTTTCTCATTGTATTTCACTTCAATTTCACCATCCACCGGGAAGTAAATAAGTTGGCCGATAGGCATGAGTTTATAAATTTTTACCGGTTGCTTTACCGAAATTTCAAGTGTCCAGTTACCGCAAAAACCTACATCACCTTTGCCGGCTGTTGCGTGGATATCAATACCAAGGCGGCCTGTAGAAGATTTACCTTCCAGGAAAGGCACATGAGCATGCGTTTCAGTATATTCATCAGTAACTCCCAGGTAAAAAATATGAGGATATAAAACGAAACCATCTTCAGGTATTTCAAAATAATCAATCATGTTATGTTTCTTCGCATCGAGGATATGTTCGTTGTAAGTGGCCAGCCATTTTCCCAAATGCACATCATAGGAGTTGCTTCCCAAACACCGCCTGTCATAAGGTTTAATAACGATAGTCTTCTTTTCAATTTCCTCAAGGATACTTGTATCAGATAAAATCATTTACGTTGGTTTATTTTATAGTTTGCAAAATAATTCATACATCTGCAAAACAAGCCTAAGTTTTTTTTGTATGCCTTTGTTTTATCAACATTATATCAACGACACGTCAAAATTAGCTGTGTGGCATATCACGGAAAATGAAAATTTTTTCCTGGAGAAAGTTCGGTTGAAAAAAATAATCAATCATCCGCATAAAAGGCTACAGCACCTGGCGGGACGATACCTTCTGCAGTTGCTGGAACCGGCTTTCCCTTTTCATTTAATTGAAATTGCAGGTTCCAATAAACCGCTGTTAACAAATGAAGCATTTCATTTTTCCATTTCACATTGCAGGGATTTTGCCGCAGCAATTGTTAGCGAAAATGCGCTTGTGGGTATTGATGTGGAAATAATTCAGCCAAAGATTGAATTCATAAAACACAAATTCTTAAGTGACCAGGAACAAAAATTATTACCGGAAGTAACACCACAGTTTCTCACGTTGTTTTGGAGTTGCAAAGAAGCTGTTTATAAATGGTATGGGAGAGGTGAGTTGAGTTTCAGAAGAAATATTATCATCCAGGATATTTCAGTTAATGACAGGCAGGGAATCGTTTCGTGCAAGTTTACAAAAGAGAAAGAGCAATTGTTAGATATCGGGGTTTATCTCTTCCAGGATTTATGCCTGGCGTGGGTTATAGCTTAGCAGTAGAACTTCATTGCATCCAGTAAAGTTTTTTATTGGCGTTATAAAATTTTGTTGATGTACCCGATGAAATTCAAATCAACGAGATACAAGATTATTTTGTTATTGATAATAATGAGTAGAGCGTTACTTGTTACACCACACTTTAAGCTGACCGGCTCTTCATTATCTTTACACCATGCATGAAAATTTTTCTGAATGGAATGATACCATTGTGGCCGTTGCGACACCGCCGGGTATAGGTGCAATAGGAGTGATACGTTTGAGCGGCGATAAATCATTTCAAATTATTGCTAAACTTTTTCCTTCGAAAAATTTAGCAGAACAACAACCAAACACATTACATGTTGGATATTTAAAAGAAGGCGATACCATCCTGGATGAAGTAGTGATTTCAATTTTCAAGGCGCCCCATTCATATACCGGTGAAGATGTTATTGAAATAAGCTGTCACGGCTCACCCTATGTGCAACAACAGGTTTTGGATGCACTTATCCGCAACGGAGCAAGACTTGCAAAAGCAGGTGAATTTACACAAAAAGCCTTTCTCAATGGCAAGCTTGATTTGGTACAGGCCGAGGCCGTGGCTGATTTAATAGCAAGCAATACAACTGCCTCGCAAAACGCTGCATTAAAAAATATGCGTGGCGGCTTTTCACAGATTTTAAAAGAAATGAGAGAACGCCTTATTCAATTTTCTGCATTGATTGAACTGGAGCTGGACTTTAGTGAAGAAGATGTAGAGTTTGCTGACAGGAAGAAATTTCTCGATCTCATAGATGAAATAAGCGCCACTATAAAAAATTTACTGGAATCATTCGGCCTTGGCAACGTTATTAAAAACGGGGTGAGCGTGGCAATTGTGGGCAGCCCTAATGCGGGCAAATCAACATTGTTGAATACCCTTTTGAATGAGAACAGGGCGATAGTAAGTGAAATAGCCGGAACAACGCGGGATACTATCGAAGAACTCATTAATATCAACGGAATCTTATTCAGGCTTATAGATACTGCTGGTATCCGTGAACATTCTGCCGATGTTATTGAAAATATGGGTGTTTTAAAAAGTAAAGAAAAAATCAAGGGCGCAGATATTGTTTTGTATTTATATGACGTGAACACAGTTAATGATGAGGAGCTTTCTTCTTTCCTTAGCGAAATCAAAAAACAAAATGTTAATGTAATACCTGTTGCAAACAAAACCGATTCTTCCAATGAAGAATTATTAAAACAAAAAAAAGCAGCATTCCCGGGGAACATTTTTATTTCAGCAAAACTAAATAGCAATGTTGATCAGCTAAAGGAAAAACTTTTTTCGCTCGCGGCAGGAAGTACAGTCTTATCAGAAAATATTATTGTTACCAACGCCCGTCATTACAGCGCTTTACAAGAAGTTTATAATTCTCTTGGTGAAATAAAAAAAGGAATTGAAAACAATATTTCGGGAGACCTGCTTTCACCTGATATTCGAAAATCTCTTTATTACTTAGGTGAGATTACCGGTGAAATTTCCAATGAAGATATGTTGGATTATATATTTAGTAAGTTCTGTATTGGAAAGTAACCGCTACAAAACATTCATTTACCAACTTCGTAAAAAACAGGTATAACGCAATACAATTGGGACTTTTAATTATGTAAAGTTACCTATTTGTTTGTATTAATATCTGTTTATTTTGTTTATATTTGTACCTCAGTTGTACCTGGAATGGCTGAGGTACAAAAATTAAGGCAGTGACTTTTTTATTTTGCACTTAAATGCACTTAAAAACATCTAAATTCTCTAAAAGACATAAATGAGTTCAAATATTAGGATACAGCGAATATGCGAATACTGCCACAAGGAGTTTACTGCCAGGACAACTAAAACAAAAACCTGTTCCGATAATTGCGCTAAGATGTTGTACAAGCAAAATCAGCGTGCCGCAAAGATTGAAAGCAGCAATATAGAAACCCAGATAGTTAAGGCAAAACCCTTGGAGGATCTAAAAGCAAAAGAATTTTTAACTGTTCGAGATGTTTCAAAACTTTTAAATTGCTCGGTTCGCACTGTTTACAATTATATTGAAAACGGAAATATTAAAGCCGTCAATCTTTCACAAAGAGTAACCAGGGTAAAGCGTTCCGAAATTGATAAAATTTTCAACTGAGCATAATAAAGATAATGGCCATAAAAGTTAAATTAAGAACAAAAGCAATTTCAGGAAACAGGCAAGGTCTTTATCTTGACTTTTACCCGGCAATTATTAACTCGTCCACAGGGGAACTAACACGCAGGGAGTTTTTAAACCTGTACCTCTATGATGAAATTAAACACGAGACTTTATTTTATCTTGATAAGAATGACAAACCACAAAAAAGGATTGTACCGGTTTTGAATCAAGCAGGACGTCCAAAAAAAGTAATTCTGAGCCCTACCAAAAAACGGCATAATAAGGAGACAGAACAACTTGCTGAACAAATAAGACAGAAACGGGATAACCATATTAATAAGCCTGAAATTTACACAGGGTACGAAAAGGATCAGCTAAAAATAAAGGATCGGGGCGAACGAAACTTTGTAGAATATTTCAAAAAATTAACCGATAAGCGTAAAACATCAAATTATGATAACTGGGTTTCTGCTTATCATTACCTTGAAACATTTACAAAGGGAAATTTGAAGTTTATCGACCTCAATGAAACATTTTGTAATGATTTCAAGGAATATCTTTTGACTACTAAAAGCAAAAGGAGCAATACCACAATACTTGCGCAAAATTCCGCATTATCTTATTTCAATAAGGTGAAGGCAGCCTTAAAACAGGCATATAAGGATGGATATTTACAGGCCGACCTTAATCGGTCAATTGAACCAATAAAGCAAGCCGAAACGCATAGGAACTTTTTAACTATTGAGGAACTGAACAGCCTTATAAAAGTCGATTGTCAAAATCCCCTAATAAAGAAAGCTGCATTATTTTCAGCACTTACCGGATTAAGGTTTTCAGATATTGAAAAATTAATTTGGGGAGAATTGGAATACATTGAAGGCAATGGTCACTTTATTCAGTTCAAACAGCAAAAAACACAAGGCGTTGAAATGATGCCTATTTCCGCCCAGGCTTACAGCCTCCTTGGTGAAAGGAAAGAGCCTGCCGTCAAAGTATTTGAGGGGCTTACTTATTCAGCTTACTCAAATAAGCATTTGGCTAAGTGGATCGGATTAGCCGGGATTACAAAAGAGATAACCTTTCATTGTTTCCGGCATACGTTTGCCACTTTGCAACTAAGCAAGGGAACGGACATTTATACTGTTTCAAAGATGCTTGGACATCGTGAACTGAAAACCACTCAGATTTATGCAAAAATCATTGATCAAACCAAACGAATCGCAGCCGACAAAATACAATTAGACTTTTTAAAAAAATAGTATGGAAGTACAAAGTATCCAAAATAAAGCTTTGCAAAATAATTATATTATTTCTTTAATCTTTTTTATGACTTCATTTGAAATTTTTTCAGAATCTATTGCTCCATTTTCATCCTCAGTAGTCGTAAATAGGTTTTGCCCGAGAACAAAATTATTAACTTCATAAAAGGCTTTCTTTTGCAACCATTCATCTCTGTAACTCGGCTTATGAAGCATTCCAAGATGTTCTAAAATTATAATTTCATCATCTGCCGTTCTGAATGTGAAATCAGGCAATCTCCATCCAGTTTTTGTATCAAATCTTCTTTCATATTCAAAGTCAATTCCTGCATCATGAAGAAGATTTGCAACAATGACTTCCGATTTACTTATAACGTAGATGCCCTTCTTAGTTTTGTGTATTAGGTTTTGTGGAATTGGAAATGTGTGCCAAGCCTTAAAGCAAATTGATTAGCTACGAACGAGGTGTAATGAAGCGGAGCGAAGGACGTAATGAGCGAAGTGGCATGAAGGACACAAGTAGCTGCCCGAACGAAGGCTGTAGGAGCAGCAAGAAGTGTGACAAACTGCGGAGTGCAACGAAGCACCCGAAGGGCATTGTAGCTTTGCCAATGCCTTAAAATGATTTAAATGGATTTATTGGCAATGCTGCAATGGTTTGGCGCATCTGCTTGCCGACTAAGCCGGAGTGAGACCTTATTACCTTGCAGCGTGGGTTCTGTGAGTAGGGGGTTTACACAATATTTACGTTAAGTTTACAAATTTGTTTATATTTGTATTCAAATTCTTTTGGACCGGGGTGTCCCCGATCGGTAAAAGGTCAAGACTGGTTCTTGACTTTTTGCTTTTAAGGATATATCCTCAATCCGTCTAAGCCTCCGCTTGTTCTGTAGATTTTAGGTTCTAAAACATCAAAAGCGGGATTTGCTCTGTTTGGTTCTATTACATACCGGGCAATTGGATAAGCTACTAAATCTGCTAATTGTAAGCCGTTAATATTTTGTTTCTTGTTTTTAAAAGTAAAAGTAGGATTGAATTTAATTACTTCTTCTGCCGTCAACTTCCCTGTTCCTTTACCTACAATTCTTTGAAAGTGATCATCCAATTGTTTGTCTTCCTTTCTACCTCTTTTTTCTATTACAATTGAAAGACTGGTTTCTGCTTCTATACTATGTAATGCAATAATTGACTGTTCAATAACAAAAGATAAAGCAACTTCATAAACATCATCCTGTAGCTTGCCAAACTTTTCTATAAATCTATCCTTTTGAATTGCAGATGCTATTATTGTATAAGCAGAACCGGCAATAATTTTATTCAGTTCTTCATAGAAATATTTTCTTATCTCCAGGTCAAATAGTTTTTGAAATTCCTTTTCGCATTTGCGAATATCTCTGGAATGAAAAATAACTTCTTTGTTACCCCAAATTGAATGTTTAAGAATGTTAATAGTCTTCCTTACTGTTTGATAATGCTCTTCTTTAATCAGAACACCACATAACAGGAACACAGGGAAATCCGTATCAATTTTTGTTAAGCCATGATCGCCGCTTTCGTCTATAAAGAAATTGTAATTATTACCAGTCATTATTATCAAATTACTTCATCTACTTCGTGCTAAAATCTTTTTGAAGCTGCTTACTACCTTCAGCTAAATTGTTAGCGGTTGTTTTTAATTTTTCGGCATACCACTCGTAATCTTTTGCGTTATGCTTCGATGATAGTTCAATGCCAACGAATTGGCGATAAAGATCATCTAATAAAAATAGTAACTCAGAAATTTTAGGATGTTGAGATGCATTATGAATTGTGAAATTTGAAAGTGGTTCAACTACTTCTTTGTAAGAATCAACTACATTTTCCTTCTCTGTTTTCTTTGCTGAAAATTGCTGAATTAAATTTCTTGCATATTCTACATATGCCGGTTGATTTTGTTGTATTTCCGCAATTAAAATAATTGCTTGAAGTGTGTCCAAAGTTTTACTAAATGTCACTTGATATTGTTTTTTGCGGCTCCATACTGCATTTAAAATCTTTTCGTTCGTTTTTATCATGTCTTCTAATAAAGATTCCAAATAATCAATTGAGGCATATAAATTTTTAAACTGCTCGTAGGTTTTTTTGTTTCGTTTGTATTTCCACAGATATGCATGGTAAACTCCTTCCTGGTCAACTTTATCAGCCAATCTTTTAGTGTCCCTGTTTGCTTCGATCTGTAACAATTTATTTTCAAACGGTTCTTGGAGAATATTTTTTACGTGTTCCCTACAAAATTCTGATTGTGTTATTGCTGATGGGATGATGCTTTCAATTAAAGAAACAACATATTTCAAACGATCTGTCCGTTCCCGGTGAACGGATAATACATAGAGCCTATAAGCGCCAATTATTCCAAAAAAAGCACCTAAAGTGCCTATCAGTAAATCAGCCAAAAAGGAAGGATAAAACACTTCACAGAGATACATTAACCTTAACATACATCAATAAGAATTATTTAATTGAAATATTAAAAACAGATCGTAGTATTTTAGCAATCTGTGTCGTGTGATCCGTTCCTTCAAACGTTGTTATTAACTGACCCTGAAAATGTTCATCATACCATTTCTTTTTTGTTTCCCAATGATTTTTATATTCAGGCAAATCTAACCTGCCAACGTGTTCCCAAAAATATTCTTTGCCTTGCCATTTTATAGTAAAGTCAGGTAAATACATAGAACCATTGTTAGCAAATTTTGGCACTTCATATACGAATGGAATTTCATTCAGATGTAAAATGTTGGCGATATTCATTTCGGATTTAGAACGAACAAAATAACTCGAGAGCGTTGCTATTATTTTATTGTCTTCGTACCAATTTGAAGATAAAGCAAAAAGTAAATCAGGTATTGGTTCAAATTTAAAAATCGAAGAATTGATTTTCCGAATGTTGGACTTATCAATTTTTGTAAGTTCAATAAATGATGTTACATCATCTTGCGCAAAGATTGTAAGATGTACTTGCGCTCTTGTAATAGCAGTATATAATAATTCCATTGACATTAAAGGGCTGCTTTTTTTTGGCAAAATAAAATACACTCTATCAAATTCACTACCCTGTGCCTTGTGTACAGAAATTGCATAGCCTAATTCTAAATTTTCTTCAACAGGCTCATTAAACATTACTTTGTCATAATTGTCTTTCCTGAAGCCAAAATTTACTGCCAATTCAGTTCTTCTATCAAAGTTTACCTGAAAGTTTTTTAAAGGATAATAAGGTGACTTCATTTTTTGCCAATCCCAACTATGTGGATTTACAAAACCAATCTCACCATTGTATATGTCAATTTTGATATTTTTTTTTGCTTCCCAACTATATGCACTAATTGGGTTTGATTTTGGACGATTTCGAAATTGAATTACTTTATCAAAAAGCGAGATTCCATCCAATTGAGTTTTGGTTGCTTGGTAGCCATTAAATAATCCTTGGAAAAATGTATTCAAATACTCTGTACCATAAAACTCACCTCTAAATGGTGATAAAATTTGCAAATAGGTTGGATCTGGGCGTCCACTATTCTGCTTTAGAGCTTCACCCCATATATTATAAAACTTTCCCGTTTGTGCTTTGTCACCAGTGGCTTCCTCCAGGTCTTTAATTATCACAGATTTCATTATTAATTCCAGGTCGTCCATATCTTTCCAATAATGGACTGATAAATCTTTATCAATTACATCGCCCTGTTGAATTTTCTTTAATATCGTTTCTTGTTTTGATTTATCAAACTTGTCATCTGTTTGATTTTCTTGTATAAATATCTCGGCTAATTCTAAAATCCCATTTCCGGCATCCTTAGCTTTATTTTCTAATTGACGAACATTTATATCAAGTTTACCTAAATTGTCAGGGCAGTTTTTATTCATCCATTCTATAACATCCGCAAAAACTTTACCTCTTCCAATAGGAGGCAGTTGATTTGGATCTCCTACTAAAATTAGTCGCTGTATGCTATTCCAATTAATGCTTCGAAATAAAGTGGCAAATAATGATAAATCTATCATCGAGCATTCATCAATTACTAAAGTGGTAATTGTTGCATCTACTTTTCCGCCAACTCTTTTAAATGTAAAATTTTCATTTAGCCATAATCTGTTAGGATTTGCTAAAAAAGAATGTATTGTTGATGCAATCTTGTCTGTTTTTTCTTTTATTCTTTCGGACGCTTTACCCGTAGGTGCCAGTAAGATAATCCCAGTGCCCACACCGTGGGCTTTTTCTATGCTTTTAATTATAGATTTAAGTATAGTGGTTTTACCTGTACCTGCAGCCCCTGAAATAACGCAAACAGGTTTAGTAAACACTTTTACACAAACCTTCGCCTGACCTTTTAATGCTTCGTAATATAGCTCGGGTGCCTTATTATTTAAAGTACTTCTGTCATCTTTCAAAAGACCATAAAATGTATCCTCTGTGACTTCAACTTTTAATCCTATGTCTGGTCTTTGTTGTATATCTGTAATTATCTTCTGAATTAATCTTTCATCTTCGTATACTTCATTTAAATACAGATAATTTTCATCATTGTATTTTTTGAAAGTAATTGCTTGCTCAATAGTTTCTGCATCAACTTCAAAATACTTAGCTGTAAACTGGTGATTTTTCCATTCAGGCAAGTAACTTAATTTATTATTGATGTGAAACAAAACCTTGTTTTGTGATACAAACGAATGCACATTTTCTTTTTTTAAAACATCTACACACAGAGCCCTGAATCTTTCTGCAGAATTTTTCGTGTTTAAGTTTTCTATCCCCAAATCTGGGTTTGGAATAACTCCATGATCGACGGAATGAAATGAAATAATATCATCCTTATTACTACCTACATATTGTTCGCATAATAAATATGGATTATCTGCGATTGCATTTAAAGAAGCATACAAGCTATTTTGTTCTTTTTTTAGACTTAATATATTGTCTATTTGTTCTTTTGATAATGAAAAGCGAACAAGGGTATTTAGTAAAACATTTTTTTCGTCAGCCACTCTTAATTGCCAGTTCCTTTTTACTTCTTTTAATCGAAGTGGAGTAATATCACAATCGGGCATTTGAGAATTATTTCCCTCCAAATATGTCTTAATATTAGTATAGGCTTCTTTATCTTTTCCGGCTACAGTTTGTTTTTTATAATAATCAATTGCCTCTTTAAAGTCTATAAAATTTAAAACCTGAGGTAACCCCGGATATGCTCCTCTTTTCTTCCAAAGTTCAGTAAAGAGTGAAAGCAACCACTTTCTTCGTTCCAGCCAATTTTGAGTGTCATCTTCAATTTCAATTAAGAAACTTACAATTTCTATAAACCTTTCAACCAAAGCCAATGAATCATCATCAGAAACTGGTCGTGTAGCATATTTATAGTTTTTTTGGTATTCGGGTACAAAAACTATGCGTTCTAAAATTTCAGGACTATCCATATACTTATGATATGGGATAGAAAAACCTTCGTCGGGGTAATGGGATGTTATAGGCATTTGCCAAACGAAGCCACCTGCATATTTAACCTTCATTTCTTCAGATACTCCTTCGTAATAATGAACTTTACCCACTTTTTTCAAACGGGACATACCTATTATCACATATTTAGGACTTTCATCTTCACTAAACGGATTGCTATAATTGGCATAATAGAATAATAGAGATTCATCTTCTTTTAAATCACCAAAGTAGTCTTTAGCATTTTGCAAACGAACATCATAATCATATTTCTGTCCTGTGCCACCTTCTCTCTTTACATCATCAGAATACATGTTTTCATAATTCCAAATACATACAGTAGATTCAGGAATATCTACTAATGCTGGTTTTGCTTCCTTGTTGAACCAGGTAGGTGCATTTATTTTTGCCTTCATTTTTTCCGAGCCAAAAGCATTAATGCTTACACCACAGGGCGGCATACCAGAGGTAAGACTTCCACAAGGTTTGCCTTTTACATCCTTTCGGCTTTCCCATTCTAAATCTCTTGCACCTTTGATATAATCGCCGGGATAGGATTTTAGTCCAATGCAGTAAGTATTCTTTTCTGGTTCGTTACATATGTGACCATTCCAACCATTGTTATGCCAAGCAACTCTAATTGTTATATGCATGATGAAAAATTTTGTTTATTTCCAATGTTCTTTAATGTATGTCAATGCCTCACTCAATTTTAATTCAACTGTTGATGCCTGTCGTCTAATATAAAAACTTTCCTGACCTGCTTCATTAATAATGTAAACCGGTTCAGATGATTTTTCTTTTATTGCAACGATGCAAACTATTTTATCATCCTGCTTTGGAAACTCCACATTCAAATATCGCTGAAAGCGATTGCCCAGGCTCTTGCTGATTAAATTGTCAAAGTGCTTTTGAAATTCATCTAACTTATCAGGTTTACTAAAGGAATTAAAATCGCCTTCTAATCCTAAAATTTTTTTGTCGTCGTCTACACCTATTAATAATGTGCCTCCATCGGAATTTAAGAATGCAGCTAAGGTTTTTAAAACACTGTGTTCTATAAATTTTTCCGGCTTACCTGTTTTTACATCAACCCGTAGTGTGGATTTAAATTCTATTTTATTTGTTTCGCCGCTTTGTATTAGAGTTGCAAGTTGTTCTTCTTGTTTGCCGGTTTCTTTAAATTGAGATGCTAATGCTTTGTAAGATAAAAGTGCAGCATCCTTTTGAGCTTGTGCAACAATCGGAAACGTTCCAAGGATATAAATAAACTCTTCTTCAGTTAAACCATAAATATGTGCAATAATTCCATCTAATTCCGCTCTTAATTTGTTTCTTTCTTCTTCGCCAATTTCACTTTTTGTACTCCATGTCGTTTTCATTACCTCTTCCCACAAATTTGTAAATTCCTTAGTTGTGCAAATAAGTTTCGAGCCTCGTTCAATAACGGGTTTATACCACCTGTGGGTATTTTCCAGTCTGGGCATTGGCAATTGATTTATTAATCCAATAGTTATGTTACTATTCAATTTACTTCTTACAATAAAATCAAAGACGTACGAGTTAAATACAGAGCAGATAAATACTAATTGATCTGGATTATAATTCTTAGGTATCAGATAGTTAACTGAATTATCACAAAAAGATATAGGAGGAATAATGGTACTTATTAATGTTCGAGCATCCGATGAACGAGCAACTCTTCGCATCATTAGTCTATAATGTCCCCCGGGGAAAACATTGCTATCCTTTTTAGATAATCTTTCTTTGCCTTTTTCAATATCAATAAAATATTTATCTGGGTTGAAAGAATGGTTGAATTGATGAAATGTACTTCCTGAGTACATTAAGGCATTTGTACTTGTTTTAATAGTTTCAAATAAATCCCTGCACGCTTTTTTGTCAAATTCAGTCGTAAAACTAATATTCCATTTATCTGGTAGATGTTGTTTTATAAGTGGATTATCAAATAATTTTGTCATTATATTCAAACCAACTTCAGACCTTAGTTCATCAATAGCCAAAGTATCAGGTGAAATTTTTTGAATTAAAGTGATGGGAATTTTTAGATGTTCACTTTC
>JBBSPK010000013.1:0-33755 GCA_038258875.1 Chitinophagales bacterium
CATCACTACTTCCCATGCAGCTTCAACCTGGTCCGCTCTCATGAATAGTGTGGCATCACCCCCCATTACGTCATATAAAAGCGTTTCATAAGCTTCAGGCTCTTCGCCATTATACTCATCCTTATAATTGAAAACCATGTCGACCGGGCTAAGGATCATTGCCTGCCCCGGCCGCTTGGCCTGGAAACGAAGATTTATATCCATCTCGGGAGAGATGCTGATAGATAGCCGGTTGGGTCGCCAGGTTTCTGCAGCTTCTTTAGGAAAAGCAAAAGCAGGTGCTGGTTTAAATTGTATCGTCAAAGCCGTACTTTTTTCGTGGAGATGTTTCCCTGTGCGTACATAAAAAGGAACACCCTGCCATCTCCAGTTGTCAATATAAAATTTTACCGCAGCAAAGGTTTCTGTATTTGAAGAAGGTTCCACTTGTTGTTCCTGCCGGTACCCGGGAACTTTTTCACCTTCCATCCATCCTTCATCATATTGGCCACGTGCTGCATAGTCCTGCACCTCATCCTTAGATATCTTGCGGATGGCATTTAAAACATCCACTTTTTTATTTCTTATTTCATTTGAATTAAACGATACCGGCGTTTCCATACCAACCATGCATAGCAATTGTAAAATATGATTTTGTATCATATCCCGCAAGGCGCCTGAATTTTCATAATAATCGCCTCGTCCTTCCACGCCAACCGTTTCGGCAGCTGTTATCTGCACATGGTCAATATAATTACGGTTCCATATAGGCTCAAATAACGCATTAGCAAAACGTAATGCGAGTATATTTTGAACAGTTTCTTTTCCAAGATAATGATCAATGCGAAAGATTTGCTCTTCAGTAAAATATTCTGCCAGCATTTTATTCATCTCTTTTGCACTTTCAAGATCGTGCCCGAAAGGTTTTTCAACAACAATTCTTGTGCATTTTGTATCATGGCAAATATCAAGATGCCCTAAATTTTTTACAATCGTGGGAACTAATTGAGGAGCAACTGCCATATAAAAGAGGATATTGGGATGAATTCCAAATTCTTTTTCTCTTTCTTTTGCAATTGCATCAATTTTCGAATACTCTTTTGCCTCTTTTACGTCCATCGGCATGTAACTTATATGTTTGGAGAAGTTTTTCCATTCTTTATCAGAATCATTTCTCCTTGAAAAATTATCTATCCCTTCCTTTAAATGTTTTAAATATTCACCGTCGCCGTACTCTGACCGGGCAATACCTATAACACTAAAATTTTCAGGCATAGCTTTATCAAGAAAAAGATTAAATAGTGCAGGGTTTAACTTTCTATAATTTAAATCACCACTACCTCCGAAAATAAATACGAGCATTGGTGATATCTTTTTATAATCTAACATCCGGTTTTTAGTTTGTTTCTATGTTTTTAGTAGGTAAAGTTTCAGCGGCTGTTTCCCATTCCGTATGAAAGATTCCATCTCTGTCGATTCTCTGGTACGTATGTGCGCCAAAGAAATCTCTCTGGGCTTGTATTAAATTGGTTGGCAACAATTTTCTGCGGTATGCATTGTAATAATTAAGCGATGCCATCAAACCGGCAGCAGGATAATTATTTAATGCGCAAAATGATATTATCTTTTGAGCACCTTCTTCTTTTTCTTTTAAAATGGCGGCAATATTTTCATCAAGTAATAAATTTTTTAGCGTGGCATTTTCATATGCTTTTGTGAATTTATCAAGTAAAGCAGAACGAATGATACATCCACCACGCCATACTTTTATTACCTGTGGCAACGGAATATCCATTTTTAAGTTCGTTGATGCGGTTGTAAGCATCGCCAGGCCTTGTGCATAGCTTATTATTGTTGCAAAATACAGCGCATCGTATAACAAGCCTTCAAATTCTTTTTTCCCCACGTTTATTTTTTGCATGCGGGCATTATAAAGTTCTGCGGCTTCATTTCTCTCCTCAATCAAGGACGATAAGTTCCGCATCATTACCGCTGAATCTATTGTTGGTATTGGCATAGGAAGGTCGAGGCCTTCCTGGGATGTCCATTTACCGGTGCCTTTAGCGCCGGCTTTATCGAGTATCATATCCACCAGATAATTTTTTGTTTCTTTCTCATCTTTTTTCTCAAAAATGGCGGCAGTTATTTCTAATAAAAAAGATTTCATTTCTCCTTTGTTCCATTCATTGAATAATTTATGGAGTTCATCGTTTGAATAATCCATTCCATTGCGCAACAGATCGTAACATTCACTAAGAAGTTCCATTATCGCATACTCGATGCCGTTATGAATCATTTTTACATAATGTCCGGCAGCATCTTTTCCTAAATAACTTACGCAGGGCACGTTATTTACCTTTGCAGCCACAGCCTTCAATATGGGTTCTATTTCCTTATAGGCCTCCTGGTCACCGCCGGGCATGATGCTCGGTCCACGGCGGGCACCCTCTTCGCCACCCGAGATTCCGATACCCATAAAATGAAGTCCTTTATCCTGGAGAAAATGTATTCTCTTAAGTGTATCAGTATAATGAGAATTTCCTCCATCAATAATTATATCTCCACCGTTTATAACGGGGAGAAGATCATTTATTACGCTGTCTACAGGGATTCCGGCTGGCACCAACATCATAATTTTCCTTGGAACCTTTAATTTGTCTATCATTTCCTGGAGATTATTGACCCCTTTCACAGTAGTGTTTTCGGGAGCAGAAGTTTCAAATAATTTCGTCTTATCCGGATTTTTATCATAACCTATAACGGCAAATCCGTGATCAGCCATATTAAGTAAAAGATTACTTCCCATTACACCCAGCCCAACCATTCCAAAATCATATTTTATTTCATTCATACCGTAATATTAAAGAAGTAAAATTAGCGAAATTGATTTTGTGCGTGATGCATATAACTTTGAATTATTTTTTCAATCAAAATATATGATTATGTCGACACTGGTAAATGAATTTAATGAATACCGCGAAAGGATGAATGAAGTTATCTTAAGCAAAAATAACCTCGTTATGAAAAGGTTGTGGAATCTCGATACTAATACGTACGAAGAAGGTGCTTTGGATAAAGCGACAAAAGAGATGCTTGGGTTAGTTGCAAGTATGGTTTTACGCTGTGATGATTGTATTAAATATCATTTGGGAAAATCATACGAATTGGGAATTACGACGCAACAGATGTATGAAATTTTTGCTGTAGCCAATATTGTGGGTGGCACTATTGTAATACCGCACACGCGCCGGGCGGCTGAGTACTGGGAAGTTTTGCAAGCTGGTTAGGAGGTTAAATAATTGTGGGTAAGGTTTTATAACAAAAAATTGTAGAATTACTTCAGGTTAAGATTAAATTACTTTTTCTTAGAAAGTATAGATCATGAAAATTTCTTTATTTTTCTGAGTAACTTTGCTAATATACTTTTTTAAGATGAGTGAAACTATAAGTGGCCCGGTTGCCTTAACCCCGAAGGATTTTGCTACAGACCAGGAAGTTCGTTGGTGCCCCGGGTGTGGCGATTATTCCATATTGGCGCAGGTTCAAAAGATAATGCCAGGCCTTGGAATTCCAAGAGAAAATATTGTTATTATATCAGGAATAGGATGCAGTAGCCGTTTCCCCTATTATATGAATACGTATGGTTTACATAGCATTCATGGCAGGGCAACTGCAGTTGCGGGTGGCTTGAAGGCGAGCAGACCTGAACTGGATATCTGGATTGTAACAGGTGATGGTGATTGCCTAAGTATTGGAGGCAATCACACCATTCATTTGTTAAGAAGAAATTTTAATGTAACCTTATTGCTTTTCAATAATGAAATATATGGATTAACCAAAGGACAATATTCACCTACAAGCGAGCAACATAAAATTACGAAGAGTACCCCGATGGGAAGTATCGATCATCCCTTTAATCCAGCGGCGCTTGCTTTGGGTGCCGATGCTTCTTTCGTTGCAAGAAGTATGGATAGAGACCCCAAACATTTGCAGGCAATGATTTTAAAGGCACATGAACATAAAGGATCTTCTTTCCTGGAGATTTACCAGAACTGCAACATTTTCAATGATGGAGCTTTTGAAATTTTTACAGAAAAAAAATCAAAGCCAGAGGAGGCATTATTTCTTGAACACGGGAAACCTTTGGTTTTTGGCGCCGCAAGAAATAAGGGAATTAAGCTGGATGGATTTCACCCGGTAGCTGTTGAATTGAATGAGAGTACAAGTGAAAATGATTTATGGATACATGACGAAAAGGATTTTTATAAAGCACAAATTCTCACAAGATTATTTGAAAATCCGTTTAAAGAATCTCGCCTACCAAGGCCATTTGGAGTTTTTTATCAAAAAGAACGGGCATGTTACGAAGATGTGATGGCAATGCAAATAGAAGAATCGCTTGCCAAGAAGGGAAAGGGAGATTTAGATAAACTATTAAAAGGCAAAGAAACCTGGGTAATAAATTAACTGATAATAAATTAATTTTTGTTATTAAGAAAAATAAATGGCCTCAACTCATTCTCACGTAACATCACCTGTATCACCTTTTTATCAGAAATAATTTTGTACTTGTTCAGGTTAATAACTTCGTGGGCTACAATTAAATTGTCAATTCTTTCAACAGAATATAACAACTCATGAAGTAATTCAACTTCATGTTCGATTGATTGGGGGTTCATTAATTCTTCTTTGAACAATACCAAAAGATCCCGGTTAAATTTGTTCATTTGGATTTGGTTTTTTATAGTCTAATATCCAACTAATCCTTTTTTACTGGGACAACCACAATTGCTTTTTTTTGAAGAGTTACAACTAACAGCAAATACAGCGATCACGAGTAATATGAAAAGAAGGAGTTTTTTTACATTTTTCATAAAATATGATTCCTAAATTAAACTATTTTCACAAATAATTATTGCAATCTTTTGATAAATGGTAAAAATTTTAACACACATCTGGTAAAGACAAGGGTACTGGTAGCCCCCTTGGACTGGGGTTTAGGACACGCAACGCGTTGCATACCAATCATAAATGAGTTAATTGAGCAAAATTGTGAGGTGCTGATTGCCGGGGAGGAGAGCGTGTATTTTCTTTTAAAAAAAGAGTTTCCCGAGGCAATTTTTTTGCCAATCAAGAGCTATAAAATCAAGTATAGTCATAGCGGGAACAGGTTATTTCTTAAACTTTTACTTCAATTTCCTAAAGTAATTTTCTCCGTTGTGCAAGAAAATTTATGGTTAAAAAAGATTATCAATGAGTACAAGATTGAGGCAGTCATTTCAGATAACCGGTTTGGACTTTATCATAAAAAAATTCCTTCAGTTTATATTACTCACCAGCTTTATATAAAAACCGGTAAGAATTTCACCGACAAAATTGCGCGGAAATTGCACTACTACTTTATTAAAAAATACAAGCATTGCTGGGTACCCGACTCTGAAGAAAATAGTCTTGCCGGTAAATTATCACATCCTCAAAAAAAGCCCTCAAACGTTTTATATATTGGCCCTTTATCACGATTTGAAAAAACAAGTAACGTCGGAAAAAAATATGATCTCCTTATTTCCCTTTCGGGCCCGGAACCACAACGGACAATTTTCGAACAAATAATTTTATCTCAGCTTGAAAATTTTGGGAAAGAAGTTTTACTTGTGAGAGGCTTACCCAATGAAAATAAAATACCAGCAGTAAAGTCCAAATCAGTTACAATTGAAAATCATTTTCCAGCCAAAGAATTAAATATGGCATTTCAGGAATCTGAAATGGTAATAAGCAGAAGTGGCTATTCAACCATTATGGATCTTGTAAAGATCGGCAAGAAAGCAATACTGGTGCCAACACCGGGCCAGGGAGAACAAGAATATCTTTCAAAATATTTGATGGAAAAAAAATATTTTTACGCAGTTCAGCAGGACAATTTTTCTTTGGGAAAAAATGTTAGCGAAGCGTCTTTATTTCACTTTGCCGAACCTATATTTTCATTTAATGATTATAAAAAAGTAGTTAGCGAATTTGCCCTGTCATTCAAATCCGGCAATTTTACACCTCAATAAATTGCTTTGACTCAAAACACAAAAGCACATCTTGGACTGCTGGGGACTAATCTTTTTTTTGCGATAAATTATAGTGCAATAAAATATTTTACTGCTAAACATTATATAGGCCCATTTGGATTAAATATTATAAGAATAGGTATTAGTTGTATTTTATTTTGGTTAGTTTTTCTATGGTCGCCAATCAAAACAAGAATTCATAAAAAAGAAATACCTGTATTTTTATTGTGTGCTTTTATGGGTCTTGCTTTGAACCAGATGTTATTTATAAAAGGATTATCGTATACTTTTTCTATACATGCATCGCTCCTCACCCTTATTACTCCAATCCTTATAACAATTATCGCAGCTATTATTCTAAAAGAAACTATATCTATTGCAAAAATTCTGGGTTTGTTACTTGCAGTTACGGGAGCAGTTATTTTGATAAGTACAAGGGAAATTATTCCTGGTTATATGTAGTGCCGTCGCCTATACATTTTATTTTATAAGCGTAAAGCCGCTCATGGATAAGCATTCTCCAATGATCGTAATGCGATGGGTTTTTACTTTAGGATTTTTTATGATTCTACCGGCATGTATAAAGGAATTCAATCAAATTACATGGCACGCATTTACCCTAAAGGATTATTTTCTTTTATTTTTCATTGCTGTGCCTGGTACTTTTCTTGCATATATTTTCAATGTATACGGCATTAAAATATTAAATGCATCAGTTGCGGGTGCTTATATCTATTCACAACCGGTATTTGCGGTAGCAGTTGCAATGGTATTTTTAAAAGAAGAGTTGCATTTCCATAAAATAATTGCCGCTGTTCTTATCATTGCAGGAGTTTATTTAGCTAATAGAAAAGTAAAAAATCAAACGGAATCATAGATTTTTTGGATAGTCAAAAAACAAAAATTGCTTTTCAGCTTTTTCAAAATCTTCCCACGTCTTTATTTTAATATTTATAGCAAATACACCGCAGGTAGGCATGTTGTCAATTTTTTGTTCGGTGAGCGTATTAGCAAAATCAGTTATTCCGGGATTGTGAGAAAATAAAGCAACAACGTCGTCCTTATCATTTATACTTTCGGCGGCCTCATAAAAGTTTCTTACAGAGGCTTCATATAACGAAGGCAGAAGAATCAAATCTTTCTCTTTCAGGCCGTACTCATCTATAAAACCTTCAGCAGTTTTTTTTGCCCGTTTTGCCGGGCTTGATATAAAGCGATCGATTTTTATTTTTCTGTCCCTAAGTCTTTTTGCCATAACAGGTGCATCCTTTTTACCGCGATCATTTAATGGTCTTTCGAAATCGGTAAGTTGTAAATCATCCCAGCTACTTTTCGCGTGACGTATAATAAGTAATGTTTTCACTGTCTCGATTGGTTAATTGATTAATCGGTCGTTGGTCAATAAGTCATTAGGTCGATTATTTTTCTTCCTGCCTATATCCTGCAATAATATTTCCTTCATTTTATCAAACATATTAATAACCCCTGACATTCTTTCCTTCCATATAATTCAGAAATGCCTTGTTCACAACACGATTGCCACCTGGTGTAGGATAGTTTCCTGTGAAATACCAATCTCCAAGATTTGTAGGGCAACAGTCATGAAGATCTTCTATCGTTTGATATATAACATCTACAGGTACAGTAATTTCTTCAGGAGTTATTAACTGGGCAATCTTTTTTGAAATTCCAGCTACGGTAAAAGGCTTGTAAACTTGTTTCACAACATTTTCGCAATGAAGGCGGTTGTTTCTTTTAAGTTCATTACATTTTTCAACAAGCTCCTGCAACAGGCATCCCATATCTTTTTCTTTAATTAATTCCATCGCTGCTCTAAAAGCAACAAATTCACCAAGTTTACTCATGTCAATTCCATAGCAGTCGGGATATCGGATTTGTGGCGCTGAAGAAACGACAATAATCCTCCTAGGCTGAAGGCGCGAAAGCATTCGAATAATGCTTTCTTTTAAAGTAGTTCCTCTTACAATGGAATCATCGATCACCACAAGTGTGTCTTCGTTCTTTCTTACGGTTCCATAGGTTATGTCATACACATGCTGCACCATCTCATTCCGGCTGGTATCTGCAGTAATAAAAGTGCGAAGCTTTACGTCTTTAATGGCAATTTTTTCAATCCGTACTTTACGGTTAATCATTTCCGTTAGCTTGTCTTCATCATAACCCGCCTGTCCGGCAGACAGGTCTTTTCCCCAACTTAATATTCGTTCAACTTTTATTTTGCTCAAATAATCCTCCGCCCCTTTCAGTAATCCATAAAAAGCTATTTCAGCGGTATTGGGTATAAAGGAAAAAATTGTGTTTTTTAAATCATGGTTAATTTCTCTTAATACAGCTTCGCTCAAATGATAGCCCAAGGCAATTCTTTCCCTGTAAATTTTTTCATCGCTGCCGCGGGAGAAATAAATTCTTTCAAAGCTGCAGGCCTTTCTTTCTTTTGGCTCAAGTATTTGTTGAACAGCAAAGCTTCCGTCAGGATATGACACCAGTGCATTGCCGGGCATCAGTTCCTTTACTTCATTTTCTCCAACATTAAAAGTAGTGCGTATAGCAGCACGCTCACTGGCAGCAACTATTACTTCATCATTTAAATAATAATAACAAGGCCTTATACCGTTTGCATCTCTTACCACGAAGCCCGTACCGCTGCCTGTAATCCCGCCGAACGTAAAACCGCCGTCAAAAAGAGAAACTGATTTTTTTAAAACCTGCACAATGTCCGCACCCTCAGGAGAAACTTCATCTGCTTTTACAAGAAAATGGTGAATTACATCAATCATGGCTCCAAGATCACTTTGCCTGTCAAGTTCATCAGGATGCGAGTTTATCAACGAAAACAATTCCTCTTTATTAACAAGGTTAAAGTTTCCGGCAAGGGCAAGATTTCGGGATGGTATCGTATTCCTTTTAATAAAGGGATGACAAAACTGGACATTATTTTTTCCCTGGGTGCCGTAGCGCAGATGTCCTAATAATAATTCTCCTAAAAAATCTACATGGCCCTTCATAAGGCCTGCGTGTTGCTGTATTTCAGGATGATATTTTTCAATCTCATTTATTTGCTCACCAATCTGGGCAAATATATCGGCGATAGCCTGGTTAGCAGAGCTCCTTATTCGATGAAGAAACGGGTAGCCGGGTTCAGTATTTAATTTTACAGTAGCCAATCCTGCACCATCCTGCCCACGGTTATGTTGTTTTTCCATAAGCAGGTACACCTTATTAAGGCCATACAAAACTGTACCATATTTTTGCCGGTAAAAAGAAAAAGGTTTGCGTAATCGCATGAATGCAAGCCCGCATTCATGTTTAATTTCGTCGCTCATTTATTGGAATGAAGCGCAAAATTAATGTTTTATTAAAGAGACGCCAAGGAGTAAATAAATTCACTTTGTTATTTTTCAAGCGAATAAAATTTTGTTGAAAAAGGTTGTAAATGTAAAACGGCCCAGTGAAGAAGCCGTGATATAAAGTAAATTTTGACGTAATTATTTCTTTACAGTCGAATTGCTGCCCCATTTTTGCATTTCGGGACAAGTCTTGTACTCCTCGGAGATTTCAACATAAAAAGAGGGAATTTTTTTAGCAAACCACTTTTCCAAAGCATCATTTTTCTTTTCTTCCAGGGCTCTTTGAGCAACCTTGTCATAGTCGTCTTTCAGGTTTTCCCTGTGTGGTTCTGTTTTTGTTAATATGTCAACAATGCGTACTCCCTTTTTGCCACGTTCATCGGTAAATTCTGAAGGCGGAGAATATTCTCCAGGCTTAAGATCTTTTAACATAAGCACCAGGTCTTTGTCGAGTTGATCGATTGTTACAAAAGAACTACCATCTCTCGCTGGAATGCGACCCCCGGTAAACTTACTGGCGTCGTCCTCACTGTACTTTTGAACGGCCTGGCCAAAATCTAAAGTGCCCGACACAAGCCTTGTTCGTATTGAATCTATTTTTTCTTTTGTTTCGCCTATTTCAATAGAACTTATTTGAGGAATCTTTAAAATGTGCCTTATGACTGCGTCATCCCCGTTCCTGCTCACCATTTGTATAATGTGGTAACCAAACTTTGATTTGAATACGTTTGAGACTTGTCCATCTTTTAAGCTGAATGCCTTGGCCAGGAAAATAGGATCCCATTGTTTTTCATTTCTGTTAATCTCATACCTGCCACCATTTTCTTTGCTGCCTGGGTCATCTGTATACAGAGAAGCCAGGACTTCAAATTTCTTAGTGCCATCTTCCACTTCTTTTTTATACTCTTTTAGTTGGTCAATTGCGTAAGCATCCAAATCGCGGCTCGCTTTTGGATAAATTACGATCTGTCCTATTTCAAGTTCAGATTCATAGAAATGGAGACTGTCTTTTGGGATCGCATTATAATATTGTTCAACTTCTTTAGGAGTTATCCTTATATCGGCAACAATTTTATCACGTTCTCCTTGCGCAAGTTTTTGTTCACGAAAAGTTTGCCTGAAATCTTCCTTAAGCTGAAAAAGAGATTTGCCTGCGATTTGTTCTACCGCTTCTTTTGAGCCATATTGATTCACAAAATACCTGATCTTATTATCAATATCGGCATCCACTTCTTCATCAGAAACAGGGATAGAATCTATTTCCGCCTGCAACACTAATGCTTTTAAACCAAGGGCTTGTTCCAGTAAAAGGCATTTACCGTTGGCAGGAATATTAATACCTTGCCTTTCCATATCTGATATGCTGTTATCAATTTCACTTTTAAGAATTATTTTATCGCCGACAGTCGCAATTATTTGATCTGCCACTACTTTTTTTACCTGGCCAAAAGAGGTACAAGCAGCGATAATAAAACAAAGAGTGAATAAACTTTTTTTCATCAGTAAATATTTTAATTACAATGTATCTTGTAATTACAAAAAGAAAGCGGGAAGCTTTATCCAAAAATACACTTGTAACCCGGGAGATATTTTTTTGAAAAGTTAAATGTTGAGGTGTTTTTGTTAAAGAAGATTGTAAGGTTACAGGGTTCTCTTCACTTCAACTTCTTCAAAGGCTTCGATCATATCGCCTGGCCGTGTGTCACTATAATTCTTAATGCTTACACCACATTCCATATTAGTAGTAACTTCTTTTACATCATCTTTAAAGCGCTTAAGGCTTCCCAACTCACCTGTGAAGACGATGATACCATCACGTACTAAACGAACCCTGTTATTACGGGCAATTTTTCCTTCGATTACCATACAACCGGCAACACTTATTTTGTCGAATTTGTAGGTTTCTTTTACTTCTAAAATTCCAAGAACCTTTTCCTGGATTTTCGGTTCAAGCATGCCTTCCATGGCGCTCTTCACTTCGTCAATGGCATCGTAAATAATTGAGTAGGTTTTTATTTCCACGCCTTCATGCTCGGCAAGTTTTGATGCCTGCAAAGCAGGGCGAACATTGAATCCGATAATTACGGCATCAGATGCAGTAGCTAGCAATACATCACTCTCAGTAATTTGTCCGACTCCTTTATGTACCACGCTTACCACAATTTCTTCGGTGCTTAATTTTTGTAATGAATCACTCAATGCTTCTACAGAGCCATCCACATCGGCACGAATGATTAAGTTAAGTTCTTTGAAGTTTCCTAATGCAAGCCTGCGGCCAATTTCATCAAGCGTAATATGCTTCTTGGCCCGGATGCCCTGCTCACGTAAAATCTGTGCTCTCCGGTTCGCTGTATCTTTCGCTTCTGATTCATCATGGTAAACTTTAAAAGTCTCTCCTGCTTGTGGCGCACCATTTAGGCCAAGTATTAATACGGGTGTTGCAGGGGGCGCTTCGTCTGTACGTATGTTTCTTTCATTAAACATTGCTTTTACACGTCCGTAGTTTTGTCCCGATACTAAAAGATCTCCCTGCTTAAGAGTTCCGTTTTGCACCAGGATGGTAGCCACATAGCCGCGGCCCTTATCAAGAGACGCTTCAATAACAGTACCACTGGCACTCCTTTCTGGGTTGGCTTTAAGTTCAAGGAGATCAGATTCAAGCAAAATTTTATCAAGAAGTGCATCTACATTCAAGCCTTGCCTTGCACTTATCTCCTGGCTTTGATATTTACCGCCCCAATCTTCAACAAGAATGTTCATTGAAGAAAGCTGCTCTTTTATCTTTTCGGGATTCGCACCGTCTTTATCAACTTTATTGAGAGCAAATATCATTGGAACATTCGCGGCCTGTGCATGTGAAATTGCTTCTTTTGTTTGAGGCATTACAGCATCGTCTGCTGCAATTACTATCACTGCTATATCTGTAACCTTTGCACCACGGGCACGCATAGCCGTAAATGCCTCATGACCTGGTGTATCGAGGAAGGTAATGGCCCTGCCATTCTTAAGGGTAACCTCGTATGCGCCGATGTGTTGTGTAATTCCACCTGCTTCACCTGCAATTACATTTGCCTGGCGTATATAATCGAGCAACGATGTTTTACCATGATCAACGTGACCCATAATCGTTACAATCGGGGGGCGTGGCACAAGGTCCTCTTCATTTTCATCTTCATCTTCATCTTCAAATTCCGCCTCATCATCTATGCCTATAAATTCAACTTCATAATTAAATTCACCTGCGACCAGTTCTATCACATCGGCTTCCAGTCTTTGGTTAATCGAAACCATAATTCCAAGGCTCATACATTTGCTGATAACATCCGCAAAACTTACATCCATAAGATTTGCAAATTCGCTAACTGAAATAAATTCGGTAACCTGCAATTTATTATCTGCAACTTCTTCCCCTACATTTTCAGCGGCTTCTTCTCTTTTTGCTTTTCGGTATTTCGCTTTCAGGCTTTTTCCTCTTCCGCCTGATCCGGCCAGTTTAGCCTGTGTTTCCTTGATTTTATCCTGGATTTCTTTTTGATCAATCTCCTTTTCCTCCCGTCTTGCTGCAGGGACATTCCGGTTAAATCTGCCGGGAGGCCTTTGTTGTTGTGGCCGGTTAAAGTTCGGGGGCGGGATGTCACGAACCTGTTTTTTCTCAACAACAATTCGTTTGCGTTTACGTCTTTCATCAGAAGGTTTCGGCCGCGTCTCATTATTTGTTGGAAGTTCAATTTTGCCCAGTATTTTTGGCCCTTCCAATTTTTCAGCCTTAATATTAGTAATAGTTGCGGGCTCAAATTTCACGGGGCCTTCCACTTTTTCAGCTTCAGGTTCCTTTTCTACTACTACTTCTTCTGTTGTCTTGCCCGGTTTTTGTTTTGCAGTTGTTGTCTTTGCGGTAGTTTCCTTTTTTGCTTTTCCTGTAGTTTTTGCAGAATCTTTTTTTGGTCTTGTTGAAGAATCAATTGTGCTCAGGTCAATTTTATCAATCACCTTTGGGGCTTCCACCTCAGGGGCATCAATTTTAATAACTTCAGACTGCGGTTTTTCCTTAATTTTTTCTGGTTCTATTGTTGGTATGGCAGGAGCCTCAGGAGCATTAACTGCAGCAACTTTGGCTTCAATTACCGGGGTCACCTCTTTTACTTTCGCAGGTTCCTTTTTATTGAAAGAAAGGTCCTGCTCATCCCTCCTTTTTTTGAAATCCGTTACTGCATTTTTTGGTAAATCAATCTGCTCGGCTTTTTGTTTCGCTACTTTATCAGTTTGAAACTCTACCTGTAATACACGATACATTTCTTCAGAAATTCGGGAAGTTGGCTTTAGTTCATCTCCATCAAACCCTTTGGACATGAGATAGTCTATCAAGGTATCTTTACCTATATTAAATTCCTTGGCTGCCGCCATTAACCGTGGTGTATTTACTTCTGCCATTAAGCCTTTCTTTTTCTTCTTTTTTAATAAAGAAGAATTTTTTAGATAATTAAAATTATGTTTTAAATAAGCATTCGCTATAAGAAAATTACTTATTCACTCGCAAATTCTTCTTTCAGTATTTTTTTAACTTCTGTAATTGTTTCTTTTTCAAGGTCCGTTCTGCGCTCTAATTCCTCATCAGACAATTCCAGAACACTTTTTGCTGTATCACAACCTATCTTTTTCAGTTCATCGATAATCCATGCTTCAATCTCATCTGTAAATTCGTCAAGATCCACATCATATTCTTCCACTTCGCCTTCGTTATCACGAAATACATCCAGTTCCAAACCGGTAAGTTCACACGCAAGCTTAATATTAACGCCCCGTCGACCAATGGCAAGAGAAACCTGGTCAGGCTTTAAATAAACATTGGCATGTTTTGTTTCCAAATCCACATCCATGCTCGTAATTTTTGCAGGAGTGAGTGATCGTTGAATCAAGAGTTGTATATTATTAGTCCAGTTGATAACATCAATATTTTCATTCTTTAATTCACGGACAATTCCATGGATTCGGCTACCTTTCATTCCTACACACGCACCAACAGGATCAATGCGGTCGTCAAAACTTTCTACAGCAACCTTTGCTCTTTCTCCCGGATCTCTTACAATTTTTCTGATTACAATAAGGCCATCAAATATTTCCGGGACTTCAATTTCAAGCAATTTAGCAAGGAAAGAGGTATCAGTTCTTGAAACGATGATAACAGCCTGGCTGTTTTTAAGCTCTACTTTTTTCACAACGGCACGAACCGTTTCTCCTTTTTTAAAATAATCAGAAGGAATTTGTTCAGATTTGGGAAGCAACATTTCATTACCTTCCTCGTCCAGTAATAAAATCTCTTTTTTCCAAACCTGGTACACCTCTCCACTTATTATTTCTCCAATCCTGTCTTCATATTTTTTTATAAGAATATTTTTTTTAAGGTCATTAATGCGGCTTGCAAGGGTTTGTTTACCAGCAAGAATAGCCCTTCTTCCAAATTCTTTCTGAATATCAACTTCTTCGTAGAGTTCTTCACCTACCTGGTAATCAGGTTCAATTTTTATAGCGTCTTTGTATTCGATTTCAGTGAGAGTGTTGTATAAGTCATCATCATCAACAATTGTTCTCCTGCGAAAAATTTCGAGGTCACCCTTTTGGTCGTTTACGATTACATCAAAATTTTCATCTGATCCATATTTTTTCCTGATGAGCGTTTTAAAAACGTCCTCCATAACCTTCATAAGTGTAGGCCTGTCTATGTTTTCTGCGTCTTTGAATTCCTGAAAGGATTCAATCAAATTGATACTTGCCATTATAGTTGTTTAAAAAGTTATCAGCACTTTTGTATGCTTTATCTGATTAAATAATATTGTTGTTTTTTTAATTATTTCTTTATGTCCTTTGCCGTTTTTTTCTTCTATTATTATTCCGTCATCAGTTGTATCTAAGAGTCTGCCTTCAATTTTACTCCCGTCATTTTGCAAAACTTCCACCCGCCTGCCAATATTTTTTTTATACTGGCGTTGCAATTTGAGCGGCTCATCTAAACCAGGCGATGAAACTTCCAGTGAAAAATTTCCACCCGGGAAAAAGTCGGTTTCTTCTATATATTTATAAAGAGCTTTGTTTAAAAGCGTGCATTTTTCGATAGTGATTCCATCATCAGCATCCAGGAAAACTTTAATATCATTCGCCGGTGATATTTTTATTTCAACAGGAAAAATTTTGCCCTCCTTTGAGGTAAATTCTTCAACAAAATCCTCAATTTTTTTTAAAGCTATTCCAACGTTCATTACCTGCTACCAAAATTTTTGAAAAAGAAGAAGGGAACGTTTTCGTTCCCTTCAGTGATTCTTTTGCCGTTGCAAATATACTGCAAATACCAAATACCTACCAAATTATGTTAAAGTAAAATTTTTAGAAAGCGTTAAAAAAATTAAATATTTATTTTTGTGAAATGAACTTTTTTCGAATTTTAGCGGAACTCTTTTTAATCTATATACTGTATAAACTCATTTTTGATTTTATTATTCCTGTATATCAATCCACCAAAAAAATCCGTAAACAGTTTGGTGAGATGCAAACCAAGATGCAGCAGGATATGAATTCTTATAATAATCAACCAACTACGGCTAAGGAAGAAAATAAAGTGAAGAAGGAAGGAGACTATATTGAGTTTGAAGAAGTGAAATAAATTTTTAGAAATTAAGATCTTCGATAAACATTCCCTGCTCCAGTACAATACCTTGCATACCTAAAGCCCTTGCTGCTTCTACATTTTGGGCAGAGTCATCTATAAAAATTGTTTTTTCGGGTATGAGATTTTGGTCCTTTAATACCAATTCATAACAGTTGGCATCGGGTTTCCTCAACCCGATATCACAGGAGAAATAAGCTTTGTCAAAATAATTTTCAAAAGGTTTCACCCTTTTTATTTTATTATAGATTTCAGTAAATTTTTTGAGATGTATATGGTTTGTATTACTCAGCAGGAATATTTTATATTTTGTCCTAACCTGGTCAATAAACTGCAAGCTCTTTTCACGGAAGTGCAATAACATAGCATTCCACGCCGTATTGATTTCCATCGTTGATAATTGTAACCCGGTGCGTTTATTAATTTCTTTGTAAAAATTTTCTTCGGAGATTTTTCCTGTTTCCAGCTTTTGAAAAAGCTTATCAGCAGTGGATTGCGAGTACATGGCATCAAAATTTGGCACGACTAGCTTTTCGAAAGCTGCACGGGTCAGGTTATAATCTATGTCAAGAATTACTCCGCCAAGGTCGAAAATGATCGCTTCTGTTTTTTGCATGCTCAAAGAAAATTAATTCTATTCACTTAACGAATTTTTCTATTTTTGCACTCCATTTTTACCGTTACATCGGTATCGGGCCTATAGCTCAGTTGGTTAGAGCACCTGACTCATAATCAGGTGGTCCCTGGTTCGAGCCCAGGTGGGCCCACAAGCTGGTAAAGGGTTTCAAGCGTTGAAAGCTCGGAACCCTTTCTCATTTCCAAGCGATTTCCAGATGTTTTCTGTAAAACAATGATAAAGGCTTGGTTTATATTAATAGTCACTTATCGGGCTAAGATCTTTTTTTAACACCCAACCCTTTGTAGTTTCTCCTTCGCTGTCGACAAAGGATACAAAAACAAACCCGTTTTTTTCGTTAAGCGCTGTAACGGGTTCTTCGCCGGGGATAATATAAACGTTGCGTCTCGTATGAACATCCGGCGTCGTATAAAAAAAGGCGTTTTTGATAACCTTGTACTCCTGCCCCGCAGGCGGATTTTCATAAACCGTGTTTTCTCCATCACTATTCAATTGCGCCGGCTGTTCTTTCTTTGTGTTTGTTGCGGGCAGAATGATGTTTTTTTTGTACATGTTCTTAGCTTTTTGAACAGGTTGGTGATTAGTGATAGAGGAAGAATCTGCTTGGGTAGTAGGCCTCTGCACCTGTGCCACGGAAGTATCTGAAAGATTGTCCTTAACCGGCCTGAGAAAGGAATTATAGGTAGTAAATCCACCGAGTCCCAGCGCAATTAGAAATACTATAATAAATAAGCTTTTTGAAATGCCCGTTTTTTTTGGCTTCAATGAATGATAAGTTTCCGAATACTGGTATTGCTGTATGGCCTGATCTTTCGATTCAATTTGCATTCGCAGGTCTTCTATCAGGCTGTCCTTTTCTACCGCCAGCAACTCCAGTTTTTGAATATTTTTCCTTAACTGTAACTCCTGCATACGGATCATCGTTAATTGCTCTGTTGAATTATTCGCAGCTTTTGTCTCCTCTGTAATAAGCCCGGAATGAATGAACTCCTGTAGTTCTGTTCCATTTTTAAAACGTTTCGAGGGTTCCTTCTCGAGACACCTGCAAATCATTTTGATGAGCCAGGAAGGCACCTGCATTTCCCTTTCTTTTTTTTCATGGCTCCAGTATGTGGGTATTGACTGCCTGCGAAGTGACAGAAGGTCCGGCAGCTGGGATTCCATATGAGCAAGCATCACCGAGTTACGCCCGATCTCGCCTTTGTTATGTAATGGAAAGGGTACCGAACCTGCTAACAACTCAAAAAGTATGATACCAAGGCTATAAATGTCTGTTTCAAAATACATCACACCCATGTTTTGCTCGGGTGCCATAAATTCTATTGCTCCGGCATGGCGTACACTGGTGCGGCGTTGTTCGTCAGACATAATGGATAAGCCAAAATCGAGCAACATGTAATTACCCGTACGCCGGTTGAATTTTACGTTATTGCTTTTTATATCGCCGTGCTTTATATCTGCCCGGTGACAATGAGCCAATGCATTGGATAAATGGTCCGCAACCTTAATCGTTTCCTTAATGGTGAAAACGGGATCGGAAGGAGGTGTCAGCAATTCCCCGAGATCAGAGCCTTCAATGTATTCCATTTCAATATATGGAAGATTACCCGAGGTTGTAATGCCCGAAGCGATGATGCTAACAACATTTGGGTTAGGTGTCTCATTTACCTTTTTTAATTTCTGTACTTCATTTTGAAAGGAAGTAAAATTTTTATCCTCATCCGTTTCACTGTAAATAGGAGTGGGCAGTATTTTGATTGCCGTAATAATTTTACCACTTCTTCTCGCCTTATACACCGATCCCTGCCCTCCTGATTTTAATGCACCCAGGTTTTCCAATCCTTCTGTTATCGTAAATACCTTACCCATATTAATTTTCCAATCCGAAATAAGTAAATTCAAGTACTGCCTTGTCGCCCAGAATCACCTGGTCACCTTCCTGCAGGCGGTGACCCACTTCAGTTGCCTGCATTTTTATTGATGTACCTTCTACAGTACGTATTTTCATTTTATTGTGGGGAGGTATCCCGCCCTCATCTACAAAGATTAAAAATGATCCGCTTCCCGGTTCCCATTCAATGTGAGCATGCTGCCGGCTTACCGAGCGATTAATATCCATTGCATCTGCTGCGGTAAATGCAATCACATTCTTTCGCACAAAACCACCGTTCAGTTGCGCCTTCGCTTCCCGGCCGATATTTATTTTTTCTTTCGATGGATCAAGCACATACAATTCCTTTTCAGCATCGCCGCTCAGGACCCGTATAAAAGCGCTGGATTTTTTATTGACAGTACCTGTTTTTCGTGTTGAAATAAAGAGCGCTGTATTAACTTCGGCTGCCAGGTAAGAATGTTCCGGAAATTTATCAGTGAACTCTATTTCGCATTTCCACGCCGACGGCAGGAGGATCGCATAATCATCAGCAACTTTTTGTACTTCATCTTTAAATTTTCCGGGTACTGAAGCGTATACAGCTGATTCATATAAATACCGTTCCGAATCATCGCAGTTGATGTATAGATAGATGCCATTTATATTGGCACCTTCGCCTCCTTCAGTTTTTTGTAATTTTTCTTTGATGAATTGTAACAAAGTATGCCGAATCTTTTTTACGTCGACTCCGGGGTCTTTAAATAGTTTGAACATTGGCTTAATTATTAATCATAAATAAATTTCTTCTTCCATATTGATAATCCTTTTACAATTGGCATGCTTGTTTAATGATCGCGATCAATTTTTTTTGCCAGTTCATTCGCAACTTTTTGAACCCCCTGATTGCTATCAATGACATTTAGCGCAGGTGGTTGTTCAAAACTTTTTATATAATTGCGCTCCAATAGCAAGGGTATAATATGCTTTCCTGCTAATTGTACCGCGTCACTTGATCCTCTAGTACCCTCAATTCTTATACAAACCACAATATGTCCTGCGCCTTCGGCCTTTGGTGCAAAAAACACATACCATCCATCGTTGATGCTTTCACCTTTATAAATTCTTTCAGGTGTGCCCGTTTTGCCGGCAACAAAAATTCCCAGCTTGTTCTTTTTTGGGGCGCTTTGTTTTTCCATATAGCCCATGAGCCGCTGTGCGTAGAGAGAATCATTCACAATCGAAAAACCCGGTTTACTGTTTGCCTGCTTTCCGTTTGCATTGATCACGTATCTGTTAGGCACCATTACTCCATTGTTGGCAATTGCCGATGCAACCCTTGCTACAGAAGCAGGTGTTGCAACAAGTTCTCCCTGTCCCCATGCCATGCCGGAAAGTCCAAGAGCCCGGGTACGCCTGATATTATTGGGATTGTATCGAAGAATGCTTTTGAATTCTGTATTTCGCCATAGGTCGCGCCATTTTTCCTGTTGGGCGGTATTGTTATTTTCATTTTCAAAATAATATCCACCCACGCCCCGAAGAAACATACCTGACTGCATGTACAAAGTGGCCATTTCTTCCTGCAAGTGCTCCTCGTTGGCAAGCCGTATAAAAAAAGAATTATTGGATTTTACGATAGCTCGCTCCATATTGATCACACCGGGTTCATCGGGTTCGGGGCCCGTAGTGCGTATAAGATCTTTAGGATAGACGCGAATCGTTTTTTTTGCGGCAGCATCGCCAAGTTTATTAAATGCCGCTAACGCTGTAACCAACTTAGCCGTAGAGCCTGGCTGGGTTGCGTGCGTAAACCCGATGTCGCTGTTTACATTCCATCCCGGTAAATTATTTAACTCCTCTCCACTTAAGTTCATGCGTTCCCAATCATTCACTTGCGGTAACGGCCACATTGCAGATGCAATCACTTCACCCGTATTATCTTCCATGACAATCACTGAAATTCTTTTTCTTCTCACGCTGTCATCATGCTGTATTGAAAGTTGAATTTTAGTTTGTAAAGCTGCGTCCATGGTAAGCGTAACATCGCGGTTGCGTTTCTTGAATTGCTCCACTTCATCACTGTTAATGCCCGCAAGAAGCAGATCTGTAAGCGCACTATAATCTCTTTTTGCAATGGTCATTTGAGTTTCTGTTGCCGGCAGAAATTTTTCCGGCCTGTAAGAGCTTGCACTTACCTGGTATTTCACCAGGGGTGCGGGAAAACCGCGGAGCTCAGGTGCGTGGGCATACTCAGCAAAATAACCATTGTTGCCACCATCGAAAATATGGGTATTCGCATCGCCGGTCCAGAAAAACATGTGTTCTGCAAACGGATAATAACGGTCTGCTCTTTTATAAGACAAGGAGGCAATATCGGCCGCGGGTATTCCATATGCAGAGAGCGAATCTTTTTCCTTTTGTACCATTTTAGGGTCGCTCGTCGCCAATATATTTCCATTCCTGTCAAATATATTCCCCGCCTGCAGCCTGTTCATCAAAATATTTATTCTTGGGTTATAGCTGAACAATCTGCCCCCGTTACGGTCAGCTACCAGCGACGGTTCTATAATCCATTTTTTATTGTGAAAGGTATAGGCGGAAACATTTATGACCAGCAGGACAATTGCAACACAGGCTGCAAGCAAAGCAGGCATTAAATTTTGATCCTGTCTTTGCATAATATATTTCATTTGAACCTTCGAACCATTAAATCGCGAGGCAGATAGCAACACGCCTGCCGCGATCATACTGCATAATAATGAGGTACCGCCGTAGCTGGTGAAGGGCAACGCTACACCCGATAGAGGAAGTGCACCGGTGGATCCGCCTGCTATCAGCAGGAACTGCACGAACGTACCAATACCAATTCCTGCACACAAATAGAACAAAAAAGGCGTGCCTGTTTGCCTGCCAATGATAACCGAACGGTGGAGGTAAATCAGGAATAGAATAAAAATACAGGTAATACCAGCCCAACCAAATTCTTCACCTATTGCAGGAAGGATCATATCTGTATGTGCCTCCGGAATCGTTTTTGCAAATCCTTCGCCGACACCCTGGCCGGCAATACCGCCGGTAGAAATTGCCCATATGCCATTGGCTATTTGATCTCCCCCAAAAACCTGGTTGTTCCAGGGATCTGACCAGATGGCTTTTCTATCAACAAGCCTTTGCATCGGGCCGGGTATAAACTTTGTAAGCACCTGTACCTGGTCAAGCAATAAGAAACCACTTACCACTACCAGCGCCATCACTGCAGATTCGCTCAATTTTCTTTTGGCAAATAACATGTAAATTGCGAGTATTCCTACCGTTATACCGGTGGCAAGCCATATATTTTTGAGTAACCAGATGCTTAGTGCATATATTACCATGGTCGCAACCACCTGCATAAAATCTCCTCTTGAAAAAGAAAAAAGAATAATAAATGTAAAGCAACATACAATGCCGGGGCCCAGGTCGCCAAGAACAAAGAACAATAATATTGCTGCAACAATAGCAGTAAGTGCAAAAGCAAAAAAGTACAATCTTTTATTCCATGAGGGATATTGCGAAATAAAATTTTCGTTCCTGGAAAAAAAGGCGGCAAGGAAAACAATAAGCAGGTATTTCACAAGTTCGCTTGGCTGAAATCCGAAAAGATTTACTTTAACTCCGCTTCCCTGCGGACCAGTGCCGAAAAATATAGTCAGCAATAAAAGGCCGAATGCGCCGAACGCCCACGGCCAACCGTTAGCAGCGCTCCGGTTGTTCTTAAAAATCAGTAGCCGGAATAAACCGGAATCCGTGGTAAACTTTTTAAGATTAATAAACTGGAGAATTATGATCCCTGCTATTCCTATACAAAAATAAATGAAGGAGCTTTTTGCCAGGAACCGGTCACGCAATGGATCCTGGAGGCTAAACAATGTAAGGAATGAAAGCCCGGTGAGGATCATTATGATGGGTAATAATAATTGATCCGTACCCGGCGAGCGGACCGTAAAAATGATATGTAGCAATAAAAAAGAAAAGAAAAATACGCCGACGATGGTCCAATACCATGTGTTCACTTCTTCCGGCGTTCTTACGATAAATGCCTTTTCTTTTTTAAGTGTGTTAAAGTCCTTCGAAGAAAAAAGTCTAAGTGTATGCGGTGACTGAACAAAGTTGAAGCTGGTGTTGCCCTGCAGATTTGGAGTTCCCTGTGTACGACCGAATTCATAACCAGGCTGCAAGGGAAGCAATTCATATGCCCCATGTTCAGGCATTCCTGAAAAAGTAAACCGGCCAGATCCGTCGGTGCGTGCATAGGCATAAAATGAAACCAGTTGCTGGTGTTTGGCCGAATCTAAAATGAATATTTTCCTTACACCATTATTAAGTTGAATGATTTCATTTCCATCTTCGGACTGTTCAGCTATCGAATTGGTATCTGCGTGCACCAACAACCTCACCCTTACCAAAACTCCAGCCACGGGTTGATCCTGGTGATTGGTGATGGCACCTGAAATATTATATGATCCAACGCCTGCATTCGTCTCTGAACTTACCTGCAGCGGATGTAATTTTTCCTTTTCAAAAGATATGGAATCCGGTCCGGAAAAGCCCAGCAAATTCCTGGATAAAGCCACGCGGGTTTTAAATGATTTTCCACCCCTGGCGAAAGCTTCATCTGCATTTACAATATATTTTTCCTTATTAAGTTCCCCCACATTATCAATAATTGTTGATGGTTCTTTGGCGGCCTTAATGGTTGACGCAATGAAATTAATATCTTTCTGATCTTCAAAATACAGCCCCTTTGTTAACAGGTTCTTTATACTCGCCGTATCATTAATATCATTAAGGTTAACCATGGTGCCATTCTCCATCCTGGTATTTACTTCAGCAAAATCAAGTTGCAAAACAGAAAACATCTTTTGGAAAAGCAAAGCCATAACGACGGAAATAAGGACCAGCCCAAGCCGCTCCAATTTTCTTTCGTTAAACCATGTTGTACGAGATGTCATTTAAAGGTTTTTAAACGTAGCAAAGGGATGAAGATGGAATCTTTAATGCGGCCCGATATAGCGGTATCTGGAAATGATAACTGGTATTGTACAGGCACACGGCAATTGATGAACCTCACACTCTTAAAGGTTATATTGTTCTTTTGAACAATAATGGCCACATCAAAATTTTTAAATACAATGCTGTCCAATACTATATGTTTCGACGTTTTGTTGATAATGACAGCAGGCCCATTGTAATTCGAATCGCAGATAATAGTAGCACCATTCCCTTTGATATAAAAACTGTCCTTATTGATGAAGACCGGTTCAGACAGATTTAAAAAAGATCGTTCGGCGCCAAACTTGTACGTCTTTGTCGAATCACTGACACTACGAATGAACAAATTCAGGTTTTCATTTTTCGGCTTTGCGGCCTCTGGCCTCAAAACAATATTATTTCCCTTTATCCGGGTATCTTTTTGAAACAATACCATTGCCAAAAGGCCAATAGATGCGAGAGCTAGCAACGCAATAAAACTGCGTTTACGCCTCCCTGGTATCTCCGGGTGTTTCACCGGCGGGGCTTTTGTATGAACCCGGCTTTTTCCGGTGCTACGTTTTCTTTCAACAGGCTTTAATGCAACCTTCGGTATTGGTTGGTTATTATTTTGTACAAGCACCGCAGTAATATTATCATTTCCCCCCGCATCGTTTGCAGCAGTTACCAGGTTTTCAGCTTTTTTATCAAGGCCAATTTTTTTAAGCAAAATCTCCAGCATCGTTTTGGAAGAGATCATGTCTGACAACCCATCGCTGCAGATAAGGATAACATCTCCCGGAAGAAAAGGGGATTCACCCATCTCAATAAAGTCATTGACGTTAGTGATATTTTCTTCAAAGCCCAGGGCTTTGGTAATCTCGTTCCGTCGCGGATGTCGCATGGCACCTTCTTCCGACAAACGGCCCGACTCTTCAAGAAACCCTATCGCAGAATGATCTTTCGATAGCTTCACCAGCGAGTGGTCTCTTTGCAGGTAAAGCCTTGTATCTCCAACATGTGCATAGTAGAGTTTATTATTCTTTATATCGGCTATAGCACAAGTGATCACGCAGGCCATTTGTTCATTTGTACGATCCTTCTTTTTTTCTTCCAGTATTGCATCGTTGGCAGTAATGATAGCGGTTTGTAACATTGCTGCTACATCTCCGTGTAAATTTTCGAAATGTTCGAGGATAACAGTCCTTGCGATTGCTGCGGCAACCTCTCCTCCGCTATAGCCGCCAACACCGTCTATCACACAGGCTACTACGAGCTCTTTTTTAACAAGTTCGCGGGCAATAAAAGTATCCTCGTTTTTTTCTCTTCGTTTACCCTTATCAGTTATCCCAAAGAAATAGTCACCCATTTTTGCTGTGTGTTTGTTTTATTTCATAGAAGTGCGCAATCAACAGTAGAATGCTAATCGTTAATAACGCTATTGCCAATAATTTGTCCATATCATGATTTGAATATGTTTATAGTTACAATGCCGTTCAACACGATTCTTGAATTTACCGGCAATTCCGTCCATACCGGGGCTTGTTGATCGCTGTTTTTTATTTCGATCTCATTGATAATAGTTTTCTCACCGAAAGAACTCAGAAAGAAATTGCCTGTGCTTTTGGCATAACGGATCAAAAGATGCGGGGTTGATACCCATTCGGATGGTATTTTAAAAATGCCTGGCTGCTCAGAAATTTCTTCACTTCCTGAAACAGTAATTTGTTCATCTTTCATAAAATACTCAAGCTTTTTGCCGGCATATTGTTTATCGGGAAGCGTTGTTTCCAGCCTGGCAAAATATGCTGAAGCAGGTACGAGTGCCGGGTTATCGAAAACAAGTTCCTTGTGGTAAGGGATCTCATAATACCCGTCGCTGTAAAAAGTAAAGTCTTTCAATATTTCATCTGCAATATCAAAAGTCTGTGCAATGCCTGTTTGCCTTGGAATAAAAGTAACCCTGAGATTGTCTTCTTTCTGATGCTTCGTTGAATTGCCTGGCAAGAGCTTGCCGATGAAACTTTTGTCGCCTTTTTGGTAATCGGGGTGCGATACAAAACGAAAGACCCATTTGTTGGATGAAGCGGTGATCTTTTTTCCTTGCTGCCTGTACTTTTGTAATATAGTATAGAACGACTTTACAGATTCCTGGATGATGAATCCAAATATCCCTTTATTGTTATCCATGAATTTGTTGTAATCAGGTGGGCTGAAACAAATGATGTATTCATGATAAAATATTACCCTTCCTGCAAAGGAAAGTTCAGTAATGGATTCCTGGAATTTTTCGATGATATATTTGTGAACTATATCCGGTGAGAGTGTGGCAGTTTCTTCGTATTCTGCTTCTTTCTTAAGAAACCAATTTTGTACTCCTATTCGTTGCCAAAACGTTGAAGCCGTATTCATTTGCATTAGTTTTTTAAGTTTAGGTTACATTAAAAGATCTCAGGCCAATTACCACAATTCATAAACACAATGATGACAACATGTACACGCACAAATATTTGTGCAGTAATTTGTACTGTTCTTATTTTTCTATTGCTTCAATGAAACGATAATCCTCTTAAGCAGTAAGCCATTGGCTTACGTCGGCGAAGTGCCCTGAATCAATTGTAATACATGTAGAGTTTGACTCGAATAGATCAATGAAATTAAGTGGTGAATTCTTAATGATTTGCAAAAGCAACGAAATAAAGAAGAAGAAAATGTTAAATCGTAATGAGGGAAACTATAAGATATCCGGGCCCTGGGATTTCGGACATACGACATGTATGTCTTTTTCGAAAAGATAAAATTGTATAATTAAATGCGTTAACTTTCTCATTTAAATAAGGAATTAAAATGGACAGGCGTTTAAGCATAAAAACATTATTTATCATTTCAGCAGGCGCAGCACTCCTTCCTTCCTGCTCGCAAAATGATGCGAAATCTTCACTGTCATTAAAGAATATAAGAATAGATGGCAAAGAAGAAACGTTACTTGCAGCGATTAGTAAAACCATTATTCCAAAAACAAGTACACCCGGAGCAGGAGATGTCTCAGCGCATTTGTTTGCTTTGATGATGGTGGATGATTGTTATCCCCCCGATGCACAGGACAAATTTCTAAAAGGCATGAATGAATTCGAAGATTTTTCGAAAAAGAAATTGAATAAATCTTTCGTAAAATCTACATCTGCCGAAAGGGAGGAACTGCTGCAATCGATAGAAGATAAAAAAGAAATTCCCGGGAATGTGGCCTCCTTTTATAATTCAATGAGAAGGTTAACGCTGCAGGCTTATACAACATCAGAATATTATTTAACACAAGTGCAGGGATATAAATTAGTTCCCGGGAAATTTCAAGGTTGTGTTCCTGTAAAATGGCAAGCTAAATATGGGTGATAATAAACAAGCAACAAGTTTTGACGCTATTGTAATCGGTTCCGGCATGAGCGGGGGGTGGGCGGCAAAAGAATTCTGCGAAAAAGGATTAAAGACGTTGGTATTGGAAAGGGGAAGGGATGTGGTTCACCTGAAAGATTATCCCACCACCAATATGATGCCCTGGGAATTTAAACACCGCGGAGAGATTCCTTATGAAATTCAGAAAGAAAACCCGGTTGTTAGCAGGTGCTATGCCTTTCGCGAAGATGCTGCACATTTTTTTGTAAAAGATACAGAGCATCCATATGTGGAGAACAAGCCGTTCGACTGGATACGGGGTTACCAGGTAGGAGGCAAATCGATTATGTGGGCAAGACAAACCCAACGCTGGAGCGATTTTGATTTTGAAGGTCCGGCAAGGGATGGCTTTGCAGTTGACTGGCCCATTCGCTATAAAGACCTGGCGCCCTGGTATAGTTATGTGGAAAAATTTGCGGGAATTTCGGGTAATAAAGATGGACTTCCAAATTTACCCGATGGAGAATTTTTGCCTCCATTGGAGTTAAGTTGTGTAGAAAATTACTTTAAGGAAATTGTTGAAAAAAATTATAAAGGCAGGAATGTTATCTATGCACGCTGCGCTCATTTGACTGCGCCCCAGCCTGTTCATTTGGAACAGGGAAGAGGGCAGTGCCAAAATAGAAATCTTTGTCAACGCGGTTGTCCTTTTGGTGGATATTACAATTCTAACTCCACTACTATTCCCTGGGCTCAAAGAACAGGAAATATGACGCTTCGGCCTTTCTCTGTCGTTCATTCCATAATTTATGACGACGAAAAAGGCAAAGCTGTGGGTGCACACGTAATTGATTCCAAAACAAAAGAATCAATTGAATATTATGCCCCGGTCATTTTTGTAAATGCGGGAGCAATAAATACGAACCTGGTATTATTGAATTCAATTTCAAAATGCTTTCCCAATGGACTAGGGAATGAAAATGGTTTACTGGGAAAATATTTTGCCTTTCATAACTACAGGGCACGCATCTCGGCGCAGTATGATGGCTTTAAAGATTCGACAACCGAGGGTGGCCGGCCAACGAGCGCCTATATCCCGAGGTTTAGGAACCTTCACAAGCAAGAAACAGATTTTCTGCGTGGGTATGCCTGTACCTTTGGCTCCGGGAGGCGTCCCATCCGAAACATGGATGGATCCGGTGAGAGTCTGAAGAAAAACTTAATATCTAAACCTGAGTTAGGTGCATGGGGAGTTGGGTCACAAATGATGGGAGAGACCATTCCGAAAGAAACCAATCATGTAAGCCTTGATGCAAATCAGAAAGATGAATGGGGCATTCCGCTTATTAAATTATCTGTTGACTATGATGATAATGATGAGAAGATGATCAAAGATTTTTTTGAACAATACACTGAAATGTTTACCAAAGCCGGGTTTACAGATATTAAGCCGTCAGATTCAAAACAAGCCCCCGGGCTTGATATTCATGAAATGGGCGGCGTGCGCATGGGCAACGACCCTACAACTTCATTGCTTAATAAGTGGAACCAGTTGCATAATTGCAAAAATGTTTTCGTTACAGACGGTGCATGCATGACCTCAACCTCCACGCAAAACCCATCATTAACCTATATGGCAATGACAGCACGTGCCGCCGACTATGCGATTTCACAATTGAAAAAGGGAGAATTGTAGAAATAGCTATACGATGTTTTTTGCCCGTAGAAAGAGCAATAGTGGCTGGTAAAACTGAATTAAGATTATAGAAATCACACAAGGTGGAAATGTTTTAAATTGAGAAAAAAAATACTTTTCGTTTATGCCTGCCTGTTAAGTGTTACTGTGTTTGCACAGAAAAAAAATAGTTCCTACAAATTAAATATTTATCCTGCTGAAGAAGCTATTCACATAGATGGCCTAGCCGATGAGCAGGTTTGGTCAAAAGCAGAAGTAGCCCGTGATTTCTTTATGGTACTTCCTATGGATACAAGCCATGCGATCGTTAAGACCGAAGTATCCATGACTTATGATAATAACAATCTTTATGTTTTGGCAGTTTGCCACAATGCATTACCTGGACCGGATATGGTTGAATCACTAAGGAGGGACTTTGATTTTCTAAAAAACGACAATTTTATAGTGTTCATAGATCCTTTTGATGACCAGACTAACGGCTTTGCTTTTGGTACGAATGCTGCGGGAGCACAATGGGACGGGCTAATGTACCAGGGAGGTTCTGTTGATTTAAACTGGGATAATAAATGGAGATCAGCTGTAAAAAATTATCCGGATAAATGGGTTTTGGAAATGGCGATACCTTTTAAAACTTTGCGTTATAAAAAAGGTGTTACGCATTGGGGAATTAATTTTAGTCGGAATGATTTAAAAACAACGGAAAAATCGAGCTGGGCACCTGTGCCAAGACAATTTCCTACTGCTGCCCTTGCTTTTACCGGGTCATTAATTTGGAACAAACCGCCGCCGGTGCAGGGAGCTAATATTTCACTCATCCCCTATTTTTTAACAGGCGTTTCTAAAGGGTATCGTCCTCCATTAAAAGAAGATTATAAACTTGAAGCAGGCCTGGATGCCAAGGTTGCAATAACCTCATCGTTAAATCTCGACCTCACTATAAATCCTGATTTTTCACAGGTGGAAGTGGACAAGCAGGTAACCAACCTCGATAGATATGAATTATTTTTTCCCGAGAAAAGACAGTTTTTCCTGGAAAACGGGGACCAGTTAAACAACTTCGGTTATCCATCTATCCGGCCTTTTTTTTCACGACGCATTGGACTGGGAGTACCCATAGAATTCGGAAGCAGGTTAAGCGGAAAGTTCAACCGTAACTGGCGTATTACAGCCATGGATATGCAAACAGCTAAACAGGAAAGCATTGGTTTGCCGCGGCAGAATTTTGCGGTAATAGCGGTGCAAAGAAGGGTTTTCTCAAGGTCAAATATTAATGTTCTTTTCATCAACAAACAATCCATTAATTATCATCCCGAAAAAGATACATCTCTTCCCGTGTATTCTTCCTCTAACCGAAACATCGGGCTGGAGTACAACCTCGCCTCCTCAAATAATTTTTGGACAGGCAAATTTTTGTTTCTCAAATCGTTTAGCCCAGGCAAAAATGGAAATGATATTACGCATGCCGGAAACCTGCAATACTCCGGTAAAAGATGGCTTGTCAATATGACCTATGAATCAACCGGTAAAAATTATACTGCAGAGGTTGGTTATATTCCCAGACGCGATTACATTAAATTTAGTCCGCAGATCTCATATACATTTTTCCCGGGAGCAGGTAGTATATTGACCCACGGTCCCCAGTTTGCTTCAAGCTATTTTTTTAATAAGGACTTCAGGGAAACAGATCATGAAAGCCAGCTTACCTACCTGGTAACTTTTCGAACCAAAGCAACTCTGTCATCGGTATTGGTTGATGATTATGTGCAATTGCTTTTCCCCTTCGACCCGACAAATAGTGGTAAAGATTCACTGGCATATAACTCGAGGCACAAGTGGCAAACAATCGGTGCAGATTTCATATCTAAACCGCAAAAACTTTTTACCTATGGATTTTCTGTTCGTTATGGTGGGTATTATGCCGATGGAAAAAAGTTTACTGCGGCAAGCAATTTTGGTTACCGTTTTCAACCCTTGCTGAATATTTCATTAAATGCTTCCTATAATGAATTATTGCTACCACAACCATGGGGCCGCACAAGATTTTGGCTTATAGGACCAAAGATAGATTGGACAATGACCAACACACTTTTTTTCACAACCTACATACAATATAATGAACAATTAAAAAACACGAATATCAATGCGAGATTTCAATGGCGATACAAACCCGCTTCCGATTTATTTATTGTGTACACAGATAATTATTTAAATACACCGTTCTCAGTGAGGAACAGGGCAATATTATTAAAATTTACTTATTGGTGGAATCATTAAATATTAAACAAGATTGGACTTTACAATTATTGGTTTAACCTTTTTTTAACCATGTAACAAATACATTTGCCAACTTAACCAGAATTTATGAAGAAAATTGTCTTTGTAGTAATTAGTTGCTTATTGTTTTCTTTTGCTTTTTCGCAGGATACGTTAACTACAACAATTCCTTCTGCCGTTAAAAAAATTAAATTATCCAACCGGCCCGGCGATCACCTCATGATACAGCTCTCCTCTGATCACTGGACGGGTATGCCCGATAGCATCAGCAATCATCAACAGGGACTTTCAAGAGGATTTAATGCATACTTTATGTTTGACAAACCTTTTAGGTCATCTCCCAAATTCAGTATTGGTTTTGGGGTTGGGGTAAGCACCAGTAATATCTTTTTTAAGAGAGAAAGTATAGATCTAAAAAGTAATTCAACTCTGTTGCCTTTTACAGCAGTAGATTCTACCAATCATTTTAAGAAATATAAGCTTGCTACCACATACCTTGAGGTTCCTTTGGAATTTAGGTTTACATCAAAACCTAATGAACCCAATAAGAGTTTTAAAATTGCATTGGGAGCAAAGGTTGGAACAGCCGTAAACGCCCATACAAAAGGAAAAACACTGCTGGACAAAAATAATAACACTGTCAACAATTACTCATTCAAAGAGAACAGCAAGCGGTATCTTAGCGGAACCCGTTTTACTGCAACTGGGAGAGTAGGCTATGGTATTTTTACACTCTTTGGAGCTTACCAGCTCAACAATGTTTTGAAGGATGGAGCCGGTCCTGTTATGCACCTTTATCAAATTGGCCTTACATTAAGCGGACTCTAATTTTCCCGTGCTGCAACACATACGTATTTAGATCCTTTTAAAGAATGGTTTGTTATTTTTGCTATTAAACATTTCATTTGATAGAAAAGAAAATAAAAAACAATTCAACCATTAACGCGGTTCTTGTAGGAGTTATTCAACAAGGCCAGTCTGAAGAGTTGGTAAAGGAATACCTGGAAGAACTTAGATTTTTAGCGGAAACAGCGGGCGCAAATACGATTAAAATTTTTACCCAAAAATTAGCCCATCCTGATAGCCGCACTTTCGTGGGAAAGGGAAAGCTAGAGGAAATAAAAAATTACATTTCATCAAGGAGAGCCGAACTCATAATATTTGATGATGAACTTACCGGGTCACAGATTAATAATATTGAAAAAGAGCTACACGTACAAACTATTGATCGAAGTGATTTAATCCTTGACATATTTGCGACCCGTGCAAAGACAGCGCAGGCCAAAGTACAGGTCGAGCTGGCGCAATACCAGTATATTTTGCCAAGGCTCAGGGGTATGTGGAAACATTTGGAACGACAAGGAGGAGGCATTGGAACCCGTGGCCCTGGTGAAACAGAAATTGAAACTGATCGTCGTATTGTAAAGGAGAAAATAGGTGTCTTGCGGAAACGCCTAAACGTTATTGATAAACAGGCTTTCACACAAAGAAAAGAAAGAGGTGAATTAATTAGAGTAGCTCTTGTGGGCTATACAAATGTTGGTAAATCTACCATCATGAACCTCCTTAGTAAAAGTGATGTATTTGCTGAAAATAAATTGTTTGCAACTTTAGACACAACCACAAGAAAAGTCGTATTGGGGCATACTCCTTTTTTACTGAGCGATACAGTAGGTTTTATACGAAAATTGCCGCATCACCTGGTTGAGAGTTTCAAAAGCACCCTTGACGAAGTAAGAGAAGCTGATATTTTACTGCATGTAGTTGATATTTCTCATCCTCAGTATGAAGAGCAGCTTATGGTCGTAAATAAAACCTTGCACGAATTGAAAAGTGATAATAAGCCAATAATAACAGTGTTTAACAAAATGGATCAATATGAAAAGAACACTTTTGATGAGTGGCTTGCGCCGGAAGTGAAACAGGATTTACTGCAGGAATTAAAAGAAAAATGGCAGCAACAAACAGAGGGTAGCTGCGTATTTATTTCGGCTATCGAAAAAAAGAATGTTAGTGAACTAAGGCAGGTGATTTTAAATAAAGTAAGAACGATATACCAGGTGAGATACCCCTATAAAGCAGAATTTAATTATTAAATCATCCCTGCTCGTCCGCCTGATAAGAACTTCGACTGCTTCAATAAAAGGTGATTAAGGCCTATGCTACAAAAAAAATACAAATGGTATAAAATTGCCGAAGAAATTAGCGACCTCCAATTTGGACACAATAATATTGTCCGGGTAGAAGTTGGAGGCAAAAAAATCTGTATAGTAAAAAAATCTGTCGGCCTTGCCGCCTGTACTGCAAAATGCCCTCATGCTGGAGGTAATATGGCTGATGGCCACGTTGACAAAAATGAAAATATAGTATGCCCCGTACATCGTTACGTGTTTAGTTTAGAAAATGGAAGGGACGTAACAGGCGAAGGGTATTTTTTAAAAGTTTATCCGGTTAAGATAAATGACGTTGGCATATTTTTAGGCATTGAAGAAGGAGGTTTATTTAGCTGGTTGAAATAATTTCAATTCAATTTTTATTACAAAGCAAAAAACTATATTTTTGCAGCCCAATTTAATGAACATATTCCTCCTTAGCTCAGTTGGTTAGAGCATCTGACTGTTAATCAGAGGGTCCCCCGTTCAAGTCGGGGAGGAGGAGCTGAAAATCAAGCAGTTATGAAGTAAAATTCATAACTGCTTTTTCATTTGATACATGATTTGATACATGCTTTAATAATCTTTGCGAATTAAATTTTAACATCTTTCTGAATTTTTTATTTACAAAAAATGATTTTCAATCAGAAAATTTAAAAATGTA
>JBBSPK010000014.1:0-32492 GCA_038258875.1 Chitinophagales bacterium
CCTTGCAGCACTCACGGGAGTGGGCTGACTGTTAATTGTAGGATGCTTATATTTTTTCAATCTTTCTCAAACAACAAATTATGGCTTATTAAGAATCAAAAAATATTTATAATAGCAAGCAGCGTTAATGCATCATAGTGGGACACGAACCCGGGCGGCAAATAATTAACTCAGAATGTCCAGCTATAATAATTTATCATTCTTAAAAAAATTTTCAAGGATGTGTCTTAGGTTTTCTTCGATAGCAGGTTTAGGAAGTTTACCCATCTTCATTGACAAATAAAGTTCATAGATGAAAAATGATTTATCAGAATTACTTAAATACAGACCTCTTAAAAAATTCAGTATATACTTTTTTTGCTTTTGCCTATTCTTATCTTCTGTGGCATATAGTTCTTTGTGTAAACAACATCTGATGAGACCAGCTTTTATCAGCGGTTCGAATAACTTTTCATTACCTTTTAAATAATCATCAGGATGAATTATAGCATATAAGGGATGTTGTGCCGCTAAATGATAAAACTTACCATCGTTTTTATTTGTGTATCCATTACGTAAATGCTCAATAGTGCTAGCGATACTTGCTACTAAATCAGCTTCACTAGCATCTGATTTATTACAAAAAATAGAGCCGCCAATAAAGGTTGGCTTAACAGTATTCCTGATACTAAAAAAAACATTGTTTATCAAACCAGCGTTTTCAGCCTGATTTAATTCATTTAATCTAAGTTCTAATTGTCTTGTTACAGAAAGACTCTTATAATTTTCTGCATCAGTTATTTCTTTCAAAATATTTTTTTCTTGGCACCATGGACAGGTTGTGCTGTCCCAATTAGGCAATATTACTTTTTCAACGAAGTCAAGCAGATAATTTTTAGTAACCTGTAAAATTTTTCTTCTTCTCTCCCAATCTTGTTCAGATTCGGGGCGAGCTACACCTACCAAGTAATATATTTTACCAAAAAATCTGTTATGAAGTATCCTTTGATAAGTATGTAGGCGATTTCCCGTTATTGAAACATCATCGACAATAAGAATAAGATCGTCTGTTGTCAAATTTTTTAAATATTCATAAATAGTAAATCGCTTATTTTCTGGTTCGATCTCAATATCTGCAAAACAAAAAATTATTGGCTTTAATTGAAATATATTTGAGAGAATCTCTATAATCTTGTTTACCAATTTTTCTCCTTGCTCGTGTGGCGGATAAATAATGCAAGCAGGAGCTTTTGTTAGTACATCTATTTTTGAAACTAGCTTTTTTATAAAAATATCAGAGCCTAACAATTTAGAAACATCTACAAAAATCCCATGGTGACGAAGCGGGGTGTTATTGAAAAAAAAGGATTTTCGATGAAGAGAGACAACATTTTTACCACTATATGTTTCAAAAAAATCTTTTGAAATATCTGCTCCTGCTTTTTTTATTTCTATTAAATCATCTTTTACGACAAGAGGAAAAAAACTTTGCTCATCAATAGGTATTATCGTTTCATCATGGTTTGGGGAAAACTTACTGTCAAACCTTATTCCATTTTCTTGAGCAAAGGAACCGCTTAAATCGCATAAATAATTTTCCTTGCCTTCAGCTATCAACTTATATAAAGCTAGGTAGTGAACCTTATCTTGTAATCCTTCTTTGTTAATGGCTTTTGCAATATTTTCTAAACTTTTAGCAGTTTTTACAGCACTAATTAAGACTAGGATTTTTTTTTCATTATTATAAAGGAGTGGTTGCAAACATTCTCTTGTTTCGTCATCCATTTCTCTTAAGCCATGATAAAATCCTGCGAGCATATTTACATGAAAATTATGTAATGCCATCGCATTCGGCCTCGCAGCTATTTTCATACGTTTGATTATTGCAACCGCAAACATAAATGGTTACTAAGGGACAAACGCAGTTTGGATTCACGGGACCTTTTACACAATTATCAATAGTATCTTTTTTGCAGGATGAACACACAATCAAAAGAAGAATAGTAATATATCCAATGAACCTTTTCATAGAAAGAACTCCAACAATCATTCCAATACAAGAAGAAGATTAATTAAGAATTTTTTCTCGCGATAGATTTTTCTGCAGCTGCAACGATATCCGGCGTATCCAATCCGTATTTCTTCAGGAGATCTTCCGGTTTCCCGCTTTCTCCAAAAGTATCTTTTGTGCCAATATATTGAATGGGGATGGGGAAATTGGTAGCGGCAACATGGGCGACGCTGTCTCCAAGCCCTCCGAGAATATTATGTTCTTCGGCAGTAACAGCACACTTGGTTTTTTGAATTGATTTTACGATTGCAGCTTCATCAATTGGCTTAACGGTATGGATGTTTATGAGCTCAACGCTAATTCCTTTTTCTTCTAAAATTTTTGCAGCTTCAACAGCTTTCCATACAAGATGGCCGCAGGCAAAAATGGTGACATCATTTCCTTCAGCAAGAATCTGGGCTTTACCAATTTCAAAGCGTTGATCTTCTTCTGTAAAATTTGGCCACTTCGGCCTTCCAAATCTTAAATAAACCGGGCCTTCATGATCTGCTATGGCAAGAGTTGCAGCTTTTGTCTGGTTAAAATCACAGGGTACCACTACCGACATGCCCGGCAACATTCTCATTAATCCAATGTCTTCCAAAATCTGGTGGGTAGCTCCATCTTCGCCCAATGTAAGCCCGGCATGAGAAGCGCAGATTTTTACATTTTTATTTGAATAAGCAATGGATTGTCTTATTTGATCATAAACCCTGCCCGTTGAAAAATTTGCAAAGGTTGTTGTGTAAGGTATTTTACCGCCAATGGTAAGGCCTGCCGCTATCCCCATCATGTTGGCTTCGGCAATTCCACATTGAAAATATCTTTCAGGAAAATCTTTCATGAAGGGATGCAACTTTAAAGACCCGGCAAGGTCAGCCGTAAGTACTACGACATTTTCATTTTTCTTCCCGAGTTCATAAATTCCTTCACCAAATCCCGCCCTGGTTTCTTTTTCATTTTTGGCGACAATATCTTTAATCATAATAGATTTTTATTTTTTTACTGAAGAAAGCGCTGCGTGCAAATTAATGATAACACGGTAAGGATAAAAATAATAATGAAGGAGAAATATCTTACGAATAAATTGACGGGAATAATTTAATTCATTTGAAAATTAAGATTGTTATGCAATGACGCATCATCTTTTAATTTCACTTCCCACTTCCATGCTGAAGTCATCATTTCATCAAGTGAATATTTTGGCTCCCAGTTTAAAGTATCTTTTGCGAGAGCATTATCAGCATAAACAGCCACTACATCACCAGGCCTTCTTGGCCCTATTGTATAGTTAAGTTTTAATCCACTTACTTTTTCAAAAGAATTAATAACTTCCAGCACAGTAATTCCATTACCGGTACCAAGGTTAAAAATTTCGCAGGGAGATGTATTCCTTTTGTCTATTAAATATTGCAATGCAAGTATATGTGCATGCGCTATATCACACACATGAACGTAGTCACGTACGCAAGAGCCATCCCTGGTGGGGTAATCATTTCCGTAAACTGTAAGCTGTTTTATTTTTCCAATGGCAGTTTGTGTAATTGCAGGTACAAGATTCTCGGGCTTTCCTAATGGCAATTCACCAATAAGCGCAGTAGGATGAGCGCCAGCAGGATTGAAATACCTGAGTAAAATACTTTGCGTATCCCCCGACCGGGTCGATTCTTTTACGATTTCTTCGCCCATTTGTTTTGTAGCTCCGTAAGGTGATTCAGGTGATTTCACCGGCGCCTTTTCAGTAACCGGAATTTCATCGGGACTTCCGTAAACAGTGCATGATGATGAGAAGATAAAACCGGGTATGTCAAACTCTTTTACACACTTTAAGATATTAATAAGCGAGTTCAAATTGTTTTCAAAATACATCAAGGGCACTTCTACTGACTCTCCTACTGCTTTAAATGCAGCAAAATGAATGACGCCTTCAATATCAGTATTTTCCTGGAAAATGGCATAGGTATCATCAAAATTGCAAAGGTCAACCTTATAATTTTTTACAGTTACCCCTGTCAATTTTTTTATTCCCAGGAGCAATGCGGGAGTTGACCGTGAATTGTTATCGACGCTAACAGGATTGAAGCCGTTTTCTATCAAATCAAGTATCGTATGGGCGCCAATATACCCGCATCCGCCCGTTACTAAGATTTTCTTCATATTACAAAGTAAGAAAAAAACGTATAAATGTAATAAGAATAATAATGTATCAATTAATGAAGATGCTTACCAATGCATATACTGCCGCCGCCAGCAGGGCACTAACAGGAATTGTAAGTATCCATGCCCATAATAGATTTACCGTGATTCCCCATCGTACGGCAGATAGCCTTTTTGTTGCCCCGACCCCAATAATAGAACCCGCAATGGTATGCGTGCTGCTTACAGGAATTTTTAACGCCTCGGTAATAAATAAAGTAATTGCTCCTGCCGTTTCCGCGGCAACACCTTCAAAAGGAGTAACCTTTGTGATCCGTGTGCCCATTGTTTTAATAATTTTCCAGCCTCCGCTGAGGGTTCCAAGCGCAATGGCTGAGTAACATGAAATGGGAATCCAGAAAGGCATCGTTGAATTTTCTGTAATACTACCGTGAGCAACAAGGGCCGCGAATATAATCCCCATCACCTTTTGTGCATCATTACCACCATGGCCTATACTAAAGGCAGCAGAAGAAACCAACTGTAATCTTTTAAACCATTTATTTGCTTTGATAGTATTTAAGGAATTCAGGTAAAATGTAAAAATGGCCATTATTAGGAGTATGAATGCAAGGAGGACCCACTTAAAGTTTGCGGGGAAAAATATTACCCTCAACGGGTAACTTTCATAATGTGATACTATTTTAGAATTGTCGAACTCCAATATTCTGCTTAGAAAGAAAATAACGGATGCAATAACACACAATGAAATAACTTTTGGGATATAGCCTTTACGAAAAGAATTAATAAACCAGAGCGAAATGATGTAGGCTGCAACCATACCCACCAAAGGAGCAATAAAAATAAAACCAACAGTTTTTATAACCGGTTCGGGATTCACAGCATTAAATCCTGCATGTGCGATGGCAGCGCCCGCAAAGCCCCCGATTAACGTATGAGAAGACGAAGAGGGAATGCCCAGCCACCAGGTAAGAAGGTTCCACATAATGGCGGCGATAAGAGCAGCAAAGACAACCGCCATTGTTACATACTCAGGCTTGGCAAGTTTTGAAATAGTTTTAGCAACCCCATGATCCTTAAAAATAAAAAAAGCGACAAAATTGAAAAGCGCTGCCCACACTACCGCCTGGAAAGGTGTGAGCACTTTGGTAGAAACAACCGTAGCTATTGAATTGGCTGCATCATGAAACCCATTGATGTAATCGAAAATAAGAGCTAAGACAATAACGATTATAAGGAAGGTCATATGCGGGTTTGCTAATGGGCTAATGTGATAGTGTGCTAAGGTGTCAATTTGCTAATTATCGCATTGACTCATTATCTAATTAACTAAGCGTATTTTACTATTATTGATTCTATTACATTGGCTGCATCCTCACACTTATCAGTTACGATTTCCATTACCTGGTATATTTCACGTTTTTTAATCACTTCTTTAGCATCCGGCTCTGTTTCAAAAAGTTTTTCAATGCTCATGTCAAATACGTCGTCAGCCTGGTTTTCAATGCTGTTAATGGATACCATAGCATCGGTTATACGACGCAGATTTTTCATGTCCCTCAACTCGCCCACCGCTTTTTGTACCTCGTTGCAGCTATTTAAAATAAGCTGCGCCATTTTTTGAAAGCCAATATCATCGGGGTTTACTTTATAAAAATTTATTTTCTTGGCAGATGCATAAATATAATCGCAAATGTCATCCAGGGCCGTAGCGAGGTAATGGATATCTTCCCTGTCAAAGGGAGTTATAAAGTTTCTTCCTAACTCAGTAAAGATGCGGTGGGTGTAATCATCATTAATATGTTCAAAATCCTCGATTTCTTTAATGATAGCCTCCCTCTTATCAAAGTCCGGTTCATTAACAACCTCCTTCAGCTTTGTAGCCATTACAGTAACGGTTTCGGCTACATTTTCGAAGAGGTGAAAGAATACTTTATCCTTAGGTAAGAAGAACTTCAATATTGAATTCAAGGCCATTAAAATGAATTTGGGCAAAAATAGGATTATCAAAATTCAAAGCCTTCTTTTTTTCTTTGTTCATAATTTCTTAACATTGGATACTTTTTTGTAAAATTTTGATCTTTTCTCTGTTTATGAGAGTATTCCTGGTGGTTTTATTTTCTTCTTTTATAGTTCAGGGACATGCCCAGTTTCTGATGGATATGATAGATACTACAAAGGATGTAGGAAAATCTATTCTCGCCGTTTCCCGGCGATTTGATCACATACGCATAGGTGGTTATATGCAGCCACAGTTTCAACTGGCAGGCGACAAGGGGGCCAAAAGCTATATTGGGGGCGATTTTGCGCCAAATGTAAATAACCGCTTTATGCTAAGGCGCGGAAGAATACGGTTTGATTATCTAAGAATTAATGCAAGCAGCAAGGCTTCTGTGCAGTTTGTATTCCAGTTTGATGGCACAGAAAGGGGCGTTTTTATTCGTGATTTTTGGGGAAGAATTTTCGAAAATAAATTCCAGCTTTTTTCTTTCGTGACGGGTATGTTTGCAAGGCCCTTCAGTTATGAGCTCAATCTTTCCTCATCCGACAGGGAAAGCCCGGAGCGGGGGCGTATGAGCCAGATATTAATGAAGACAGAAAGAGATCTTGGTGCAATGATTTCTTTTGAGCCACGTAAACAAAATCATCCGCTTCGTTATCTTAAAATAGATGCAGGGTTATTTAACGGACAGGGCCTTGCTGCTGCAGGCGATTTCGACAGCCATAAAGATTTCATAACAAGAGCCGGGCTTAAACCTTACCCGCTTTCAAGAAATTGTATTCTTTCTTTTGCCGCTTCATATTTAAACGGTGGCCTTTTACAAAGCACGAAATATATTTATTCTATTGATAAAAGCGCTAAAGTCTTTAACGTTGATTCGTCATTGGCTAATATTGGAAAGATAGCGCCCCGAAAATATTATGGCGCGGATGCTCAACTGAAAATAAAATGCAAAGCGGGATTTACTGAATTGCGTGCGGAATATATTACCGGCAGGCAAACAGCTTTTGCCAATACTACTGAAACGCCAGCGGTATTGCCCGACGCCACCGGCAGTTTTTACATCAGGAAATTTGACGGAGCCTACTTTTATTTTCTTCAAAATATTGTAAGTCCCGTAAACCAGTTTATCATAAAATTTGACTGGTATGATCCTAATATTCTTGTGTCATCAAAAGAAATTGGTAAAGCAGGAAGTAACCTTACTGCTGCCGACATTAAATTTTCGACTTTAGGATTTGGCTATATCTGTTACATAAATGAAAACTTAAAATTGGTCCTTTGGTATGATAAAGTATGGAACGAAAAAACGGGTCTCCCCGGTTTTACCTCAGACGTAAAGGATGATATTTTTACATGCAGGATGCAGTTTAGATTTTAATGAGGTATGCTACTTTATGATTTTTAAAAGTACTTACTATAAAAAAATTCTTTCCCATAACATTTACATAACCTGTCCGTAACAGTTCCATAACATTCAGGTAACCCTCCCATAACATAACTATCGTCTCTTTGCTGCATAAAAAAAATGACTGGCATGAGATATATTATTACCCTGTTTATTATTGGTCTTTTTTCTCTAAAAAGTTTCTCACAAACAGGCAAAGTCGAAGGCAAAATCACCGATTCAAAAACAGGTAAACCTTTAACCGGTGCATCCGTAACGGTTGTAGGGAATAACAAGGGTGTTGCCAGTGATTTGGATGGAAGATTCGTACTAACTCTCCAGGCTTCAAAGCCCTTATTGATAAGGGTTTCATCGGTTGGCTATCAAACTAAAGAAATAGAGAATGTACAGATAGCGCCCAATGCACTTACCAATCTTGACGTGGTTATGGAAAGTGCAACAAAAACAGAAGCCGAAATTGTAATACGGACCACACGCAGGGAGGAAACAACTGCCGCATTAATCGCCTACCAAAAAAATACCAATACAGTTGCCCAGGTTGTATCAGCAGAAAGTATAAAACGCTCTCCCGATAAAAACACCAGTGAAGTTTTAAAAAGAATACCGGGTACTTCTATACAGGAAGGAAAATATATTATCGTTCGGGGCTTAAATGATCGGTACAACGCAACGATGCTTAATGGAATTTTATTAGGAACAACGGAGCCCGACAGAAAAACTTTTTCGTTTGATATTTTTCCGGCAGGTATGATTGACAATATTGTTATTAATAAAGCTTTCGTACCTGAACTATCCGGTGAATGGGCGGGAGGACTTGTACAGGTTAACACGAAAGATGTACCTGCCAAAAATTACCTGAATATAGTTATAGGAACAGGTTTTAATACACAAACTATTGGCAAAGATTTTTATACCTACAAAGGTGGTAAGCTTGATTGGCTTGGAATGGATGACGGTTTCAGGGAAATACCTTCTGAGTTACCTGTAAAATCAAAGTACAATGAAATGGATGCTACCAGGAAAACTGAACTCGGAAAGCTTTTTAAAAATGTGTGGAGCCCTGATAAAAATTCTTCAAATTTTACTCCTGTTCTCAATAAAAATTTTCAACTAAGTGGCGGCTTTAATCAAAAGCTTGGGAATAATAATAAGCTCGGGGCTGTGTTTGCTATTAACTATATTCAATCCAACAGGCGTACCGATTATATTAATAACAGACTGTTTGGCGTACAGGATAATTTGCCATTTATTACTTATGATTATAGCGATAAAAAATACAGCCAGGATATCCTTTGGGGTGGATTGTCAAATTTTACTTTGCAGTTAGGCAGCAATAATAAAATTTCGATAAAAAATCTTTTCAATGTAAATGCTACCAATTATGTTACTTCAAGAACGGGTAAAGATTTTGATTTTAATTCCTTTGAAGGTGAAAACATAAGGGCAACAGAACTCGCTTTAAAAACGAATACTTTTTTTAATACCAGCATTGCGGGTGATCATAATTTGGTAAAGTATAAAGCGAAATTGCATTGGTTTGGCAGCTTCAATATTCTTGATCAATATATTCCCGACCAAAGAAGGATTCAATACGATCAGGATCCGGAAGATGTTAACAATCATTACTTTTTATTAATTGGCCCTTCAAAAACTTCGCAGAAGAGCGGCAGCAGGTATTATGGATTTTTGAATGACTACAATTACTCCGCAGGTGGGGATATTACCAAATCATTCAAATTCTTTAATCTTAGTCAATCCATAAAAGGTGGATATTTTTTCCAGGTAAAAGATCGGTTATTTGATTCAAGGCCTTTTGCAGTGTACCTGCCAACGAATAACCCGGCACTCACAGAACTTCCTGCCGATAAAGTTTTTAGCCCCGAAAATTTTGGAAATGGATTTAATAACAAATTTGCTTTCAATGAAATTTCGGGTGACCAGTACCGTTATATCGCCAATACAATTTTAAATGCAGCATACCTTCAGTTAGATAACCAGTTTACTGATAAGCTGAGAGCTACCTATGGCTTACGTTTTGAAAATTATGACCAGGTAATCGGCAGTCTTCGCCAGAGTGATCGTCGCCACCTGCATACAGAAGTTTTAGATTTTTTACCCGGGGCAAACCTTACTTATAAATTAAATAATAAAACCAACCTGAGATTATCAGGGTCTCAAACCGTCATCAGGCCTGAGTTTAGAGAATTGAGTGATTTTGCATTTTATGACTTTGATTTGGGCGCAACGGTAACAGGAAATAAAACTTTAGAACGTACAAAAGTTTCAAATGCTGATATCAGGTACGAGGTTTATCCACGTTCCGGTGAACTATTTACCGTAGGGGTATTCTATAAATATTTTAAAAATCCTATTGAATTATTTTTTAATCAAAGCGGAACCGGCGGCTCAAGCACATTTAATTATATAAATGCCGACAATGCTTACAGCTTTGGTGCGGAATTAGAGTTTAGAAAAAAACTTGATTTTGCCGATGCATTAAAGAATTTCACTTTCCAAACCAATATTTCTTACATATATAACAGAGTTAAAAAGGGAAGCGCAAACCTTGATCGCCCGATGCAGGGGCAAAGCCCATATGTAATAAATGCAGCTTTGCAATATGATATTGAAAAGCAGGGTATCAATACAACTTTGCTGTTCAATCAAATTGGCGACAGGATTTATTATGTAGGTGGAAATGATATTGCGCCGGTAACGGAGGAACACCGCCCGCTGCTTGATTTTCAAATTGCAAAAAAGGTTATTAAAAATACAGGAGAGATTAAGTTAAATGTTTCCGACGTATTAAACCAGGATAATAATTTTTACCTCGATGTAAACAATAACAGGAAATACGATGGAACTGATTTATTAGTGATAAAACGTAAATACGGCTCTGCAATAAGTGTTTCATTTTCTTATAACATAAAATAATAATCAAAATTTAAACCTGCCTGTTGGCAAACAGCAAAAAACAAAAAATCAAAGCATGAAAAAGTTATTTTACTTAGCGGCATTCATAGGTTTAGTTACCACCGGCTGCCGCAAAATTGAAGTGGATGGAAATGGTAACGGCGGTAACAACGGTGGCGGCACCGGCGACTCTACTTCTGTAAATACGATTCTTGAAGGAAGAATTTCTCAAAACCTTACACTTAAGGCTGCTTATACTTATAAACTGCGTGGACTGGTGTACGTTACTAACGGCGCAATTCTTACAATTGAGCCTGGTACAAAAATAGTTGGTGAACTAAACAAGCAAGGTGGCCTGGTTATTACCCGCAGCTCAAAAATCATAGCAGATGGCACTGCCGATAAGCCAATTGTTTTCACATCAGAAGCGGCTACTCCTCAACGTGGTGATTGGTCTGGTGTTATTTTATTGGGTAATGCCCCTACCAATGCATCTTTCAATGGCGTACAGGGTATTGGTGAAATTGAAGGGGGCGTTAATAACAGCGATGGGCTTGGATTATACGGTACTCCTATCACACAGGCACAGAATCCTGCTGATAACAGCGGTATCTTAAGATACGTGCGTATTGAATATGCGGGCTATGCTTTTTTGCCTGATAAAGAAATTAACGGGTTAACTTTTGGTGGAGTAGGGAGCGGTACTACCATAGATTATGTACAGGTCTCTTATGCTAATGATGATTCAATTGAATGGTTTGGCGGCACTGTAAATTGTAAGCATCTTATTTCTTTCAGAACACTGGATGATGACTTTGACACGGACAATGGTTTTTCAGGCACAGTTCAATTTGGAATTTGTTTAAGAGATTCTGCGGTTGCGGATATTTCTAAATCTGAAGCCTTTGAAAGTGATAATGATGCAAACGGCAGCCAACTTACTCCGCAAACAAAAGCTGTTTTCAGTAATATGACGGTAGTAGGCCCAAGACAAACTTTAAGCAATTTAGGCAGTAATCTTTTTCTTGCGGGAGCACAAATTCGCAGGAATTCATCTGAATCAATTTTCAACTCCATCATTATGGGATGGCCTGTTGGTTTATTAATTGATGCGAGCAAAGGATATCCTACCGATACTAACATTCCTGACAACTTGTTTGTACAAAATACAATTATCGGTGGCTGCAACACACCTGTAAAGTATGCACCAAGCACAGCTACACCCACAGGAGCAACGAATGAATCAATATTGGAATGGTTCAATATGACGGCAAATGGCAATACCATTCTTGAAACAAACGATGACGTGAAACTTACCGCCGCTTATAATTACGACAGCCCTGATTTTACACCGTTAGCGGGCTCTCCTGCATTGGAAGGCGCTCAATTTTCTCATGCCGCTCTTTTACACGGATTTACACCTGTAAGTTACAGGGGTGCGGTGGGAAGCGGAGATACATGGTTTAAAGGATGGACAAAATTTAATTAAAACATCAATTTTTAAAAGCAACTACGGTTGCTTTTTTTTAGAAGTAAAAGTTTTTAAATATTCACTGTTGTCCAACTAAACTGGTGAGAGTCTTGCTCCCATTGGCCTCACCCCCAACCCCCTCTCCGAAGGAGAGGGGCCGTGAAAGTTAATGGCAGCCTGCATCTCAGCCAGATAAAAGATTTTTAGTCGGACAATATTGTAAATATTTATATGTGGGTTATAATTATAACATAATCCTCATTTAAATTTCAAAAAACACCGGGCGGTTAAATTGCACCATTAAAGAATGAAACATATCGTTCAAGGATTTCCGTAAGCAAAAACAGATTTTCTCATGCTGTACCACCCTACAATCCTGTTGGGTGGTTTTTTTTATTCTAGTCAATCCGCAAAAAATAAAGTGCAAATAGTCTATTGTCGTTTCATTATTTTTGAAGCGACCGAATCGCAAACATTACATGACCTTATTATTATTGTATAAAAAAAACCGTTTATTTTTCCTGCTGTTTCTTCTCTTCTTTTTAATAGCGGTTTTTATTTTGCTTTTTTTGTCGAAAGCAAATGGATTTTATTTTCTAAATCCCTATCACAATAATTTTTTTACCTGGTTTTTTATCATTTTCACCTGGTTAGGAGACGGTATTTTCTGTATAGCAACAGGCCTGTTACTTTTTATTTTTAACCGGCGATTCCTGGGCCTGATGGTTATAAGCAGCTATGCAATTTCAGGAATTATTGCGCAGGTTCTAAAATATTTTATTGTCGAAGCGAGGCCTGCCGTCTTATTAAAAGACAGCTCCTATCAATACTTTATTGAAGATGTAACACTTCACAACCTTCATGCTTTCCCATCAGGACATACCGCGTCGGCCTTTGCCCTCGCTGCTGTTCTAAGTTTTTTTGCCAGGAACAAAAATTATTCGTCATTATTTTTAGCAACCGCAACATTGGTGGGGTATAGCCGCATTTATCTTGCGCAGCATTTTTTGGATGATGTACTTGCAGGGTCCATTATTGGTGTATTATCTGCAATTATATGCTGGATATTTTTTGATAAAATATTCAGGCGTTGGTCCGGGTGGAAGCTTTAAGATTTGACAACTTTCAAAAAGTTGTCAAATCTGTCTTAACGCAGGCGGGAACAGTCAAGTGGAGGTTCTTGCAGAAGGTAAAGTAAATCCAAAAGTAGTGCCTACATCAGTTTTACTTCTTACGTGTATTGTTTCGGCGTGCGCTTCTATAATGTGTTTTGCAATAGACAATCCAAGTCCGCTTCCACCAACCTTACGTGTTCTTGCAAGATCAGTACGGTAAAATCTTTCGAAAATCCTGGGCAGATGTTCGTCCGCAATTCCATGGCCATTATCACTTATTTCAACCAGTATTTTTTTACCATCAATTTTATAGGCGCTTCCCTCGATGTTTCCATTCTGCTTTCCATATTTTATTGCATTATCGGTAAGGTTAATAACAACCTGCCTTATTTTTTCTTTATCTCCAAAAACTGTGAGGGGCAATTCGCATCCTTTTTTTATAAAACATTTTATTTTTTTCTCATCAGCCTTTATGGAAAGCGATTCAAATACTTCTTTAATAATATCCTGGATAACAAAATTTTGTGTGTATAATAATTGCTCGCCACTTTCCAGCTTTGTAATTTCATCCAAATCATCTACAAGGTTTACAAGGCGGTCAATATTTTTCGAAGCATTGCTTAAAAATTTTATGTTGACTTCCGGGTTGTTGAGCGCTCCGTTGAGTAATGTGTCAACATAGCCCTGTATCGCAAAAATGGGCGTCTTTAATTCATGTGACAGGTTGAGTAAAAACTCCTTCCTGAAATCTTCATTTTTTCTAAGAATTTCAATTTCTTCTTTACGTTGTACTGCCCATTGCTCCACATCATCACTTACCTCTTCAATTGATTTTTGCGGTAAAATATTTTTATAGTAAAATTCCTCACGCTTACTCGCTTTGGTTTGGTAAATAAGTTTATAAATAATTTTTATTTTCCGGTAAATAAACCGGCGAATCATGTAATTAATAAAAATATACGCTACCAGGCTTACTAAAATAAAAACAGTCAAAGCGGGAAAAATATTTTTCTCATAAAAAAATAAAGGTATAGCTGCCAGTAAGCCAACCGGAAAACAAATAATGGCGGCAACCTGTTGTGGAGAAAAATTTTTATCTGGAAACATTATCGGATAATTTAAAAGCCATGTCCCTCTCCTTTGGAGAGGGGTTGGGGTGAGGTTTACCATCTCAGCACCCATGCAAATATTAGCGGAGCAACAATTGTAGCATCGCTCTCTACAATAAATTTTGGTGTATGAATATCTAATTTACCCCAGGTAATTTTTTCATTCGGAACGGCCCCTGAATAAGATCCGTATGAAGTGGTTGAATCAGAAATCTGGCAGAAATAACTCCAGAAAGGAACGTCGTGCCATTCCAAATCCTGATACATCATGGGTACTACGCATATGGGAAAATCTCCCGCAATACCACCGCCTATTTGAAAAAAACCAACACCTTTTCCCGAAGAATTTTTTCTATACCAGTCACTCAACTCAACCATATATTCAATGCCGCTTTTCATAGTGGATGCCTTCAATTCTTTCTTAATAATGTAGGATGCAAAAATATTTCCCATCGTACTATCTTCCCAGCCGGGAACAACAATGGGAATATTTTTTTGTGCAGCAGCAAGCATCCAACTATTTTTTGGATCAATTTCATAGTACTGTTCCAATACACCGCTCAATAACATTTTATACATGTACTCATGTGGAAAATATCTTTCGTTCTTATCATCTGCATCTTTCCATATTTTATGAATATGCTGTTGCAATCTTCTAAACGCCTCTTCTTCAGGAATACAGGTATCGGTTACGCGGTTATAATTATTCTCCAGCAAATCCCACTCTTCTTTAGGGCTTAAATCACGGTAGTTGGGCACTCTTTTGTAATGGCTATGCGCTACAAGATTCATAATATCTTCTTCAAGATTTGCCCCGGTACAACTAATGATGGCAACCTTATTCTGCCGTATCATTTCGGCGAATGAAATTCCAAGCTCTGCAGTGCTCATGGCGCCTGCAAGCGTTACCATCATTTTACCACCTTCATTAATATGCGTTACATATCCTTTGGCAGCATCCATTAAAGCGGCTGCATTAAAATGTCTATAATGATGTTCTATAAATGTTGAAATTGGGCCTTTATCCATTAAAAGAAATTTGTATCCTGTCCTAATGAGGTATGCGGATTTTGAAGTGCAAAAGTAAATTTTTTCGAGGAGCATTTTTGGTTTTAAGAAACATTATAAATAAAAACACCGCTCTTGTTTAAAAGAACGGTTTTAAATACGCTTAACGAATCATGACTTAATCTCCTTTTCTAAAATTTTCTACTTCTTCTATCTCATCGTTTTCTACTCTCGCCGTAACATAAGATGACTTACCTGAAAGTTTTACAACCCAGATTTGCCTGTTATCTTCTTCAACTTTAGCAACGCTGGTAATGGTATAAAGCTGGTAGAAATCTCTTACGATATTTTGTATGTCACCGGGTAATTCTTCCTCGTTATAAAAAACGATAGAATAGATTAAGTTTCCCTTTTTGTTAAATAACAGGCGGGATTTTGTTTCGCCCGTAGAAAATTGCGCCAATAAATTTTCACCAACATGAGACCACATTAAGTTATTTACGTGATGAAAATTCTTTTTAAAATATTTGGCGGCTTTTTCATTGATACTTTTTGTTTCAGAACTCAAATAGCTATTATCTAAAGCATGCAGGCTTTTGCTGATCACACCTGGAGAAAGCCTGGTAGGCGGATTCATTGTTGAAATCTTTTTGGGCAAATGAAGTGAGTGCCACAGACATTGATAATATTGCCATGCTGATGCGAAAAATAATTGTTGTTTTCATGATTGTAAAATTTTTTAAATGATTGCTAATTCAAAAATATTCTGCACGATTGCCTGGTTTTTTTAAATTCGACGGTATCGTATTTTCAAACAATAATCTGCCGGATTGCAACCCGTTTATTAATTCATTGTCGTTGGGTGACAAATGGCGATACAATGAAGCAAACTGTCGAAAATGGATAAAGTAAAACAGAAGACCCTTAAAATGGATCTTTATATGATTACCGATAGTAATTTTAAATTCCAAAATGTCGTCAATGTTCCACATTCAAAACCTTTATTTATTTTTTATTGCTTCGCTCCTGCTTAATCTCACGCCCGGCAACGATATGATATATGTTGCTTCAAGAAGTATTTCGCAAGGAATTAAAGCAGGAATAATTTCAGCAGCCGGTATTTTCATTGGCTGTTTCGTGCATATTCTTGCCGCGGTTTTTGGACTATCAATAATAATTATGAAATCAGCTTTTCTTTTTGAATTGATAAAATATCTTGGGGCCGGCTATTTAGTTTACCTCGGAATAAAAACTTTTATAACGAAGTCAAATTTTGATAAAGAAATTATATCCTTACCCAATGTTGACAAATGGAGATTACTCAAACAAGGAATTATTACAAATGCGCTTAATCCAAAAGTTGCGTTATTCTTTTTGTCTTTCCTGCCACAGTTTATCCGCATTGATTCACCTCTTTATAAAATACAGCTTTTCTCCCTGGGTTTATGGTTCGATTTACAGGACACATTTGTGCTTATTGTAGTCGCCTGCGTGTTGGGAAAGACTAGTAATTTTATAAAAAACAATCAAAGGTTTTGGCGGTTGCAGCAAAAAATAACAGGAGTTATTTTGATCGGCCTGGGTATAAAGGTGGCATTATCTGCAAAAAAATAATTTTAAAACCGGGTTCATGAAAATCGATGGATATCTTCATTTGTACATTGGCTGTACCACTAATCTTGGAGAATTAGTTGGCGTTAATGAAAATTCTTATTTGATTCGTTTGAAGAATAATGAGGTAGTCATGAAAAATTTTAATGAACAACCTCCGTTAAAATTGTTCCTTAGAAAAATATCGGACTTAAACGTGGAGGAAAGTACAGAGTTGAATAAAAAGGGACTTTCAATAGGCCGTCCACGAGGTTACAGTTTTTCTCCTGAGGCAATTTTATATTTACTTTCCCTACGAATTGATTTATTTAATTTAATTACAAATGGATTGGCAATTGATCTAAGCCAATGATTTTATCTGCATTTGTTTAATAATAAAAATGACAGAACGAAATGTTCTGCCATTTTATTAATACCATGAAACCGGAATCGATAACCAGTTAATGCAAATTTATATTCCCTACCCTGTTACCAAGTTCTTTAGCTAATGATAACCCTATGTTAATTGAAGGAAGATAATGTATGCCACCATACAGTCTCGAAATTCCCGCCTCTTCGGCGGCTGCAAATATTGTATTGAATGTTCTTGGAGCCCATCCACGAAAAACATAGGAGCGATCCGTAACCCTTACATGATCGCCCAATACCTTTGAAACGGCCTGCATAACTGAACCTGTTACATATGCATGTGCTGCAGGATATTCCGGGTGCGGCGGCGTAATTATAAATGAAAACCAGTTAGGGTCAAACCATTTTTGGATGAGGGTAATTGGCCTTATTAAATTGTAGTGATACTTCGACCGGAAACAAACAATCGAGGCGTCACGCTCTGCAATACCGGCTTTGGCATAGGTTTCAGCGGCAACCGCCAGGCTGGAATTGGTTTGTTCTATAGCCTCGGTTACAATAGCCATGTCATGGCCGGCGGGCGTATATCCAACACCGTTACCCTGGTCCACCCAATACAAGGCTGTGTTCTGTTGAGCGGTCGTAAGTGTTTGTGATACATCATAAACCTGCTTTACCATTTTGTAAAAATCAGAATTAACATCTTCAGAAAAAGAAATGGGCGGAGGTGCTAAAATTTCCAGGTTGGAAGCCAGGCAGGTGCGTGCCGTTCCAATATAAGGCAGTACGCCATTTGCGTTAGCGGGAGGCGTAGGTACCCATGCGCCATCAAAAACGGGAGGAACATAACCTGCGTTTGAGGGATTAAAATCATCCGTAAGATACCAGTTGTGAATTGCAGTAGCTATACTTCTGCCGAATGCCTGTGAACGGTCAAAGACACCGGAGCCAGTTGTAGACTGCAATTTTTCGTTGTAGGCATTTTCCAGTGAATCGATGCTGGTCATATTGGCCGTGGTTAACCCGGTGTATAATGAACGAACCATGGCTGCCATTGCCGCATTAGCGCTTACCTGCCAGTTATAAACTACATTGTTTTCTTTGGCCGGCATTTCAGGCATCTGGTTAAGCTTTGAAGAAAGGCTTGCCGAATTATTGCTTCCATACCGCACAGCCTCGTACAAGCCAATCCCGATATACCCAAAATACACTCCATTTAACGCGGAATTTCTTTCGAGTAAAATATTTAACTGCAGCTTATACCAGTCTGTAGCCACATTGGCATCCGACCGTTCATTCTGGTGATGATTATAAATTCCCCTTAGATCAAACTTCTGGCAACTATTACCGGCTATTATCATAATAGCAATTGCCAACAGGTAAAATAATTTTTTCATAACTGTAAATTTTAAGTGATTGATGGCTTAAAAATATTTATCCCGATTGCTGGCTTTTCGATATTTCGACAAACTGGAACTTTCAGCAAACAGGTAGCCTTTTTAATATTGTTTTTTCAACTCATTGTCGACAAATGCTGTTCATCTATGAAAATGAAGGAATGCTTTTGTGGGATCTCTAAACTGTTTACTTTAGAAAAAACGATATGCTGTATTCACTTGCGGGATCATTGGCCTGGGTGATCTTTAATTTTATTTTTGCTTTTATTTTTCTATATAGTTATACAGCCTTTAATGTATCCGACTGCAACCCAATTGGCCTTGAGGAGAAGATAAAAAAAAGTAACTCCCGGAATATCAATATGTCTTTACGGCCTCTTTCTTAATTCATTGTCGACAAATGTCATTCGTCGCTGAAATTGCGCAGACCGTAGAATAGATGCATTGAAAACTATAAAATGAGAAAAGCGAAGCATAACTTTAAAGACAATTCATCATGTGACCGGCTACGATTTCATATTTTCCAATAAATCTTCCATATGGGTTTTACGGCATTTTTGTTTTTGGCTGGTATTTGGAATTCACTTTTTTATACAAAGTCTTTTAGTGCCGGGAGTTAATGAAGCCTTAACTCCGCGAACACCCCTGGAAAGCTTAATAAATATTTCTTACTTCCTGCCTGTCTACTTAGTATCGGTATATATTTTCATCGGGACTGTAATTCCCACGCTGCTTTTTAAATCGCGTTACTCATGGTTTTTTATTGCAACCGTTGGATTATTGTTATTTAATTTTTTCGGGTGTTACTACTCCGGTATTTTGTATGAACATTTTGAATTGAAACTGCCATATAACCAAATAACATTTGCAGTTAATAAATATCATGGAATAGTAAATGGCGGTTTTGTATCGGTAATCATACTTGCAATGACAGGAGGAATAAAAATTGCCAAAAATTGGTTCATGAAACAAAGGGAGAATGAAGCGCTGGCACAACAAAAAATAAACTCGGAATTACAGCTATTAAAAATTCAAATTAACCCGCGTTTTCTTTTTCATTCGTTACACGCGGTAAAGCAGCACATTATTAACGGGTCTCCACGCTCACCAAAACTAATATTACAGGTGGCTGACTTATTAAGCTATATTTTATACGAAAGTGACCAGCAGTTTGTAATGCTCGAAAAGGAACTGGGAATGATACAGGATTATATAGCTCTTGAGGAAAACTCCGGTTCCGAAAATTTACCAATGAATACTGTAATCACGGGTGATGCTGCCCGTAAATGTTTAACGCCTTTGATCCTGTTATCAATTGTTGAAGCAGGTTTTGAATATTTTCCTTCAAGGTTCCGGGAGGAATATACTTCGATACTAAATATTGATATTAAAGAGAATCACCTTGATTTACAAATGACCTACACAACGTTCGACAATCATTTCTTTGAGCCTTTTGAATTGAATGAAAAATTTGCAGGTATTCAAAAGCAATTGAATAACCTATACGCCGCCAACCATCATTTTGACATCGAATCCATTCCAGGGAACGTCACTATCTATTTAAAAAATCTTCCATTACATATTCTTCAAACAACGGCGGAAGAACTACAAACAACCAGCGATACTTATGAAAATATATAATATCATATTTTCTGACAAGAAATCAAGTCGCATAAAAAGACACGTGATCTTTTGGGCGTTCTTTTACGTTTACCAGGTTGTGAGGATGAGTTTTCTAATTCCACCGGAGAAGATTTGGGAAAAGGCACCATTTCTATTGATAAACGGATTAACGTGGGGTGTATTCCACCTAATTATTTTTTCTTATACTATTGTTTACTACCTGGTTCCAAGGTTCTTTATTACAAAGAAATACATTCATTTTATCGTAGGTATTTTGCTTTTATACATTTTTGTTTTTGGATTAAACGTATTATACAATCTTATAACAACACAATTTGCGCATGCTATTGGCACTACGAAGGAACAGCCTTATATATATTTAAGAGGAGCTATAGTACGAATCTTTGGTAATGCGCCGCTAATTACCGCATTTTTATTATCCGTCAAGGCACTAAAAAAATGGCATTTGAAGCAAGTGGAAAATGAACAGCTTACAAGAGAAAAAACCAATGCCGAATTACAATTATTAAAAGCACAAATTCATCCCCACTTCTTATTCAATACGCTCAATAATATATATTCTTTCACACTTACCAAATCTCCTTTAGCATCCGAGCTCGTTCAAAAATTATCGGACATGCTGCAATATATGATTACAGATTGTGATCGCTCACTGGTTCCAATAGAAAAAGAAATTCAATTGATTAAAGATTATATCGGTCTTGAAAAAGTACGTTATGGTGATCGTTTGGATATACAGATGCATGTAAATGGCGATTTCCATGACTGCACCATTGCACCCTTACTCATGATTCCATTTGTTGAAAACTGCTTTAAGCATGGGGCAAGCCTGATGCGGGGAAAGCAATGGATGCATTTGATTATAAATATCAATGACAACCACCTTGAACTTGATCTTAGCAACAGCAAACCATCGCAATCTAAAAAACCTGAACATAAGAACGGCATTGGGCTTTTAAATGTTCAGAAGCGATTGAATTTACTGTACCCTGCTAGACATCAACTGTCTATAAATTCTACAGAAAATAGTTTCTTAGTGTCCCTGAAAATTGAATTACAAAAGCCCGTAACAACAGATGGTCGAAAAATTCGTGATAGAGAGAATAATTTTCCTCTACATAAGTTGTCTTTGAAAAAAGAATTGCAAACAGTAACAACCTCAAATGAAAATATATAATTTAATATTTTCTAATAAACGGTCTCTGCGAATTAAAAGACACCTTGTTTTCTGGGGTACTTTTTACGTATACCAGGTTGTACGAATGAGCTTTTTATTTCCACCGGACAATCTTTGGAATTCAATTACACTGTTATTGATAAGCTCAATGGTTTGGGGACTATTTCATAATATATTATTCACCTATGCTTTGGCATACTACGTCGTCCCCAGGTTTTTTATGAAAAAGAAATATTTGTCTTTTGCCGGGAGCCTTGTCATGCTGGTATTTATCCTGGCGGGCTATAATTTTTTATACACCCTTATTGCCAAAAAATTTACCCATGCAATAGGCAATACGCCGGAGCAACCTTTTTTATATCTCAGGGGATCCCTCATCAGGCTGTTTGGTAATGCGCCCCTCGTGTGTGGCTTGTTTATTTCTTTAAAAACTTTGAAAAACTGGCACCTTAAAGAACTGGAAAATGAACAACTTACAAGAGAAAAAACCAGTGCCGAATTACAATTATTAAAAGCACAAATTCATCCGCACTTTTTATTTAATACACTCAACAATATATATTCTTTCACATTAACCAAGTCTCCTTTAGCGGCTGAGCTTGTTCAGAAACTATCAGATATGCTTCAATACATGATTACAGATTGTGATCGCTCTTTGGTTCCGGTAGAAAAAGAAATTCAGTTAATACAGGATTACATAGGCCTTGAAAAAGTACGTTACGGTGATCGCTTGGATATACAGATGCATGTAAACGGCGATTGCACAAATTGTATGATTGTTCCATTGCTGATGATTCCCTTTGTTGAAAACTGCTTTAAGCATGGAGCCAGCCTCATGCGGGGAAAGCAATGGATGCATTTGATTATAAATATAAATGAAAACGCCCTCGACTTTAATTTAAGTAATAGTAAGCCGCCTCCATCTTCGTTTCCAAAAAATAAAAAAGGATTGGGTCTTTCAAATGTTAGAAAAAGACTGGAATTACTTTACCCGGAAATGCATCACTTAAATATCAATACTACCGATAACACTTTTTCTGTTTACCTGAAACTTTATTTAGAAAAAGAAAAAACTTTAAACACTGAGAAAAATTCGATCAATATTCCTGTGCAAACTATTCTTAAACCAAGTATTCATTATTAAATTTTTTATCATGAAAACAATTATCATAATCGCAGCTTTTTCTTGTGTTTTTGCCAATACTGCACAATCGCAGGGTTGTATTGCCGTCCGCAACATCTCAGGGTTTGGACAATACAATCTCACCAGCAACGCTTTTAGTACATCCCAGTGGCAGGTAAACATTAACACCCGCTACTTCAAGGCCTATCGGGACTTTAAAGAAAAGGTGGATCTAAAGACACCTAAGCCCAACCAGAATATTATTAAATCTTATTCCATGGATATTGGAGTAACACGTTTGTTTAATAACGGGTGGTCCTTTGACTTTAGCCTGCCTGTTTCATCTAACAGCAGGTCCAGCACTCTTGAGCATGGAGGCCCAAATACCCAAAGACATACCACCCACACTTTTGGTATCGGTGACGTTCGCTTTACCGCTTATAAATGGTTACTAAAGCCACGGGTAACTCAGCAAGGAAATATACAGGTAGGGTTGGGTGTTAAATTGCCAACGGGCGATTACAAGTACCAGGATTATTTTTATAGGGATGATACAACAAGAGTTTTATCGGCGGTTAATCCCGCAATCCAGTTGGGCGATGGCGGAACCGGAATTATAACAGAGATCAATACATTTTATTTTTTCAGCGCTAACCATAATGTGGGTGTTTATGGAAACTTTTATTACCTCATAAATCCAAGGGATCAAAACGGTACCCAATATACAACGGGTAAACCACCATCACCGGTTATAATAGCGGCCGGTGGATTGGAAAACAGTGTACCCGATGTGTACTCTTTCAGGGTTGGTATAAATTTTAATACTGAGAACTGGAGTTTCTCAGCCGGGCTAAGAGATGAAGGTTCTCCTGTTCGTGACCTCATAGGAGAAAATAACGGAACCCGTCGTGCAGGCTATACTTTATCTGCGGAACCCGGTGTAATTTACAAACTAAAAAAGGCAACCCTGTACACGTATGTTCCTTTTACCATTGCTCATTCGATAAAGCAAAACCTGGTTGACAAGAAGGTTTCCGATATTACCGGCGTTTATACAGTTGGGCCGGGTGGCTCGGGAGATTACCAGATTTTTTTAGGAGTTCAGTTTCAGCTATAAATAATAATGAAAAAAAAATCTGCATTGTATGGCCAACGATAATAAAATTAGCTGCCTTGCAGTGGATGATGAACCACCGGCATTAGATGTGCTAAAAAAGTATATTGCTTCTGTTCAAAACCTTGAGCTGGCGGGCACTTGCGCAGATGCAGTGGAAGCATTAAATTTTTTGAGACATCAAAGTATCGACTTATTATTCCTAGATATTCAAATGCCTAATTTACTTGGCACAGATTTAATACGTACCCTTAAAAACCCACCGAAGGTTATTTTCACAACCGCCTATAGAAAGTTTGCTGTAGAAGGATTTGAATTGGATGCTGTCGATTATTTACTGAAACCCATTTCATTTGAGCGCTTTTTAAAAGCAGTAAACAAGGTAATGGAAACGAGTTTTAAAATACCGGAAACAGAATTCAATCCCGACCAGCAAGGGCCACAAAATGCGTTTATCAATTTGCGTGCAGACAGAAAAAATCTTAAAATTTTGCTGGATGATATCTTATATGTTGAAAGCCTTAAGGATTATATTAAAGTGGTAACTCCTTCCAGAAATATTGTTACAAAGCAGTCTATCTCTTCATTAGAAGAAATGTTGCCGAAAAATAATTTTGTACGAATTCACCGTTCTTTTATTGTTGCGATAAATAAAATCGAATCTTTTACCAGCGATACCATCGAAATAGCCAAACATGAATTGCCCATCAGCCGTATGTACCGGCATGAAGTAGAAAAATTGCTGAACGTATAACCTTCTTATTAAACTGCTTAACTTTGCTATTATAAACCAATAACCGGACCTATGGCTTACGATGAAAAATTAGCAAACAGGATTCGTGAAAAGCTTGCCGGTCTTCCAAACATCGAAGAGAAAAAAATGATGGGAGGCCTAACCTTTATGTATAATGATAAAATGTGCGTAGGTATTATTAAAGATGAGTTGATGTGCCGCATTGATCCTGCTCTACATGATAAGGCAATAAAAAAGCCCGGTTGCAAAACAATGATTTTTACAAAACGTCCCATGAGCGGTTTCGTAATGATTGACGAAACTGGAATGACATCTAAAAAAGATTTTAATTACTGGATTGACCTTGCTTTGGATTTTAATAAAAGAGCAAAATCTTCAAAAAAGAAGAAATAGGATCATTCCAAAAACCGGAATTTATTATGCCTGTTTATGAATAGATAGCAGACATTACTATTAAAAAAATAATTAACCCAATAAACAGGTAGGTGAACCAGGGATGCTTGAACTTACGACTTAACTCTGCATAATTCTTAATGACCTTTGAATTAAGGGGAAGTCCATAATTTTTCAATCCGCAGTTTTGACAAACGATATTAACCTCCTTTGAAACCGGGAATAGGGGCAAATACCAAATGTGAAAATAACTGCTCAGTATCATTAAGTCGGCCATATATTCTCCTTCACATGATTGACAATAAATCACCTGTTCGTCAATTCCGACATGTACTTTCTTTGTTCCAAAAAACATAATTCCCATCAGAAATTATTTAAGATGAAAAATTTAGAAGACATTATTAAGAATTAACTATAATAATATTAAGTGTTTCTCATTACAATTCTTTGGAAACGCCTTTGTATCTGCGGTTTTTATTTTGTCAACCGGATAATTTGCCGGGGAAATTCCGGTATGTCTTCATTTGTTTTGGGATCATTGGTTAGTCCCAATTGAACGATAACCGGCTGTCCGTTAACGACACCATAAGCGATTAACTGGTATGCTGTTTCATTATCTCTTTTATAACTTAGCTTACAGCCCTGTACTTCCTTATCAAGGAGGTAGCAGGTTATGGTTTCCTTTTTAACTTTTTTCATTCCTTCCGTTACCTGGTCAACGAACTGGGCGGGCATTGTTTGCAACATGTCTTCAGTTACATACAGCCAAATCATTTTATAATCGTCGCACTCAAGCTGGTACTCCGATGGTGCAGCGCAACCTGCCGGCACTTTATAGGTATTGAAACAAAGACTTATACTGTCAGTTTGTTTAGAAGTTTGTGCAAAGGATGTTGTTACGGAAAATAAAATGAGAACGGTGAAAAATTGTCGCATAGGGTTTTAATTGTTGATGTGAAGATATTGAAAGGAATGAATTGGGGTGTTTATTGTAACATCATAACATTCCTTCTCTTAATCAATTCAATCATTTTTTTCCAATTTAATAAAGAACATTCAGGCCTTCTTATAACAATAAAAAAACTGCCCATTAATGAGCAGCCTTTTTATAAGCAATTAATTTTTTTACTGAGCCATTTTAGCTCTGGGTCCGCCGGGAGCAAATACGGCGTTGACACGGCCTTTCTGGCCAGTTGAAAACATATACATACATGCATCATCAGTATAATCCATATAATTCATGGTCATCTCAGTTGGCTTACCCGTGCAGGTGCTTAAATGCGGATAAGATGGGCAGCCATAGTTAGCAGTATTAGCAACCGGGGTATCATCAACAAGATCATTACCGCAGTTTGCGTCTCCCCATATATGACGAAGGTTCATCCAATGGCCCACTTCGTGAGTGGCCGACCGGCCAAGATTGTAAGCAGGAATTAATGTGCCTGTCCTGCCGAATGCGCTGTATAAAATTACAACGCCATCGGTAGTTACGCTTCCGCCGGGAAACTGTGCATATCCTAACAGGCCACTGCTGAGGTTACAAACCCATATGTTCAGGTAGGTCGTTGCATCTACTGCGTTGTCACCACCAGTCTGTGATTTTTTTACGGCGTCATTTGTGCCGAAGCTTTTCTTGGTAGTTGCTTTTCTGATAACCCTGTCAAGAGTAAACTTAATACCGACAGTTGCGTCTACCGGCTGAAACAGTGAGGGAATTTTGGAGTTGTCTGCATTGGTGTTTCCAAAATCCTCGTTCAACACATCAATTTGTGATTGTACCTGGGCATCACTAATATTTTGAGCTGCGGTCTTATACACCACATGAACCACAACAGGTATAGTGATTACGCCATTTACAAGACGGTCAGGTAGTTCACCTTTTATTACCTTTTGTGTGTACTTTTCTATATCATCCATTCGTTTGGCTAACGTGGGGTCTTCTGCCATTTGCTGTTGCAAGGCTTCCTGTGTGCCGCATGACCGTTTTGTAATCATGGTAGGTGAGTCATCATCTCCGCTATCTGCGGGAGATACATTTTTTAAATTTTCCTTTTGACAGGATGCTAACAGAACGAGAATAGCGATCAGGGTGATGTTAATCTTTCTCATGTGTAGATTGATTTAGTTTTAAAAGAGAAAATTAGGTGTTTTTAGAATACATTAACATTTTGTTAGCAAATATTTTAGAGACATCCCCGAATGACTTGTAAAATGAAGCAGGCAAAGTTCCTTCAGCTACCCGTTCCCAAATCCAAAATACGGAAAACCATATTCCTGTTCAGGGATATGCGCTATGATTTCATTCTTTACTTTTATTTTCTAAACTTTATCCAATGGACAATATAGAAAGCGTGCCTGTACCCCTGGCCCCCTGGTTATCGGTTCGGAGCACCAAAGAAGCAGTTGCATTTTATAAGAACGCATTTGGCGCAACAGAGACTTACCGCCTCGAAGACCCGGATGGAAATGCAGTGATAAAACTTTCTGTTGCTGGTGGGGAATTTTGGTTAGGTGATACTTCGCCGGAAAACGACGATTCCAAAACCTTAGGTGGCGGCACTATTCGCATGATACTAACGGTAGCTGATCCCGATGCTTTTTTTGCTAAAGCCTTACAGGCGGGTGCAGCAGAAGTATTTCCGGTTGGTGAAGAACATGGATGGCGGTTAGGAAGATTGGTGGATCCTTTTGGTCTTCATTGGGAGATAGGAAAGCCTGTTATCTGACAGACCAGATTTTTATTGCAATGGTCTTCTGCAATTTGTGAGTAAGAGAAAGCACGTAAAAGGTAATTATCAAACTCTTCATTATTTTAGTTACGTTTGGTACTATAAAAAATATTGAATGTCTCAAAGGAAAAAGAAAAAACATCATCCCCAGCATCCACCTGTTCCACAGATTAAAAAGGATATAAAAAAATTCCGGGTTATCCTGGTTGCAGTCATCTTATTCATAGTCTTCGGGGTCGGCATTGCGTGGTTTGCAGGCGGTACTAATACGTGGTTAATTACCGGCGCAATTATCGGCGCTATTTTAGGATTTATCTTCGGCAACCAGATTGTAAAAGGATTGTTTAAAAAATAAAAAAAATGTTGTCGAATGATTTGCAAGACCCAGGGAAGCCTGAATTACGAATGGAACGAATGAATTATGGCCGCAAATAATTTTACATTTAATTTCCTGGTGAAATAATATCGTACTGTTACCGTTATCTAAATGGTCATTATGTGAATTTTAGTTATTATAGAAGCCGGGATAAAACCCGGTTTTTTTATTGGATTAATTTTCGGAAGCTTAAAGAGGTGTATATAGATTCGATTGAATTCCGCTTTTCACCACAAGGCCCCGAATATTAAATCCCTGTACCTTTTCCCTGGAATGAAAGAAAAACGTTTTTCGCCTAATTCTTAATTTCCGTCCCACTTCTCATAAAAGCTTCAGATACTTTTAAGTCCGAAACTGGTACTTTAATATTTTTTAAATAGTTAATTTTTGCAAAAGAATTCAATGCGTTGAAATGACCAACAGTAAGTAGTTTTATAAATATCACCACTATTTTTAGTTTCTATCAATTGATTTATTTTATTTCAAACAAATCAATATCCATAAATTTACTATCAGAAAAACAATTGCCTATGCCCGGAGAAAATAATAATCAACAGGATCAAAAAGTAGTGCTGCACAAAAGCCGACGGAATTTTCTAAAGCAATCTTCTCTTTTAACTGCGCTTGCGATTGCACCGCCTTCACTACTAAAAGCTGCAGATAATAATTTAGATGAAAAAGCTGCGCAGTTTTTTGAACAGCAATCGCTGGAACTCGAAGTAAATGGTATAGCTCATCAACTGAGTGTGGAACCCCGGGTTACACTGCTCGATCTTTTGCGGGAGCAACTGCATTTTACAGGGACCAAGAAGGGTTGTGATTATGGCCAGTGTGGTGCATGCACGGTGCATGTAAATGGTAAAAGAGTTTTATCATGCCTGAGCCTTGCTATTATGCAAAATGGAAAAAAAGTTACCACCATTGAAGGTCTTGCAGAGGGTGATAAACTTCACCCCATGCAGGAAGCATTTATAAAACACGATGGTTTCCAATGTGGCTATTGCACACCCGGTCAAATCATGTCGGCAGTTGCGTGTGTGCGTGAGGGTCATGCTGACAGTGATGATAATATCCGTGAATATATGAGCGGAAATATTTGTCGCTGCGGCGCTTATCCCAATATTGTTGACGCCATTAAAGAAGTAAAAGAAAAAGGAGGTACCATATGATCAACTTCGACTATGTAAAAGTTTCTTCATCAAAATCAGCAATTGCTGCCTTGAATAAAGATGCTACTTCTCAATTTATTGCCGGTGGAACTAACCTGGTTGACTTAATGAAACGAGGTGTTACATCGCCCCAAAAATTAATTGATATTACCAATCTTCCTTTAAAAGATATTAAAGAGGAAAACGGGGTAATACGCATCGGTGCTTTGACATTAAATAGTGAAGTGGCAGAAGATAAGCTCATCATGGAAAAGCTTCCGTTGCTTTCTATGGCATTAAAGGCCGGCGCATCTCCGCAATTGAGAAACATGGCAACAACAGGTGGCAACATGCTGCAACGTACGAGGTGCCCATATTTTTACGATACAACCATGCCATGTAATAAAAGGCATCCCGGCAGCGGCTGCGGTGCAATGAATGGTTATAATCGTATGCATGCAATTTTCGGAGCATCTGCCAGTTGTATTGCAGTGCACCCCAGTGATATGTGTGTTGCATTAGCCGCCTTAAATGCTACAATTATTGTAAGTAATAATAAAGGAGAAAGAAAAATTCCTTTTGCAGATTTTCACCGCCTGCCGGGCAACATACCTGAAAAAGATAATAACCTGCAAAAGGGTGAATTGATAACAGCAGTGGAAATCCCGGTAAATGATGCATTGGCAAAAAGATCCTTGTATATAAAAGTTCGGGACCGGGCTTCTTATGCTTTCGCTTTGGTATCAGTTGCAGCAACGCTCGATATGAATGGTAATACAATCCGAAATGCGAGACTTGCAATGGGCGGCGTGGCTCATAAGCCATGGAGACTAACATCTGCAGAAAATTTTCTTAAAGGAAAGAATGCGTCTGAAGAAAATTTTAAACAGGCCGCCGCTATTGCAATGAAAGATGCAAAAGCGTATGGACAAAATAATTTTAAGCTTAAGATGGCTCCTAATACAATTGTTCAAACGCTAAAAACAGTTTCAGGGCTATCATAATTAAAATTCCGGCTCACTGCGGAAGTGAAGGATTGCGATGAGACTTTTTTAATTTCAACAAAATAACAATGAAAGATTTAGAAAGAGTTGACGGCAGGGCAAAGGTTACAGGAACAGCGAAGTATGCTGCCGAATATGATTTTCCCGGTCTTGCTTACGGCGTGCTGGCATGCAGTACCATTGCCAAAGGAAGCATCATATCGATGGATACCAAAAAAGCAGCAAATGCTCCCGGAGTATTGGCAGTAATCTCGCATGAAAACCTGGCTAAGCCTCACGGTTATGTGCCGAAGCCTGATGATAAGAACCCACCCGCTGAAGAAAAGGGATACAAAGTATTTGCAGATAATATCATTCATTTCAACGGGCAGCCAATCGCTCTTGTAATTGCAGATACTTTCGAACGGGCCGTGTATGCTTCCACGTTAGTAAAGGCGCAATATAAAAAAGAGGAAGCACATACAGATTTTGATAAAGAAAGAAAAAACGGCCATCCGGTAGAAGGCAGTGAAGGGGATTTAAAAGATTATGTACGCGGCATTGCTGATGCATATAAAAGCGCCCCGGTGAAAATTGAGGCAGTATATACAAGCCCCATTGAAGTACACAACCCAATGGAAATGCATGCGGTAACAGTTGTGTGGGAAGGAGAAGATAAGGTGACGCTATATGATAAAACCCAATCGTTGGCGGATGCACAGAAAAACATCATGAACTTGTATAACCTGCCACAAACAAATGTTCGCATTATTTCAAAATATATCGGCGGCGCTTTCGGCTCCGCCTTTAATTTTTGGCCACATACCGCTGCGGCAGTTATGGGAGCAAAAAAAGTTGGAAAGCCATTAAAACTTTCGCTCAGCAGAGACCAGATGTTTACACTCGTTGGCTTCAGGCCACAGGCCGTACAAAAGATTGGTATGGGAGCGCAACAAGATGGAAAACTTACCGGGATAACTCATGAAGCAGATGCTTGTACTTCATCTTACGAGACGTTTACAGAAGGCATTGTGAATATTTCACGTACGTTGTATGCATGCCCCAATGTAAACACACGGTATAAATTGTATCCTCTTGATATTAGTGTGCCTACATGGATGCGGGGCCCGGGAGAAACTACTGGTACCTATGCCCTTGAATGCGCCATCGACGAAATGGCTTATGCCGTAAATATGGATCCCCTTGAATTCCGGTTGCTCAATTATTCCGAAAACGATCCGGAACATAATCGTCCGCACTCAAGTAAATTTTTGAGGGAGGCTTATCAATTGGGTTCAGAGGGTATCGGATGGAAAAAAAGAAATCCAAAACCGGCATCTATGAAAGAAGATAATATGCTGGTTGGTTATGGTATGGGTACGGGAGTTTTTATTGCCTGGAGAGGCGGTGCATCAATCGGTGTAAAATTTACCAGCGACGGAACTTTAATTCTTCAAACCGGTGTTACAGATATGGGGCCGGGGACGGCCACCGCCATGACCAATCTTGCGTCGCAGAAATTTGGCATTCCTGCTGACAGAATAAAATTTGAAATGGGTGATTCCAACCTGCCACCAGGAATTTTCCAGGGTGGCTCGGGAACTACTTCTTCCCTTGGAACCACTGTAAATAATGCGGCCGTGACAATGAAGCAAAAACTCACAGATATTGTAAAACAAACTTCTATTTTTCATACTGAAAAAATCCATGAGGTTGATTTAAAAGATTTGATTTTTGAAAATGGTTATATGACGCTCGCATCAGAACCGGAAAGAAAAATAAGTTATACTGAAGTGCTGAAATTAGGAAACCTGCCTCAACTTGAAATATTGGAAAAATCTGGCGACTTTGATGGTGGAGGATACACGAGCTATTCCTATTCAGCGCATTTTGTAAAAGTGCTGGTAAATCCGGAAACGGGTGTTGTCACTGTAAATAAAGTGGTATCAGCAATTGATGCAGGAACGATTGTAAACGAAAAAACGGCAAGAAGCCAGATCATAGGTGGTGTTATCGGTGGTATTGGTATGTCGCTCATGGAAGAGGGAGTTATCGATCACCGTTATGGGAAGTGGGTGAATAATAATTTTGCAGATTATCATGTTCCCGTAAATAAAGATGTGCCATATATAGAGGCCATATTCGTAAATAAACCGGATCCCATTGTCAGTCCTATTGGCTCTAAAGGCCTCGGTGAAGTTTCAATGGTTGGCTTTCCTGCAGCCGTCGCTAATGCAGTGTATCATGCTACGGGTAAGCGTGTACGTGAGTTGCCGATTACACCGGATAAATTAATTTGACACAGGGGTTTTTAGATGCAGGGTTAAAGAATTTTTATTTCTTCATGTAACCAGCAGGCGCACACTTAACTCAAGTACGGCTTCCTTCGGGCTAAGACAAAATATTGAAAGCAACTACTTGATTTCTCCATGGTCATTTCTACTATTAAAAAATCGCAAACATATTCTGCAGGTCAATGAACA
>JBBSPK010000015.1:0-31218 GCA_038258875.1 Chitinophagales bacterium
CCTGTGCACTCATACCACCGTACTTATTTTTCCAATTATGAAAAGTAGCATCGGTGATACCATGCTTACGGCAAATATCTGCCACTTTAGCGCCGCTATCTTGCTCTGTGAGAATGGCCAGCACTTGTTCTTCTGAGAATCTTGACTTTTTCATTGATTTGTTTAAAATTTAAATTAAAAAATCTATTTTAAACTTGTATGAAAAAATCAGCCACTTACCATCCCTGGTAACGATTCCGGTTGCACGAAAAGCGGTAACGTGCGCTGGCAGACCTTGTATTACTTCAATCATGTAGTATATAATTTAAGAAATCTTTAAATCATCCACAACAAAGTTAGATATAAGAAAATAGAGCAGGTAATTATCAGTAGAAAAAATTCCCCCTTTTAAGTTATCTGAAATTGTGAAAGCTATTCTTAACAGTGCATTTACCCGTTGGCATACTTTTAGTTCTACTGAGATAAACAAAAAATTTATATTATGAATACTAATGAAAAATTAACCGAAGTTTTAAACGACCTTATCAGGATAAATAATGACAGAACCACAGGCTATGAAAAAGCATCGCAGGATGTAAAGTCTATTGACGTAGATCTACAGGCTACATTTAATAAAATGGCGACCGAGAGCAGGAAATATGCAGCAGAGCTTACAAATGAAGTACAGCGTCTTGGTGGCGAGCCCGCAACCGGTACAACCAATAGTGGAAAAATTCACAGGGCATGGCTAGATGTTAAGGCTACATTTTCTGGCAAAGACAGGCAGGCGATGCTCGAGTCTTGTGAATTTGGTGAAGATGCTGCGCAAAAAGCATACAAAGAAGCTCTTGCTTCAGACGCAGAAATGGGTGCACAGACAAGGCAACTAATAACTGATCAGCAATCTTCGTTAAAGACGTCACATGACCTGATAAAAAAATACCGTGACGCACAAAAGGCCGTGAATGCCTAAATTTAAAAAGAGGAACATCGAATCCCCGGCCCTCAAAGGCCGGGTTTTTTTTATTCCAATTTTTTCCCGGCAACCTAAAACGGTTTATATTTTTTAGTTGTAAAAACATCTTTTAGAATTTTCCCGCGATCTGTCAATTCTCACTATTGCGTTTAATAAATACAACGACTTCCTTAATCATTTCTTCGAGCTGAGGGCTTGTACCTTCAAAAGGATGTTTGGTATTATAGGTATGGGTTGCGCCCGGAATTATTTTAAAAAAAGATTTTTCGTTTTGGGGATTGATCCATTCAAAAAGTGACCTGCCGTGTTCTACGGGGATAGCTTCATCATTTTCACCGTGAACAATAAGAACAGGTTGCTTTAATTTTTTTATTTCACCTTCAAGATCCCATTTGGATTTACTTTGCAATACTTCGCTTAAAAATTCCTCTCCCTGGGGAAGCATTTGTTTGGTACGGTTATTCTTTTGGTAATAGACTTCATTTTGTTTCCAGTCATTAATGATTTCATCAGGCCAGAAATCGAGTTGCTTGACGGTACTTACCAACACAATTCCATTGATCGCAATATCTTCATCCTGTGCTTTTTTTGCAGAAAAAATTAAGGGAACTCCACCAAGGCTATGTGCCAATAAAAAATGACTTGAATGCCTTTCAAACCTGTCATGATAAAGATTATGTAGTACACACATTACATCTTCTACTTCGAGGCGCATACAATTTTTTTCATATTTTTCAAGATCTCCAAAATAATCTTCACCACCATTAACACCACCGTGGCTAAAATTAAAGCTATAGCTTGAAATATTTTGATGAGCCAGGGATTGCTGGAGGTAGGGAAACATGCCATAATTGTAAAAACCATTATGGCCGTTAATAATAATTACAAGAGGCGTTTCAATCCCTGCATTTAAATATATTCCATCTATAATACCATCTTCATGTTTAAGTGAAATTTCTTTCATTTTTCAGAAATAAATGATTTTCGAATCGGCTGTTAATAAAAAATATTTTTAATCTAACAGACCGTTTGTTAAAAAGTTTTTCACTTGCTCCCTGAACCATAAGGGGTCATCATACATAATAAAATGTTTGGTCGGGACTATAATTATTTTTTTATTGGGCAGCATTTTATATTCTTCGTCCAGGATTTTTTGTGACATTTCTTTTGTTCCATAAGTGCTTCCCAACACAAGAACAGGAATATTAATTTTTGCAATGTCATTTCTCAAATCGGTGGTGCTCATTTCAACAAACGTATAACCCATTGTTTTGCGATCGCTTGTCGTACTCCATTGAGTTATTAGCCTTGCATATGCTGAATCTTTTACCATTGTTAAGCCATTTTTAAACTGGTTGGCCAGGAATTCTTTGTCCGTCATATTTAGATACTTTGTAATGGCGGTTGCGGCATCGTAAGCTGGATCATTTTTAACTTCTTCTGCTGTTACAGAAGAACTAAACATCGCAGAAATAAATGGGACTCCATCTACACAAAGAATTTTTGAAAATAAGCCAGGCTCTTCGCTAGCCACCCACAAACTCAGAAATGCCCCGAGGCTGTGCCCGATAAGTATCGGTTTATTAAGATGATTATCTTTCACATACTTTATTAAATCATTCATGACAGTTTTAAGAATGGGTGTATCAATCGGTGGAACTCCTGCAAATCCTGCAATGGTAAGTACGTGGAGTTGGTATTTTGTTTTCAGGTTATCAACAGTTGTTTGCCAAACATCGCCACTGCACGCATAACCAGGAATTAGAATTACAGGTTGGCCATTACCATGCACGTCAACTTTAAAAGATTTCTGCTGACAAAAGGCTCCATGCGTTGCCAACACTAACAAAAAAAGAATTGTTGTTTTCATCACCTGGGTTTTATTTTTTCAATTACTCAAAGTTTAGCTTTGTTAGAGACTATCACAAATATTTTTTTATACAGGTGATTTGTTTTTGGGAAGAAAGTAAAATGTTTGCAAAAAAATGAGGCTGAGAACGGCAAAAAAAAACTCCTGCAGGTAAGTACAGAAGTTTCTGAAGTTTTTAAGCTTCGTTGTAATAATTTGATCCCGGGGTAAAGGTTTTTCAGGATAAATTAAGCATTCAGCCTTTTAAGGGGCCGGTTTTCATTTGGGGATATTTAGGTTTATAACGGGTAAAATTAAAAATAGAAGTTGACTGATATCGGATTTGGTTTTTCCTGGATAGGGAAAGTGATTCTTCTAAGGATTTGGATATCTGATTAATGTTTGTTGAACATCAATCAACTTCTGGTACAAAGATATAGAGGCAAAGCCGCGGTACAAGCGAACTACTGCTTAATTTCCCGGGTATTGTATTTACTCCGAAGGTAGTAGTTCAACCTCCCGATTTTACGTATTGCCACTGGCAAATAGAACGTAAAATTACCCTGCCGTTTTCTCAATCATGTATAAAAAAAAACTTCTGCACTGAAGTGCAGAAGCATACAAGATTAATAATTTAATCCCTGGGCGTAGGTGTCTCATCAGGATAAAATCATTAGCCATTTTACAGGCATGTTTTCACGGGAATAATTCGTTATTTAAAATTTAATAAATAAACAAATCAATGACATCGGGTTAAAAATCAGAATTTCAAGGATTAGTAGTTTTCGGAAGAGTTTAGATTCCCGATTGCTTTCGGGTGGCTAAATGTTGTTGGTCATCAATCATGATCCCGTGCAAAGATACTTAGGAAGATTACCGCAACAAGAGCAACATTACCTAATTTTGGTCTTATTGTATTTACGATTCGAATAGTAATTAACCGCTTCAAAAACTTCGTAAAAATTCTAAGTCGACTATCGTATAAATACGCAGATGTCAAAAAATGAAATCAGGTTTATCTTTGCAAAATGGAAACGGTTTATTTAGAAATTACCGGTAAAGTGCAGGGCGTCTTTTTTCGTGCGAAGGCAAAAGAAATTGCGGAACTCTATAAAATTTCGGGGTGGATAATGAATACACAGGATGGAAAAGTTGTAGCTACTATAACAGGAGAAAATAATGCGGTGGAAAAATTTATACAATGGTGTAAACATGGCCCTGAGAAAGCCCAGGTAAAGAATGTGTTAGTTAACTATACAGTCGTGAAAGAATTTGATTCGTTTGAAGTGAAGCGCTTTTAATAATAAATCAGCCGTAATATTATAAACCCAAACAGCTATCAACACAACGGCTAAAGGCTTTGTTTTTAAATTTAAATCAAAGGATTTATGATATTTCTTAACAGGTTTATAGCTAATTTGTAATGCTGTTATAAGTAAGTCCATTTAGTAATTACAAAAAAATAAATTAATGAAGATTCCATTGCTGATTATTGTTTTATTGAGTTCTATTTTTTGTACTGCCCAGGACTTTTATCTAATTGCCGGTACCTATACCAACGAAGGAAGTAAGGGAATTTATGTTTACCGTTTCAATGCTCAAACTGGTAAAGCCTCATGGGTAAGCAACACCGATAGTGTTTCAAATCCATCTTTTGTAATAGTTTCCGGCAATGAAAATTATTTATATGCTGTAAATGAAACAAATGGTACGAACCCCGGCAGGGTAAGCGCTTTCTCTTTTAATAAAAATAATGGTTCCGTTAAATTATTAAATAGTGAATTAACAGGAGGTGATGATCCTTGCCACCTTGCCTTAAGTAATGATAACAAGTGGCTGGTAGTTGCGAATTATACCGGGGGGAGCGTTTCGGTTTTCCCTGTAAAAAATGATGGAACGGTAGAACCTTATACCCAACTCATAAAAGATTCGGGCAGCGGCATTAATAAAGAAAGACAGGAGAAAGCGCATGTGCATGAAGCTATTTTCTCACCTGATTATAAGTATGTGCTTACGCCTGATTTAGGAATTGATAAAGTGATAATTTATAAGTTCAACCCATCATTAAAACAACCACTTACGCCATCTGATTCTTCTTATATACAAACCCCTGCGGGCAGCGGACCAAGGCATATTACCTTCCATCCACGGAAAAAATTCGCGTATCTTATTAATGAGTTAACCGGAAATGTTATTGCCTATAGCTATCGCCAGGACAGGTTTACCGAGCTACAGCAAATTGTTACACATCCTGAAGATTTCAACGGTGCACCAGGCAGCGCAGAAATTGTCGTATCGCCCGATGGGAAAAATTTATACGTTTCCAACCGGGGCGAGGAGAATACGATAACCATATTTTCAATTGATCCATTAACGGGAAAATTAAGCCTCAAAGGATACCAATCAACTTTGGGCAAAGCACCGAGGAATTTTATAATAGACCCGACCGGAAATTATTTATTAGTTGCCAACCAGGACAGCGACAATATTGTCATCTTTAAGATAAATAAACAAACAGGTTTATTAAAACAAACAGGTGAAGAGATTCATTTATCAAGGCCTGTGTGTCTGCAAATGGTAAGAATAAAAAAATGATTTTGATTTAACAAAGCGAATTCCTATAACATGTGGCATTTATTTAACAGTCTGATCTATAAAAACCAAAACCAGAATGATTAAATTTGGTTAGTACTTTTTATAAAATATTATATATGAAAACATTTTTTAGCCTTACACTTATTTCATTATTAATCTTTGGAAGTTTTAATGATACACAAGCTCAAAGAGGCCGTAATAATTCCGGGTCTTCGGGTAATGGAAATAGAGGAGAAACTTTTTCCGGAAACAGGAACGTTAGAAGTAATGCTCCTGAAAGATCATTCCGCGATTATAATAATAATATAAGCAGAAATAATTCCACAAGCCGTAGTGAAAGAACATTCCAGCGAAGTACAGTGAATAGAAATAATATTCAGAACCGAAATGAAAGATCAACTTCCCGGACTATCACAAATAATAATACACAACGAAATAATAACAATCAAAGAAATCAAATTGCGAGGAACGATTTAAGAGATACCCGTATTTCGAGTGTACCACGAACTCAACGAATCAATTCAGTCGGAAATTCTGGATATAACCGTAACGGGGTCGATTACAGGTACAATGATTACAGGCGTACCTATCAATACAATAACAGGTACTATGGTGGCGGTTATTATAACTTTAATAACAGGAGATATTGCTTCATGTATGGACCACGTTATACAGTTATTCCCAGGAGTTATGTTTCAATTCATTTTGGCGGATATCCTTATTATTATAATGATGGATTTTTTTATGGATATTATTCAGGATATTATCAACCTATTTTTCCGCCAATTGGCATTCGTATAGGAATTCTCCCTTTCGGTTACAGCCGTGTTTTCATAGGTAGCTATCCTTATTATTACTATAATGGAATTTATTACAGGCAATATGATCATGACAATTATGAAGTTGTCGATCCGCCAATGGGAGCAACAGTTTATAATTTACCGGAGGGTGTAAAGTCTGTACTAATAAATGGCGAAAAAATGTATGAACTTAACGGAACATATTATAAAGAAGAAAAAAATTCGAAAGGAAAAGTCATTTATACCGTTGTGGGCAGAAATGGCGAAGTAAATAATACCGATGATGAAAGCACGGACTCTTTACAATCTCCTTTACAGGACGGCGATATAGTAAATCAATTGCCTGAAGGCTCAAAAGTTGTTACTATAAACGGAGAAAAAATGTATGTGACTCCTGATGATACTTACCTCAAAGAAGAAAATGATGGCGATGCGGTTCACTATAAGGTAGTTGGTCATTAGATTATATTATTTTTCGAAGGTTAGATTAATAATTAATGTTTAGGTTTTGAATGCCGGATTATCCGGCATTTTTATTTGGTATAGTTTTTATAGAAGGTTAATGGTGCTTAACATTACTTTTTTCAAAAGCTTCATTTATGTAAATTTGCACTTCCGAACAAATTCATTAAGGAAGTGTTGAATTGCTAACACACATCTTTTTACATCTTTCATTGCGGCAGTAATGATGCATTCTGTTTTTTCATGAAATATCTTTTCCTACTTTTTACAATAATCCTTTTTTCATTAAATGCATGGTCGCAAATCGACAGGGAGTCTATTCCGGATAATAATGCTGATATAATCAAATTAAGGTCAAATAATAAAGTGTATGGAAAGGTTGTAGACCTTCAAACAAAAAAACCAATCGAGCTTGCATCTATACAGTTAATGTACGGTGTAGAAGATACCGTTGCTCACGAAAAAAAAGATTCTGTAATAGCTGCAATGTTAAGCAAGCCAAACGGAGATTTTAGTTTTGAAAATGTTCCCCTTACTGATAGTTTGCATATATTAATATCTGCGGTAGGTTATAGTATGCATAACGATTATATTTCTTTTGCACCCTCAAATATTTACCATGCTAATCCTGTGGAAAAGGATTTAGGAAATATTGTAATGGGCCATGTTTCACAAAAGCTGGAGGAGGTAACAGTTGAGCTGGATAAACCGGCCTTACAAATGGGTATTGATAAAAAAATATTTGACGTAAATAAAAGCCTTACTTCCAAAGGAGGTACGGCAATAGACGTAATGAAAAATATTCCGTCGGTTTCTGTAGATGTAGATGGAAATATTGAGTTGAGAAATTCTTCTCCCACTATCTTTATTGATGGGAGACCTACGATTCTAACTCTTGACCAAATTCCTTCAGACAATATTGACAGGGTAGAGCTTATTACAAATCCGTCAGCAAAGTATGATGCATCCAGTACGGGAGGTATTATCAATATTATTCTTAAGAAAAATAAACGTACAGGGCTGAATGGGCTTTTAGCAGTATCCGCCGGTACACAAGGAATACTTTCCGGAAATGCAAACCTGAATCTCCGCCAGGGAAAATTGAACTTTTTTGTCAGTGGAAATTATAATCAATCAGATGGCAGATCCGACAGTAAAAGTTTCAGGCAAAATAAATATAATGGCATTGTAGAAAACTATTTTAATCAATTTTCAGATAATGAGCGAACACGAAAGTTCAGCTCTTTAAGATTTGGGGTTGATTATTTTATTGACAATAGAAATACATTAACCCTTTCACAGGGTTTGGTGCGGGGTCGTTTTTCCAACCATGAAATACAAAACCAGGAATACTTAAATAGCAACAAGGTTATGGAAAGATATGGAGATAGAATCTCAGATAGCCGCTTTCAATTCAACCGGTATAATACCCAGGCTAACTACACACATAAGTTTCCAAAGGAAGGAAAAGAAATTAACGCCAGCGTTGATGTAAATTATGGCGATGTAAATGATAATTCAAACATCCTTAATACATTTTATTTAACCGATGGAACTTTATATGGCGAGCCTAACCGGGTACGAAACGATGGCGCCAATGATAATAACCAGGTAACCGCAAAACTTGATTTCGTAAATCCACTTAAGAATGAAGATAAAATAGAAACCGGTTTACGCAGTTATATAAATAATTATTCAAGCTATTTTAACTCATTTTCCATAAGTAACGGAGAAGAAACAAAATTATCGCTTAGCAACAATTATAAATATAAAGAAGTGGTGCATGCTGCATATTTTACTTATACCAGTAAAATAAAAAGTATTGGTTACCAGGTGGGCTTACGCGGAGAGTATTCCAAATTTACCGGAACACTTATTGACAGCGGCAGAACATTCGGGTATGAATATCCTGCCCAATTAAAAAATATATGGGATGCGTTATTTCCCAGCCTTTATCTTTCCAGGAAAATAAATGATGATGTGGAAATACAACTTAACTATTCACGACGAATCCGGAGGCCTAATTTCTGGCATTTAAATCCTTTTATTGATATTAATGATCCGTTGAATATTCAACAGGGAAATCCTGAATTAAAACCAGAGTTTACAAACTCACTGGAATTTAATTATAGCAAAACATTTAAAAACAAAAGTAATTTTTTGGGCGTGCTATACTACCGAAATACCCAGCAGGATATTACACGTTACAGCGATACTTTAACACAAGAACAATATCAGCAATTAAATAATGCAGCCGTTGATCCTAATGCTATCCTCAATACGTTCATTAATGCAAAAAGCACGAACAGGATGGGTATAGAACTCACCCTGCAACAGAAATTCAATAAAAATTTTGATATTACTTCATCTGTAAATATCGGCTACAGGAATGTGAACGCAAATGCAGGCTTGCAAAATATAAGTAACGAAGGATTTAACTGGAGCGCAGAACTTACAGCAAATTATAAAATTGAAACACCATCATCCATCTTTAATAAATTAAGCTTTCAGCTAACCGGTGAATATGAATCCCCAAGGATTATCCCGCAGGGAAAAAGATTAGAGCAATTCGATTCAGATTTCGCAATTCGTAAAGATTTATTTGAGGATAATAAAGGTTCGGTAACGCTTAGTGTTAATGACATTTTTAATACACACCGCTACGGGGTAATTTATGATACTGAAACATTTTACCAGGAATCATATCGTCGCCGCAGTGTACGGAGTTTCCGCATTACGTTCAGTTATAAATTTGGAGATAGTGATTTTTCGTTCTTCAAGAGAAACAGGGATAATTCAGATAGGTATGATTAGAATGACAAGATTAATCACAACTAAAATCTCTTGTATTATCTCAACAAAAAACCCACTTTACAGTGGGTTTAGACAAAATAATTTAGGCCAAACTGTGTATGCAGTTTAGAACTTAAATCAATATTTTAACGAATAAAAATAAGTCTGTGAATTATTAATCAGGCGTTTTCTCTCACCAGCTTTACGCCGTTCTTATATTCTCCAAGAACAACAACTTTTTTAAACCGTGAATATTGCTTGGCTGCAATTTCCATTGCTTCTTCAGTCTCGCTTCTTAATTTTAATCCTTTACCTTCTTCTGAATTGTAAATTTCAATATAGAATCCATCTCTAAGGGTTATGGCTCTTTCTCTTGGTCTTCCTGTTCTCATTTATGTATGTTTTAATTATTTTTCTTACTTCAGCAAATTTTGTACCTACTCGTAAAACTGACAGAAATGCTATATTAGTCAATTTATTGTGCCTATGACAATATTAGTTGCGTTTTTGTTCAAAACATGAACTTTTTTCACATTTTTGATTAGCTTAACAACTCATTCACAAGTGTTCTAATGTAATATAAAGTTATTTGAGCACTTAGCCGGTTAAATCTTAATACCTATACATTTCAGGTTTATACGGACCTTCTTTGGGAATTCCAAGGTATTTGCTTTGCTCAGTAGTGAGTTCTTCCAGGTCTACCCCAATCTTATTTAGATGAAGGCGGGCAACTTTTTCATCAAGATGTTTTGGAAGCACGTAAACTTTATTTTCATACTTATCACCTTCCAGCCATAATTCGAGTTGTGCCAGAACCTGGTTGGTGAAAGAATTACTCATTACGAAACTTGGATGCCCCGTTGCACATCCCAGGTTCACGAGACGGCCTTCAGCCAAAACGATGATATCCTTTCCTTCAAGAGTATATTTATCAACCTGCGGCTTGATAGTGTCTTTTGTTTTGCCATAATTCTGATTCAACCATGCGATATCAATCTCGATATCAAAATGGCCGATGTTACAGACGATTGCTTTGTCTTTCATTGAAAGAAAATGTTCTTTTCTTATCAAATCACGACAACCGGATGCTGTAACAATAATATCCGCTTCTTTTACAGCATCAATCATTTTTTTAACTTCAAAACCGTCCATCGCAGCTTGTAAAGCACATATGGGATCAATCTCGGTAACAATTACTCTTGCACCGGCTCCGCGTAAACTTGCAGCTGAACCTTTACCTACGTCACCATAGCCACCCACAACGGCTACTTTACCAGCCATCATTACATCTGTTGCCCTTCTTATCGCATCAACGAGGCTTTCTTTACATCCATATTTATTATCGAATTTGGATTTGGTAACAGAATCATTAATATTTATTGCAGGAACTGGCAATGTGCCTTTTTCCATTCTTTCATACAAGCGATGTACTCCCGTGGTAGTTTCTTCTGACAGGCCTTTTACATGCTGAATAAGTTCAGGGTATTTATCAAAAACCATATTGGTTAAATCGCCACCATCGTCAAGGATCATATTTAAAGGCTGATCGGCACTTCCAAAAAATAATGTTTGTTCAATACACCAATCGCTTTCTTCCTGCGTTTGGCCTTTCCAGGCAAATACACCAATTCCTTCGGCTGCTATTGCTGCTGCTGCCTGGTCTTGTGTAGAGAAAATATTGCACGAGCTCCATTTTACTTCGGCGCCCAACTCAATTAAAGTTTCAATTAATACGGCTGTTTGAATCGTCATGTGAAGGCAACCGGCAATTCTTGCACCTTTTAGAGGTTTGTTTTTAAATTCTTGCCTGAGTGCCATTAGGCCAGGCATTTCTGCCTCCGCTAGTTTTATTTCTTTACGGCCCCATTCAGCGAGGCTCATGTCCTTCACTTTGTTTTTAAGACTGAAGTCAATTGAATTTTTTGTAATTGATGACATATGTGTATTGATTTTAAGAAACAAATTTACAAAATGTGGAATAAAATACTACTGGGTGTGAAAACTTTAGAATAAAACCACTAAATTCATAAAATTAAAAGAATAAAAGTTTAAAATACCATGACGACGACTGAACAAAAAGAAGAAAGATCAATTCCGGCGCTTATTTTGGATAAAAAAGATCTCGCGATTCTAAAATTATTGCAGGAAAATGCAAGAGTAACTATTAAGGAGATCTCAACCAAAGTGCACCTGAGCACAACACCGGTTCATGAACGAATTAAGCGAATGGAAGAATCCGGGGTAATAAAACAATACGCCACTTTACTAAATCATGAGAAAATAAAAAAAGGGTTGATGGTGATTTGTTATGTTTCATTAAAACAACACAGTAAAAATGCCGGTGTAAAATTTATAAAAACCATGCATGAATTAAATGAAGTAGTGGAATGCTACAGTATTTCCGGTGAATTTGATTTTATGCTTAAAGTTATTTGTGAAGACATGAATACTTATTATGATTTTCATGTAAATAAGTTAAGCCAGATTGAAAACATGGGCCATGTGCAAAGTATTTTCGTAATGGGCGTTATCAAGCAAACACACCAGTTAGTGTATTAATTGGTTGTAGGTATCAGTTACCAGATATCAGATATCAGGTATCAGAATCAGGTACCAGGGAGCAGGTATCACAACACACTATTCACAACTACTATCAACCGCCAATGAGTTTTAGAAATTCCTCTTTCTTACGGCGTGATATATCTATAAGGGTTCCGTCGTGCAGCATTACCTGGCCGCCCTCGCTTCTTACATATTTTTTTATGTAATTAAGATTAATGAGATGAGAATTATGAATGCGATAAAAATTATAAGGAAGCAGCATTTCTTCAAAATCTTTTAGAATTTTTGTGACCGTGATGCTCTTATTCTCAGGCAGAAAAATTTTACTGTAATTTGATTTTGATTCGATGTGCAATATATTTTTTATGGGAATAAATTCAATTCCTTCAGAAGTTGAAATTGCAATTTTATCTTCCTGGCTTCTGTTATCACTCAAAGATTTTTTGAGGATATCTATCTTTTCTTTTGTTTGTTTGTTGCGGCTTTTGCCAAGCCGTTCAACGGCTTGTTGAAGGTCTTCAATGCCAATGGGTTTTATGAGATAGTCGAATGCACTAATGCGGATCGCATCAATCGAATAATGATTGTAAGCCGTAGTAAAAATTATATCAAAATCATATTCACCCAATTCTTCCAGCATTCTAAAACCACTCATCCGGGGCATTTCAATATCAAGAAAAACCACGTCCGGCTGATGTTGTCTTATGAGTAATATACCTTCCTCAGGTTTTTGAGAAGTTGCGACCACATTTATATCAGGGCAAAAACCTTCAAGTTTTTGCTGAAGATTCTGTAAACTGTTTACCTCATCATCTATCAGGATTGCCCTTATTTTATCCATTTTAGATTGCTTTTATTTTTACCTCAACCCTTGTACCCACAGGCTCATCATTGGTATTGTACAGGTCAAATATTTTAATGTATCCATTTACATGCTCAACCTGGTTAAATAATTTTACCCGGTCTTCTGTAATTTTTAATCCAACGCTTTTGTGGTGAAGTTTATTTTGCTGATTATAGTCAGCAGATTGGCTTCTGCCGATTCCGTTATCCTCGATTATATATTTAATAAAATCATTTTCCAGTTTAGCGGTCACTATCAATTTTAAATTGGTTTCGTCACTATGCGCTATGCCATGTACGATAGCGTTTTCAACGTAAGGCTGTATTAATAACGACGGAACGTTATAATCTCCTTTGAGTAATTGCGGATCTATATTTTCCTGGTAACAGAATTTATTATTAAAGCGCATCTGTTCCAAATCAATATATAATTTCAATGCTTCAATATCCATGGAAACGGTAGTTAGTTCATCACGGCTACTTTCTAAAATGGTTCTTATAAGCAAAGCAAACTTATGCAGGTAGTCACTCGCTTTTCTCTTTTCATTTTGCATCATAAAATTTTCAATGCTGTTAAGGCTGTTAAAAATAAAATGAGGATTCATTTGAGCCCGGAGTGATTGAATTTGAGATTCTGCGATTTTTTGTTTGTAGGAAAATTCACTTCTTTTCTTTTTCGATTGTATGGACTTATTAATAAAAAATGCTGCGACCAGGGTAAGAGACAGAAGAATAATAGCTGCAAGAAGCAATGCATTTTTAAAAACAATTTGTTTTCTTTGCAATTGTGACAGTTCCAGTAAATGTGTATTCTCAATTTCCTTTTTTTTAACCAGCCATTCAGATTCGGCGATGATGAGATTTAAACTGGTATTTTGCGAGAATAATGAATCGAAACCGGAACGGTATAAACGAAAATATGCTAATGCCGAATCGTGATTTCCCATCGCCTCATAGACGATAGATATTTGTTCTGCCGCATTGGAAACGCCTTCGTAATATTGAGTGTACTTTGCAATACTTAAAGCAGTGTCCAGTAAAATTAATTTCCTGCCGGGTGAAAGGTTTTTTAAATATTGCGCTTCGGCAAGGTAAGCCTGGAACTCGTTCCTGACATCTTTTTGCAACTTTGCCTCATCGACTGCTTTAGCAAAATAATATTCAGCGGAATCATAATTACCGGCTATGGCCTGCAATTTTCCCAAGCCTACATCATATTGCGAATGGATATAACTTTCACCTGCCAGTTTAGCGTAGGGCATTCCTTTTTTTAGATCGTCCCTGGCTTTAGAATATAGCCTTTGATTAAAGTCGCAACGGTGCAGCAATTCATAATTAATAGCTACGCCTCTCCATGCCTTCAATCTTATGTTTACAGGAATCGCGGCATTGGTATATTGCCTGCATTTATCAAAGTTTCTTAAACTTAAAAAATTATCTGCCGCATTGTTAAGCGAGACTGATTTTAGCCTGAGCGACCCACAGGCTTCAGCATAATCAATCGCTTTAAAAAACGCATTGTTACTGGCCGTAAAACTTGCAGAATTAAATAATAAAATACCCAGGTTTATTTGTGCAAGAGCCTTTCCAAAAGTAAAATTGAGACTATCACTTAGGGTTGCAACTTTTTGATAATAATAGTAAGATTTCTTTACTTCTTTTTCGCTGTATCGATAACTTAATCTATGCAGGGTTTGAATATATTGCGAATCTACTTTAGGGTTTTTATTTGTCCAGTCAATGAGACTATCGACATATTTATCCTGTGCAAAAATGCTTAAGGAGAAACAGTTAATGAAAATAAACAGGAGAATTCGTATTGTCATAAAAATTAGTACAGGCTGATTGTGCTAAAGGTTGTTAAAGCTAAAAATAAATAGGAATACATCAATCTACATTGTATTCATGTGTAATTCCGCCACATTTAATATCTGGTTAGATTTTCTTGAGTAAATGGACAATTTTACAGAATAAGTGGGAGGAATAATTTATTGCAGGGATAATTTCATGATGTAATCATTCATAAAAAATCCCTCACCAATGTCAATATCTTCTTCACCGATAATTATAAAACCCTGCTTTTCATAAAATAGCCGGGCTCTATTGTACCGGTTAACATTTAATTCAAGCGAATTTGCACCCGATGATTTGGCAGCAACAATTATATGGTTCAAAAGGAGCTTGCCTGTTCCGGTTCCTTGTTGCTGCGGCATTACATAAATTTTATGCAGCCGGTAAGTACTTTTATCTTTTTCTTTAGCGGAAAAGGAAGCAAAACCTACAGGTACCTCTTTGTCATCTGCGAGAATAAAGTTGTGTTGTAAATTGAGCAATTGGTTTTGAAGTGATGAGAGAGAATAAATTTTTTCCAGCATATATTCCAATTGCCGGGGCGATAAAATATCTCTATAAGAAGCCGGCCAAATGAGGCGTGCAAGATTATGAACAACCGGCAGGTCACTCAAGACAGCATTTCTTATAGAAATCATTAGTATTACTGTATAGTTATCTTCAACTCGGGCGCAAAAAATCTTCTGCCTGCATCATCTTTTACAACAATATCAAAAAAATATAAAACTTCATCCTTTTGAAAACCACCTCTTATATTATCAATCCAAATTTGGGGTAGGGGCGTAACTTTAAAAATGTCGGCTACTGTTGTAAATGTATTTTCTTTTTTACCGGTTTCTTCATCCTGGATTACTCCTTTTCTTTTGTATAGAAATTGATAGGAATCTATGGTGTAAGTATTTTTTTTTGCGTCAGTAATTTTTAATGGCAGTGCTATTAATTGTGATGCTTCTTCTTTTGTAACTGAATCCCCGTTAGTATTAATGCTAAGGAAACTTTGCACTACCGGCGGCTTGAATTTCGCTATCTTAGTTACGGAAGGTTTTTGTGCAACACTTATCAATGCGGCACATGTAAAAAACAATATACATAGAATCGGTTTCATAAATAATGTTTGCAGCAATTTTTATGGAATTGCCATTTTAATCGAGGTAAGAAATACTTTGCTCTAATGTTTTGATCTTTGCTTCGGTATCTGCTTTCTTTTTTCTTTCCAGTTCTATCACCTCAGTCCTTGCATTTTGTACAAATCTATCATTACTTAATTTTTTATCAATGCTATTTAGGAAACCTTTAAGATATTCCAGGTCGTTTAGCAGTTTTTCTTTTTGTGCGGAGGCATCAATCTCAATTTTGGTTTCAATGTAAAGCTTTTCCTTTCCAACAACAAGTGTGATAAAAGAACCCTGGGGTTGAGAAGTAAAATCAATGGTCTCAGCGTTTACCTGTTTGCTTAAAATATTTTTTATGGGTTGATAAAATTCACCCGATTCCCCTTCAATAAATAATTTAATTGCATCCTTTAACCTTAAATTATTTTTATTTCTCGCATCACGCACCCCGGTTATCAATTCTTTTAATTTATCGCCAAGCTGCAGAATTTCCTTTTCGGGAGCTCCGGAGGGGGGAAATTGTTTTACAATAAGGTCGTCATTTCTTTCTTTTAAAAGATGATATATTTCTTCTGTTATAAAAGGCATGAAGGGATGTAAAATTTGGAGCACATCTTCAAAAAATGAAACAGCTGCATTATAGGTTTCCTTGTCGAGCGGCTGCCCGTATTCAGGCTTAATCCATTCAAGAAACCAACTGCAGAAATCACCCCAAATGAGTGAATAAATAGTTTTCAATGATTCACTCAGCCTGAATTGGCTCATCAAATTATCCACTTCTGTTCGTACTTCATTGAGCCTGTTTCCAAACCATTTTACTGCAAAATTTGTGGTAATCAATTTTCCGGCATTGCTATTTTTGATATCGTCGTGATTATTGCCTTCATGATGAAAGCTCCACATTTTTATTAATTTCAGTGCGTTCCAAAGTTTATTATTGAAATGCTTTCCCTGTTCGAGGCTGCCTTCATCAAACAAAAGATCATTACCCGCTGGTGATGAAATCATAATTCCGAAACGAACGGCATCAGCGCCATATTCATGTATTAAATGCAAAAGGTCAGGACTGTTGCCAAGGCTCTTACTCATTTTTCGCCCCTGCTTATCACGCACCATTCCCGTAAAATATACATCGTTGAACGGCTTCTCATTTTTATATTCCATGCCCGCCATAATCATCCTGGCAACCCAAAAGAAAATAATATCCTGCCCGGTAACCAGGACGGAGGTAGGATAATAATAATTGATGTCCTTGTTTCCGGGCTCAGTAATTCCCTTGAATACTTCCATTGGCCAAAGCCACGAAGAGAACCACGTATCAAGAACGTCCTCATCTCTTGTAAGCTTTGAGCTTTGAGCCGTGAGCCGTGAGCTGTGAGCTGTGAGCTGTGAGCCTGCTTGCTCATCGCTGACAGCTTCTTGCTCATCGCTGATAGCTGATAGCGCACTGCTCATTGCTGTCCTCGCTTCTTCTTCAGTTTCGCCTACATACACATTTCCTTTACCATCATACCATGCGGGTATTTGCTGACCCCACCAAAGCTGCCTGCTAATGCACCAGTCTTTTACATTTTCAAGCCAGTACGTATATGTTGCTAAAAATTTTTCGCCGGGGTGAATCGTTACTTTGCCGGAGGTAACTGCTTCAAGTGCCGGCCGGCCAAGTTCTTTCATCTTTACAAACCATTGTGTTGAAATCTTCGGCTCTGCCACAACGTTAGTACGCTGACTGTAACCTAGCCTGGTCGTGTACTCCTCTTCTTTTATCAGTAGTCCTTTTGCTTTCAGTTCGTCCACAATTTTTTTTCTGGCTGCAAAACGATCTTCGCCAATATAAATTTGTGCCGCTTCACTTAGTGTTCCATCTGCATTTAAGGTATCTACTACGGGTAAATTATATTTTAATCCAATGTTAAAGTCATTTATGTCGTGCGCCGGTGTAATCTTTAAAATGCCTGTTCCAAAATCTTTATCAACATAGTCATCAAAAATTACAGGCACTTGTTTATTAATTAAGGGGACAATTACTTTCTTCCCCTTCAACTTAGTGTAACGTTCATCGTTAGGGTTAGCGCAAACTGCTGTATCGCCCATAATAGTTTCAGGCCGTTGTGTAGCGATTACAATGGCCTCCCCAAGCCCCTCCAGGGGAGGGGTCTCGGGATCGTTAGTGTCTATTCGGTTTTGAGATGTTGCAGATTGGGACTCCCCTCCCCTGGAGGGGTTGGGGGAGGCTATCTCATATTTTATATAATACAGCTTTCCGGTTACATCTTTATATTCCACTTCTTCATCACTCAAAGCGGTCTTTGCCGCAGGATCCCAGTTAATCATTCGTGCTCCGCGATAAATAAGCCCCTTATTATAGAGATCAACAAAAACTTTTATTACGGCCTTGTAATAATGATCATCCATCGTAAAACTTACGCGATCCCAGTCTACACTACAGCCGAGTCTTGCTATTTGATTATAAATTATACCGCCATATTTTTCTTTCCACTCAAAAGCGTATTTCAAAAATTCCTCCCGTGATATATCATTTTTACTGATTCCTTTTTCATGTTTAAGCATGTCTACCACTTTCGCTTCTGTCGCAATGGAAGCATGATCGCTGCCGGGTACCCAACATGCATTAAAACCGCTCATTCTGGCTTTTCTAACCAGTATATCCTGTACAGTTTCATTTAATGTGTGCCCCATATGCAACACGCCCGTAACATTTGGCGGCGGAATTACCACCGCAAAAGGTGGGCGATTGTCGGGCACACTTTTAAAATAGCCTTTTGAAAGCCAGTGTTTATACCATTTTTCCTCAACAGTTGCCGGTATATAGTTTTTACTTAATTCCATGAATCTGACAAAATTTATATAGCCTGCAAATGTAATAAAAACAGTATGAGTATGTAACTAAAGAAGTTAGTAAGTTTGTAGCTCAAATTAATTTTTTGTTATACGCTATTGTTGATATTGAAACCACCGGCGGGTATGCTGCGGCAAATGGTATTACTGAAATCGCTGTTTTTATTTCGGATGGAGAGAGATTAGTGAGTCACTATCATACCCTGTTAAACCCGGTTTATACAATACCGGGATATGTTGTTGCACTTACGGGTATTACCAATGAAATGGTAGAGTATGAAAGGCCTTTCAGCAGCATTGCAGATGAGCTTTTCGAATTATTAAATGATAAAGTATTTGTTGCCCACAACGTCAATTTTGACTATTCATTTATAAAGCACCACCTCGCTCAATCCGGCTATGAACTCAATTGTAAAAAGCTTTGTACGATAAGGCTGGGAAGGCAGATACTGCCGGGTATGCCTGGCTATGGACTGGGGAAAATATGCAAGCAACTTGGCATCACTATTGACGAGCGCCATAGGGCAGGCGGTGATGCGATGGCAACACTGAAACTATTTCATCACCTTTTAAAATGTGATACTAACGGTCACGTGCAGACGATGTTAAAGGTAAAAAGTAAAGAACAATTTCTTCCACCCAATGTATCTTCAGTCGCAGTTAAGAGATTGCCTCATCAGCCGGGCGTATATTATTTTCATGATAAGAGAGGGAAAGTAATTTATGTGGGCAAGGCAAGGGATTTAAGTAAGAGAGTAAACAGTCATTTTTCCAATAATAAGCCTAACCGCCAAAAACAGGAGTTTTTAAAAAAAATTTATAACATAAGTTATAAAACAACGGCAACTGAATTAATGGCTTTTATACTGGAAAGCATTGAGATAAAAAAATTGTGGCCTGAGCAAAATCGAAGCATGAAAAGGTTTGAACAATCCTACGGTCTATACACTTTTGAGGATATGAATGGATATATGCGCCTGTGCATTGAAAAAAAGAAAAGGAATCTGAGAGCTTTATACACTTTTAATCTTCTTGCGGAAGGATATTCGTTGCTGCGAAAATTAATACTGCGATTCAACCTTTGCCCAAAACTTTGCTTTTTGCAATCTGAAAATATTGTTTGCCAGATGTTGGAAGAAAAACAATGTTATGGGGCATGTGAGCAAATAGAAATTCCGTTGGATTATAATAAAAGGGTGCTGGAATGTATCAGCTATCTCAACCATGAATTGCCAAGTTTTGCTTTAGTTGATTCAGGTTTACAATCAAAAGAGCAAAGTTGTATTCTTATTGAAAAAGGAAGATTTTTTGGGATGGGTTACCTGCCTGTTGAAATACAAGCGAACACAATTGAGGATTTAAAATTCAGGCTCACTCCGTATACCGAAAATGACTACATAAGAGGACTCGTGTACCAACACGCAGAAAAGTTTCCTCATAAAAAAATCCTTTTAAGTAATTAATTTTTCCAGCAGCAGTGTGAACTCTTTTCTTGAAATGAATTCTGCACCGAGACTTTCCAGGTGTGGAGTGTACACCTGGCAATCGATTACCTCAATACCCTTTTTCTGCAATAATTGCGCATAATTTATGAATGCAAATTTGCTTGCGTTACTTTGGTGAGAGAACATACTTTCCCCAAAAAAAACTTTGCCAATTCCCACACCGTACAAGCCTCCCGCTAATTCTGAATTGAACCATGCTTCCGCGCAATGTGCAAAGCCGTTTTCAAAAAGTTTTATATAAGCTTTTTCAATTTCGTTGGTAATCCATGTCCCGGGAGAATTTTTTCTTTTAGTCATGCGGCAGTTTTTTACTACATCAGCAAACGAGGTATCAACTTTAAATTGAAACTTCATGCTGTTAATAGTCGTTTTCATGCTGCTACTAATCTTTAGTTTGCGGGGAAACAAGACAAATCTTGGGTTTGGGCTATACCAGCAAATAGGTTCATCTTCATTGTACCACGGAAATATTCCTTTCCGGTAAGCCTTCAATAAAGTTTCTGTAGAAAGATTGCTGCCAAAAGCAAGAAAGCCATCCTCATCTGCCAATTCAACATCAGGGAAATTATTTTGGTCACGTTGTAAAAAAGCGGGCATCAAAAAATTTATTAATGCAGCAAAAAATTCCAGGAGATGAATGTAAAGTCGTTAGTATCACTTTTCTATAAGTGAATTTTAATGTTCTGAAAGCTGTTCCACTGTTGCGCCTATTCCCCTTTCCGTGATGGCATCGCACATGGGTTTCAAAAATTCATAACTGCCATCCTTAACTGCATATTTCCCTTTTGAATGAATTATCATGGCGCATTGCTCTGCCTGCTCCTGGGAATGACCGCAAACTTCTACAAGTGCAGTAATGACCCAGTCAAAGCTATTCACTTCATCGTTCCATACAATAAGCTGGCAACCATTGTCGTCGTCAACCAATAAATCCGTATCTGCCGATTCCAGTGTATGTGTTTTTGTTACATTCATAGTATGGGACAAAATTACGATTTTAAAATTTTAATGCATGGCGCATCTCTTTGCACGGCAGCATACCCGAATTTGGGATCAATGTACAATATCATTCAATATAATGCTACAACGATCCAGGGCTTCTTCAAAAGTATCGGCGATGTTTGCCTTACCGATAGAAAATATCAATCTTGATTTTTTTAATTCTTCCATTACCTGTTCGCTGGTTACACCCGATAAAATGATTTTAGTACCCCTGCTTTTTGTTTCCTGGTAAACAGCCTTCAAAACATGTATTCCTGTGGCGTCAATAATTGGTACATGCCGCATTCTTATAATAAGTACTTTAGGGGTTCTTTCAATAAACTTAATCGCATCTTTAAATTTATAAGCTGCACCAAAAAATAATGGACCTGTTATTTCAAATACCTCTACATCTTTAGGTATTTTGTAATTGCCAATCGCCTTCTGATCAATGCTCTCGCCCTGGTCATCAATTTGGTTGGTTAAGATACTTACGTTACTGAACTTTATCATTTTACGCATGAACAAAAATGCTGCCAGCACCATCCCTACCTCTATAGCAACTGTAAGATCAATTATAACCGTAAGAAAAAAAGTAGTGAGCAGCACAGCTATATCACTGCGGGAACCACGCATTACAGATAAGAAGTTTTTCCATTCGCTCATATTATAAGCAATTACTACTAATATGCCAGCCAGGGTGGCCATTGGTATTAATGAGGCCCACTTACCAATGAAAAGCATAATTAATAAAAGGGTAAGAGAATGAACGATTCCGGCTATTGGAGTACGGCCGCCATTTTTTACATTGGTAGCAGTACGGGCAATGGCCCCCGTGGCGGGAATACCTCCAAAAACAGAGGAAAGAATATTCGCCGTACCCTGTGCAATTAATTCCATATTTGACCTGTGATTGCCACCAATCATACCGTCTGCTACTACTGCAGATAATAAAGATTCTATGCCTCCGAGAATTGCAATAGTAAATGCAGGTCTGATAAGGTTTTTAATTACAGTAAAATCAAGGTGTGGTATTACCGGCAGCGGAAGTGATGATGGAATATTTCCAAATCGGTCGCCAATAGATTCAACAGGCAAATGGAATAATTGCACTACGGCTGTTGTAATTAATATTGCTATTAATGAACCGGGTATTTTTTTAGTGATTTTTGGCCACAATAAAATAATTGTAATGGTTATAATAGCTATTAGAAGAGTATAAAGGTTTAATGAGTGAAAATTAGTAATATAGCTTTTCCATTTATCGAAAAAATCGGCAGGTACAGCATCCATTTTTAATCCAAAAAAATCTTTCATCTCAGATGAAAAAATAATAAGTGCAATGCCACTTGTAAAACCAATGATTAAGGGGTATGGAATGAATTTAATAACACTACCCAGGCGGGCAAATCCCATTATGATAAGGATTATGCCTGCTATGAAAGTAGCTATGATTAAACCATTAACACCGTATTGTTGTACGATACCATATACAATTACAATAAAAGCTCCCGTTGGGCCACCTATCTGAACTTTGCTGCCTCCCATTACAGAAATAATAAATCCCCCGATAATGGCGGTGTATAATCCCTTTTCCGGCGAAACACCGGATGCAATTGCAAAGGCTATAGCCAACGGTAATGCTACAATTCCTACAATTAAGCCAGCCATTACATCTTTGCCAAATTGTGGCCTGGAGTAATTTTTTAAAGTGTCAAATATCTTTGGTCTCAGCATGTCTTATCAAATTTGGCAGCTTCTCATAGCAGTTTGGTGAAAGAAATGTAATTGAACGTGAGCAGAGAAGTAATTAATGCTGCAAATTATTCTATACTAGCTTATTCCGGTATAATGTTTCTTAAAAATGAATAGGTGGTTTAGCATTTAAATTTTTTTGAATACTGTACGTCTCTTATATTTGCACTCCCAAAAATAAAGGGAGCATAGCTCAGTTGGTTTAGAGCATCTGCCTTACAAGCAGAGGGTCCGCGGTTCGAACCCGTGTGCTCCCACATAATAACAAAGCAGCTTAAGATAAAATCCTAGCTGCTTTTTACTTATCTGACCATAAGTTTGTTAGCAAAAGGAAATTTAGTGCTAATGAAGAAAACAAAAATTATAGTTTGGAGTGGAGAATGGCCGAAGGGCTCAGGTTGGAAAAATGAAGGTATTTTAATTGCCTTGAAACTTCTTCACCATATAAAACCCAGATTGAAGCAAAATTTTACAAGTTTTACAAGTTGATGACCTGCTTATTGAATCTAGTTTAATCTTCTCAATATAAATTAAATGACATCGATAATACAAAAAAAATTATATTAAATTAAGCTTAAACACTATGAATTCTTTTGATGCAGGAATTATTCATTTTTTAAATAGCTTCTCGCAAAAATCCATGTTTTTTGACAGGCTAATGAATTTTATTGTAGATGATTATTTTATAAAGGGAGCAATTATACTTTCATTTTTATGGGCTTTCTGGTTTCAGAAAGGCGGTAAAATTAATAACAAAAAAGGGGTTATTATTGGTTTTCTCTCAACATTTATTGCAATAATTGTTGGTCGCATATTAGAATTAACGCTGCCATTCAGGATACGTCCTGTATATAATCCAGGGTTAACATTTTTAAGACCCTACAGGTTTAGCGAATATGGATTAGATTCATGGAGTTCCTTTCCAAGTGACCATGCAGTAATGTTTTTTGCGTTAGCAACCAGCGTCTTTTTAATGTCAAAAAAAATCGGAACACTTGTTTACCTATACGTGTTTCTTATAATCTGCTTTCCCAGAATGTATTTGGGACTTCATTATCCAACTGATATATTGGCCGGCGCAATGATTGGGACCCTCATAACAATTTTTGTCGCAAGATTTAAAATGGGTGATTCCATCGCAAACAAAATATTAGAATTTTCTCGAAAATATGAGGGATTATTTTATGCCTTATTTTTTTTACTTTCCTTCCAAATAGCTACAATGTTTTTCGAAATCAGAACCATAGGACAATATCTATTTGAGTTACTTGACTAACTCACTCAATAACTTACTCTTAAATTATTTGCTGACGAGGGGTATAGTCTGATTTGGTTTTCAATAATGATTAGTGACAATAATTGTTACTACCCTTCTGAATGGCGTAATTATTTAAAACGGGATCCCAAAATTTACATACGTTAAAACTTTTTGTGATTGGCCACTATATGTAAGACTAAATTCCAGGGGGCCGATTGGAGTGTTGTATGCAAAAGTAAGCGCATGGCCGGTTAACCAGTCATCGAAATGCAACTGATGATCAGGGCTAATAAAATTATTTACCAACGCATTGCTTTTGGCCATAAAAAAAATATTCCTTGAAAATCGATAATTTATTCCAATCATAAGAGATGCTACACTTGGTGAGTTTATTGCTGTTTCAGCCAATCCCGCAAAAATTATTTGATTCCTGATGGTTTTTGTGAGACCCCCGATTTGAAAATTGCTCACCAGGTTTTGTTTATAATTAAAATTAATTCCTGTTTGAAATAATGAATAAAAAGTAAACTTGCCCGACAGGGGTACATAAGATTCGGCAGATAGTATAATTTTTTGGTAGTCGTCATAACTTATACCGAATGAATCTATATTATTTGTAGGTTGTCCATTTGAAAAGAAAGTAACGTCAGGCCTTTGATTATACACGAGGCCAAATTCAGTACTTATTTTTACACCTTTATCGGGGTAGAGACTTTTATTAAGTGTATTTACATTGAAATAAACAAAAGAAGTTAAAAAGCCATTTTTACCTTTTGCTTCTAACTGCGATTGTATAATAGGTTTGAAGTTTATTGATTCATAACGTGTACCAATGCCTGCAGTAAAGGTCCGGTTGCCGGAATATTGGGATTTCAATTCTCCTTCAAAATAAATTTGCCTGTATTGGCCACTTTTCTCAAAATCTTCATAGTTATTTGTTTTATAGCTTTCGACCTGTAATTTTGGTATGAGGGCAATGTTTTTATTATTACCAAAGTACTGCAAGTGTTCTCCTTTTAGCCGGATATTTTCACCAATATTAAATGTCGCAAGGCTCCTTGAATATGGAGTAAAAAAATCACGCGTAGTTAAATTAATCAATACGCTTATTCCTGAGAATTCATTATAATGAAGCCCGACCTTGACATATGAAGAGGGATTTTCGTTTACAACAAAAACTATCTTTGAAGAGCCATCAGCCTGCGGTTCTAAAAAATAGTTAATGCTCCTGTAATAGCGTGTACCAAAAACTTTCCTGACCAGCTTTGTGATATCGGACTCAGAATAAGACCGGTTGAGATGAAAATCCATCGCATGAATAAAATAATCTTCTGTTGTTTTGGTCAATCCTCTTATATCATAACTGGTAATATAAATTGAATCGCTTTTGGGAAGCCTGGACGTATCTGGCTGCAGGGGTCCGTAAATATTATTTAAAGAATCAGCAAGCTCCTTCATAGCAGGATATAATTTTCGGCCCTCTTTATTTCCAATGTCTATTAATTTATTTGCCCGGTTAAAGCTTGCCATTGAAAAATCTTCCAACGGCTGCGATACGAATAGATTACAAAGGGGAACTTCCCTTTTAAAATCAACTGCCTCTTTCAAGAAAACCAATTGCAATAAAATGTCAACCGGGGATTTCAGTTTTTCTTTGGGTGACAACCCGGTCGTTACACTGCTGCCGATTATATAGTCGGCACCCATTTCCTTCACATCGATTACGGGGAAATTTCTTGTAATGCCGCCATCCACTAATTTATGCCCGTTATAATCTACAGCCGAAAATACGGAAGGTATCGCCATACTTGCCCTCACGGCGGTGGTAATGTCGCCTGTGTCCAGCACAAGTGCTTCTCCCGTTGAAATATCAGAGGCAATACATTTAAAGGGAATTGAAAATTTTGTAAAATCCTTTACGTCATGAACAGGATAAAAAAGTTCTGAAAATTTAAACCATAATTCCTGGCCGTCTAAAATTCCACCGGGCAAACGAAGCTTGCTATTAAGATAAGGCAACTCTATTGCGTACCTTCCATATTCGTCTTTTTCTTCCATTGATAAAGACCGTAGAGAAAGCTGGTTGCTTAATAACAGATCCCAATCAATTTTACGTACTATTTTTTCAATCTGGTCCCCGGAATAACCAATGGCATACAGCGCTCCCATAATGGCTCCCATGCTGGTTCCTGTGATATAATCAATTTTTAACCCTGCGGAATCAATAGCCTTTATTATGCCGATATGAGCGAGGCCTTTGGCCCCGCCACCACTCAAGGTAAGACCAATTTTTGGGCGATGATTTTGTTCCTGCGCTGTTGCACAAAAAAATAAACTGATAAAAAATGAAAGAAAAAATGGTTTCATGTAAAACATAAAGGTACAGTCGAACAATTGGATCGATTTCAAAAATTCACAATTAATAGTAAAGGTGAAATCATTTTTAGATAGTGATCCCTGGATTTTTTTTGGCGGTTTAAAAACGTTTTGCCCTCAAAGTTTGTGAAAAGTTTTCTTATTAAGATTCAATAATTTTTTATTTCAAATGATTCTTCGCTAATTAATTTTACCGGTACTATACACTATTCTCGCGGAATCATTATTCAGCCGCACTTTCAGCCACTTCTCCAGTTTTATTTTTTCCGATGCTCTTATCTGTTTATCAAAATAAAGCAGGGCAAGGTATTGTATCTTTTTATTTTTTGAGGTGTCTCCCTGCACGAGTACTGGCTGGATAATAGCACCCTTCAACCCCGGATACTGAACATCCATTTCTTTATAAATCTGCCTGCTTAATAATTGCTGATTGTTAATGCTATCCAGTTTCGCTTTTAACAAACTGCTCTTTTCCTCGCTTTTATTTAAGGCAAGGCCTAACTGGTTGACCTGCTCAGTATTTTCATCCGTTACAAAAGAAAATCCTTGTTTAATTTTAATAGATGCCTTTTCAAGACCATAGTTTTTTAATTTGGTTTTTAACAGGGATACCTGTGAGTCAGCTATCTGCTTTCCTCCAAAAGTGAGTGTCAGTACCTTGTTGTCGGCATCCACTTCTTTACGTAATAAATAGTCATTGGGGAATACAGCTTCTGCATCTATAAATTGATTTGCCTTGTCCGTGAATTTTCCTTCCTGAACAATTTTGTAGGCGAGATAAACACTGGGAATTAGCGTGACGATAACAACGGCCCATATAATTCTGTTTGTTCTTTTCTTCTCATGGGCATCGGCATATTCTTTTTTGGGGAATTTTAATAAATACACAGTGATAATAGTTGCCGCGGCTATAAACACACTGTTTATTATATAGAGGTAAAGCGCTCCGACGAAATAATTTAATTGCCAGGTGGCCAGGCCATAACCGGCAGTGCAAAGTGGTGGCATCAGAGCGGTGGCAATGGCCACACCAGGTATCACATTTCCTTTTAGCTTACTTGATATAGCAATAATTCCGGCAAAGCCGCCAAACAATGCAATAAGTGCATCATAAACTGTGGGCGATGTTCTTGAAAGAATTTCTGAATGAGCCGCATTAATAGGCGTTACCAAAAAGTATAAGGTTGAAGCTGTTAAACCAATAGCGGCTGCAAAAAAATAATTTGTGCTTGCCCTCCGCAATAATGAAAGATCGTTTATCTCCACGCCCACACCTACGCCCACAATTGGTCCCATGAGTGGAGAAATAAGCATGGCGCCAATAACTACAGCTGAGGAGTTAAGATTCAATCCAAGAGATGCTATAAGTATAGCAAAGAAAAGGATCCAAAGATTGGTTCCCCGAAATTGTGCTTCTTTTTCAATATTTTCTGAGATTATATTGAAATCTTCCTTGTCTCTTAAAAGACTGAACGTTCTGAGAATTTTGAATTTCATATAAACAGAATATTTTTTGCTGAAGCTTATTGCTATATCTTACTATCGGTTATTGACGCAAATTAAGCAACTTGCACAAATGGTACTTTATTCTAAAACAATATTCCTTCCGGAAAAATTCTCTTTTAAGGTTTAAGTATTTTCCTTATTCAAATTCTTCAATACATCCCCATCAATTGATTTTATATGCAAGTCTCTTTGCGGGAATGGTATGCTAATACCTTCCTCATTTAACCTTTTGTAAATGGTTCCCAACATGTCACTTTTAAGCCCAAACCATTTGCTCATACTCGTCCAGAAGTAAACATTTAAGTCCAGCGAATTATCGCCAAAGTTGAGGTGCAGGGCTATGCAGGCGAAATGTCGACCTGGGAAGCATATGGAAAATTCATGTACCAGTTAATAAAGGGAAGAAATATTTTACCGGATGAAATAAAGAAAAAAGTACACGACCTCACAGATAATCTTAAAGACGATAAAGAAAAAGTATTTGGCTTATATGATTTTCTTCAACAGAATACAAGATATGTAAGTATTCAATTAGGTATTGGCGGCTGGCAGCCGTTTGAAGCCTCGTATGTTGCAGAAAAAAAATATGGTGATTGTAAAGCATTGTCAAATTATATGATTGCCCTCCTTAAAGAAGCGGGTATCACCGGAAAATATATAGAGATTTTTGCCGGAGAATCGCCACCTCCTTTTATTGAAGATTTTCCTTTTTCGCAATTTAATCATGTAATTTCCTGTGTGCCTCTTAAAAAGGATACGATATGGCTTGAATGTACCAGCCAAACAAAATCTGCGGGGTACATGGGTAGCTTTCCTGGTGATAGAAATGCAATACTCATTGATGAAACAGGTGGGCACTTGGTGCATACCCCGGTTTATAAAGTTGCTGATAACCTTCAATTGCGAAAAGTAAAAGCCATTGCGGACAAAGAAGGTAACTTAAATGCTGAAATTATGAGTACGTACTCCGGCCTTCAGCAAGATTTCCTGCACCTCCTTAATGTATTGTGCAACAAAAAAAAGACAGGGAAGAATATTTAAATCAAATGTTTAATCTGCCAACATACCAGGTAAAAAAAACGATTATTTGGAACATAAAGGCATAATTCCTTCTGTGGCTGAAAACCTGCAAATTCAATTAAATAATTATGCTATTATTACCGGGAGGCGTTTGTTCATCTGCCCGAATTTATTCGGCGGTGCTACAGAAAAACTTTTGAGTGATACTGAACGGCAATATGATTATGTAGTGAAAGATGCTTACAGGGATATTGATTCGGTTGTTATTAAAATACCGAATGGATATAAGCCGGAAAGCATACCTAAAGATATTTACATACAAAATAAATATGGAAAATATATTGCCGCAGTGAAGGTATTAAATGATGAAATAGTTTATTACAAGCTTATGGAGCAATATAGTGGCCGTTTTCCTGCAAAAGACTTTGGTGAAATAGTTAAATTTAATGAAGACGTTATAAAAGCGGACAGGAGCAGAATTGTATTGGTAAAGCAGGAGTAATAAGATTGAATTCTTCAAAGTACTTTAGAGAGAAACTTCAGAACAAATAAATTTTAAGTTTCTTTTTATCCCTTTAAATTTTGCTCTTTTTAATGGTGAGTTTTTGAATATAACTTTGAAGGATTCTTCGGTAAGTTCTTCCCAATCGTTTTTGCTGAAATTTAATATCTCGTGTAAGGGTGTAAATCCAATTTCATTCGTTGGCTTTGAAAATCGATTCCATGGACACACATCCTGGCATATATCGCAGCCAAACATTTGATTCTCAAATTTGCCTTTCATCTCTTGTGGTATCAGCAAATCTTTTAATTCTATTGTGAAATAAGAAATGCATTTGCTGCCATCAATTACTTTGTCAGGCAATATTGCATCAGTAGGGCAGTGGTCAATACATCTCGTGCAGGTGCCGCAATAATCTTTTATAAAAGGATCGTCTGTTTCCAGTTCAAGATCCGTTATTAATGTTGCTATAAAAAAAAATGAACCGTTGTCTTTTGTTATCAGATTCCCGTTTTTTCCTACCCAACCCAAACCGCTTTTTTGCGCCCAGCTTCTTTCAAGAACAGGAGCGCTATCAGTAAATCCTCTTCCATGTATATCGCCGATATTTTCTTTTAATAGTTGTAAAAATATTTTCAATTTTTCTTTAATCACTTCATGATAGTCCTTTCCATAAGCGTACTTCGAAATTTGCGGAGCCTCTGCATTTTGTTTTTGAGAGGGATAATAATTAAGAAGTAAGGTAATGACTGATTTGGCTCCCGGAACTAATTTTGAAGGATCAATTCTGAGGTCAAAATAGTTGTTCATGTAATTCATGCTGCCCTGGAATCCTTTATTCAACCAGTTTTCAAGGCGTTTGGCGTCGTCATCAAGCCTTTCGGCTTTGGCAATCCCGCAATAGTCAAATCCTAACGAATGTGCGGTAGATTTAATAAATTCAGTATGTTTTTCTTTTGCCAGCATGTAAGAGCAAAAATACTCTACTTTATTTGCTGATTGCTCGCCCGCCACTGGGAATGGGCAGGGTGTGGCTATTTGTGGGAGCTACGCTGGCCATCAATCTCTTTGTCAATAATAGATTTCAACTTTTTGTAACTATCACCACGGCCTTTCTGTTTCAAATTAAAAACAAAAAGGAAACCTGCATATTGCCGCTTGTTATCTACCCACGGAAAACTTCCGAATAAGCCAGGGCTTGTAACCGCATTAGATCGGTTTGCGGGGTTATCCATCACCCATTCACCAAATCCATAACCCCAGTCACCCGCTTCTGCAGGGGAATAGGCCACTCTTGCATCTTTTGCATAATTGTATTGCATCTTCTCAACTGATTCTTTAGAAAGAACCTGCCTGTCATTAATATTTCCTTCCTGTAAAATCATCTGAAGAAAATAAATATAATCTTCAGGTGTGCTGAACGCACTGCCTGCTGCTAATGGAATTTTTCCGTTTCCAAAGTCAGTATTTTTCATGCCACAGGGAACTGCGATTCTTTCTTTGAACAATGTTTTAAAATCCTTTCCACTTATTTTTTCTATTACCGCTGCTGCTATCTGCAAGCCAATACGGCTGTAGTGAAATACTTTTCCGGGCTCTCCTTACATTGGTAGTTCTGCAATTTTTTCCATTAC
>JBBSPK010000016.1:0-30700 GCA_038258875.1 Chitinophagales bacterium
GGATATACTATGTGGCCGGGACCTTATGGAGATTGGGGTTCCAGAAAATATCTTATAGCCAGTTGCGAGCAAAGCCTTAAACGCATGGGATTGGACTATGTTGATATATTTTATCACCACCGGCCCGATCCTGAAACGCCTTTGGAAGAGACGATGACTGCGCTTGATCTTATCGTTCGCCAGGGCAAAGCGTTATATGTTGGCATATCCAGCTACCAACCCGCAGAAACTACCAAAGCCATTGAAATGTTGAGGGAATTGGGCACACCCTGTTTAATACATCAGCCACGGTATTCTATGCTCGACCGTTGGGTGGAAGATGGCTTATTAGATGTTTTGGGAAAAGAAAAAGTAGGTTGTATTACTTTTTCTTCGCTGGCACAAGGAATGCTTACCAATAAATATTTAAAAGGAATTCCAAAGGATTCAAGAGTGGGAAGGCATCTTGAAAATGGCGCTATCACCGAATCGCAGGTTACCGATGCAGTTATTGAAAAGGCTAAAAAATTAAATGAAATTGCGACCGAAAGAAACCAAACGCTGGCACAAATGGCTATTGCATGGGTGCTAAAAGATAAAAGAATTACGTCTGTAATTCTTGGAGCAAGCAAACCGAAGCAAGTAACCGATGCAATTGGAGCGATAAAAAATTACAATTTTTCAAAAGAAGAGTTGGAGAGGATTGATGGAATATTGAAGGGATAATTTTATTGACAAGTTGCGTGAATGCAATCATTTTGGGCGGCTTTACGCAATGGATTAATTATGGTGGGGTAATACGCAAGTTGTGTGTCACCGTACCAGACATTCCTTTACAATATGAAGATTATAACTTGGAATTGCAGCATGGCCTTTAGAAAAAAAGCCGCCTTTATACTGGCATATAAGCCAGACATTCTTATTATTATCGAATGTGAGCATCCAGATAAATTATTATTCACAACTGACCTGCCAAAACCGAAAGACAGTCTATGGTTCGGAAAAAATCAACACAAAGGCCTTGCGATATTTTCATATGGTGACAATCGATTCAAAGTTCTTGAAAACCATAACGAAAACTTTAAGATGATAATCCCGATTGCAGTTACGGGCGGAAACCTTGACTTTAACTTATTTCTAATTTGGGCATACAATCCAGGCGACACTGACGGAAGATATATTACCCAAGTTTGGAAAGCTATTAGTCACTATGATGAATTGTTAACAGACACACCGACTATGCTTATTGGCGACTTTAACAGCAATACGATTTGGGACTATAAAAAACACAGACTCGGTAGTCATGCAGGTGTTGTACAAAAATTAGAAAGCAAAGGAATTTTTAGCACTTATCATTTTCATCATAAACAAACACAGGGGACAGAGAAACATGCGACATTTTATATGTATCGACACAAAGACAAGCCATATCATATTGACTATTGTTTTGTTTCAAGTGACATGTTAGAAAAACTTCAATCCGTAGATATTGGCGAATACGACTTTTGGGTAAAGTACAGTGATCATGTGCCACTGATGGTTACATTTAACAATGACTAATTGAAGCTGGGCGAGCACACATAATGTACCGTAGAGAGAGAAAAGAAATAATTTTATCTAACAAAATTCCTTTTTACAATTCTTGTCCGTGGTCGATGTCTCCCTTCTGCGTGATCGGTGCCTCCACAGAGTCAAAAAAAAAAGTTATTTTGACAATCTCAGTAACAGTACATCATGCGACGATAGCATAGCTGATAATGGTTTTTGTGTATCGTCCGCAGTTTTCTGAGTCCAGGTATTTCTAATCTTATAAGTATGATCTTTTGCATTCATAGTTTTACTGAAAAGTGTATCTGTAATAATTTCTTCTTTCCAGTTATAATTTATTCGCAACGATTTTTGCGACCTGTTCACGAAACAAAAAGCCCATTCATCATTGCTTAACGGCTTTACGTAAATTTCAAGGCTGTCCTTTGAGCGGTAAAGAAAACCTTGCATTCCTGCTTTATCCTGGTTAATTGCTATCGCTTCTTTGCTGCTTAGAATTGTCTGTGTTTCTTTGGACATTTTCCTGAGATCATTGCCTGCCATAAGAGGCGCTGCGAGCATACACCACAAAGAAAAATGGGTGCGATCTTCGTTTACGGTCATGCCGTTACCTACTTCGAGCATGTCCGGATCATTCCAATGGCCCGGGCCTGCATATTTTCTCAAACCATTTTGCAAATCAACAATAGGCATAACGCCCAGTTGTTTCCACGTACCATGATCAATGTAGCTGTCAAATAATGCAGAAATATCGCCGGTAGTACGCCACAGCTGACCAACACTTGCAGCCCACTCCCACGGCTTATTGCTGCCCCATTCACAAAGGCTGAAAACTATTGGACGTCCCGCTGTGTGTAAGGCTTTACTCATAGTTGCATAGGCTTCCTTTGCATTTATGCCCTCTGTATTGCACCAGTCGAATTTTAGATAATCGATACCAAGGGAAGCATAAAATCTTGCATCCTGGTATTCGTAGCCTCTTGTACCCGGGTACCCCGCACATGTTTTTGTACCTGCACAATTATACAATCCAAACTTTAATCCCTTTGAATGAACATAATCCACCAGCACCTTCATACCATTGGGGAATTTTTTTGGATCGGGAACAAGATCGCCGGTAGTGTTATCTCTTTCCATCGCCATCCAGCCGTCATCCAAAACAAGGTATTGATAGCCTGCATCTTTCATTCCTGATAAAACCATTACATCTGCAATGCCTCTTACAAGTGAATCACTGATATTTGTTTGAAATGTATTCCAGCTATTCCAACCCATTGGTGGTGTAAGTGCAAGCCCTTCAAATTTTTGGGCATATATTTTTGCACAACAAAAAACAAATACCGTAACCAAAATTTTAAGTTTCATAATAAACGAGTTTTATTTTTTATCAACCATTAAGTAAACAACTGACCTTGCAGGTAACTTCAATTTGATACCATTCCTGAGCATTCTCAGGCATCCAACAAAAAAAATTAATACACCATTGTTTTATTTACACTAAACGATGCCGTTTGATTATTTACCTGGATTTGGAAATCGCCTGCTTCAAGCATTCTCTTATTATCAATATTTACAAATGCAAGGTCTTTTAGAAGTAGCCTAAAGGTTACTGTTTTTGATTCACCCGGTTTCAAATCAATTTTTTCAAAAGCTCTTAGTCTTTTTACATCAGGCGTTAACGAAGCAACCAGATCAGAAACAAATAACTGCGCCACTTCCTTACCCTCACGGCTACCCATATTTTTTACCGTAACAGTTATCGATGCAGTTTCGCCGGGTGAAAATATTTTTTTATCGACAACCAAATTGCTGTATTCAAACGTCGTGTATGACAATCCAAAGCCAAACGGATATTGGGGATGAAAAGCACCTCCCTGGGGATTACTATCACCTTCGGATGGTTTATGGATATACGGTGCCAGGGAATTTGTATATCTTGGATATGTAATGGGCAGTTTGCCACTTGGGTTAATATCGCCTGCAAGAATATCGGCCAGTGCATCTCCACCAAAATTTGATGGAAGATAAACATCCAGAATGGCTGCAGCACCAGGTTCTATCTTATTAAATATTCTCGGGCGGCCTTCATTCAAAACATAAATTAAAGGCTTACCTGTTTTGATTAGTGCCTGTGCCAGTGCCACTTGGTTGTCAGATAAACTGAGGTCATTTAAATTGCCCGGAGTTTCTGTATAACTGTTTTCCCCTATGCATAATAAAACATAATCAACATTGGCGGCGGCTTTCACCACTTCATCAATATCTACAACAGAATCTTCATAATATTTTCCCGCCATGTTATACGCTACCCCCTTTTCAGAAGTAACATTTGCGGGGCCGAATTTTTTTTGCACTGCTTCTAAAATAGTGTTGTACTTCTCTGCGTATTCGTCCGTCTTTTCGCCCTGCCACGTGTAGGTCCAACCGCCGTTAAGTGTTCTCATTGAATTAGCATTCGGGCCGGTTACCAATATTTTCGCATTTTTTGGTAATGGCAAAGTATTATTTGTGTTTTTTAAAAGAGTAATCGATTCCCCGGCCGTGTTGTAAGATGCTTTTTCAAATTCTGCACTGCCGAATTTTGGGTAGTCTTTAAAATAAGTGACCGGCGTTTCAAAAATTTTCAATTCTTCTTTCACTCTTAAAATTCTCGTGACCGCATCATCAATCCTGGCGGTAGAAATTTTACCTTCTTTTACCAATGCAATAACATCGGTACAAAATTCTTTATAATCGTAAGGAATCATCGACATATCAATTCCCGCATTTATTGCGAGCATTACAGCTTCTTTTATATCCTTTGTAACACGATCACGACGATATACATTTTCGATATCCTGCCAGTCGCTTACGATAAAGCCTGTAAAGCGCAGCTCTTTTTTAAGAATGTCTGTAAGAATATGTTTATTGATATGAGTTGGTATTCCATTTATCAATGCAGAGTTTACCATAACGGTTCTCGCATTTGCGTCTATGGCTGCCCGAAAGGGAGGCAAATGGTATTCACGTAAATAGTACTCAGGTATCCAGGAATCAGTTCTGTCATGTCCCGATTTAGGATCGGAATAATCCATATAATGTTTTAAACTAACGGCAAGTTTTTCTTTGCTACCTAAAGGGTCCTGCACGCCTTTTACAAAGGCAACACCCATCTGCGCACTTAGATAAGGGTCTTCTCCGTAATCTTCCCAAATACGCGGCCATTGAGGATTTGTACCTAAATCCAATACCGGTGAAAAAGTCCACGGTACAGATGACGCCCTGGACTCATAGGCGGTGATAACGCCTGAATTAAACACCAATTGGGTATTCCATGTTGCTGCCTGTCCTATTTCCTGTGGAAATAAAGTTGCCCCGGCAACATAATTTACTCCATGATTATCATCAAGGCCGTACAACACCGGAATTTTCATCTTTGTTTCCTTTACCGCATTTTGTATCTCTTCAATGATGGCATTCCATTGTTCGGCAGTCTGCAGGCCGGGGGTATTTAATATGGAGCCTATCTTATAATTCACAACAGCATCTTTAAACTTATCGGGGTTGAATGAAAATTTTCCCTCTTTAATACCTCCCAGGGATTCGATAGATACCTGGGCCATCTGTCCTGCTTTTTCTTCTAAAGTCATTTGCTTTAGTATTGCATTGATTTTAGTTTCTGTTGCCTGATTAAGTGATTGTGCTTTACTTTTTCCATGTAACATCACCATTAGCACCAATAAAAAAAGAAAAAGCTTCCTGGTAGTAATAATATACCTCATAGTAAATTTTGATTTTTTTTGAGTGAAATTTTTAAAATGTTTATTCAATTATTTTGTAAATCGGTGTTGCTTACAAATGCAATTTTTTTACTATCAGGTGACCATGAAGGAGTATTGATCGAGCCCTGGCCCCCATATAAATACGCAATCACTTTTAAATCGCCTCCTGCAGCCGGCATCATGCGTAAATAAACATGTTTATAGAACGGATGATCATCCGGCTTGATATCTTTTGAAAAAGATAAACAAACAATCCATTTACCATCGGGTGATACATGTGCAAACCAGTTGTTGTATTCATCATTAGTTACCTGCTGCTGGCTGCTTCCATCAGGCCTCATTCGCCATAATTGCATTGAGCCACTTCGTACTGAATTAAAATAAATAAATTTTCCATCCGGGCTATATTCTGATCCATCATCTAAACCAGGGGAATTCGTCAGTCGTACTTCTTTTCCCCCTGCAGAAGGAATTTTGTAAATATCGAATTCCCCATTGCGCTGGCCCGTAAACGTTAGCCATTTCCCATCCGGTGACCATCCATGTAAATAAGACGGCCCGGTAGCGGTAATTTGTTTTGGATGTCCTCCATGTATTGAAACCTTATAAACAACAGAATTATATTTACCATCAGGGCTTGCTGAACTTAAACCCAGCATCTTCCCATTAAATGAAATCACATGATCGTTGTTATTACCTTTTACTTTGCCCGTATAGATTACATGTGATTCTGCATTTTCAATATTAAAATTGTACATTAATCCCTTACTGTTATAGACCAGGTTTTTACCGCCCGGTGTCCAGTTGGGGGCTTGAAGTGATGCCGGATCGCTAAATAATATTTTCCTCTTTCCCGAAAAAACATCCATGGTTTCTACGTTACTGCCGATATAATCCTTATACGGAACAAAGTCTTCTTTTGCAGGAACTATAATTCTTACATTATCGAATAAGACTTTTTCAGCCACGTCCTTATTATGTGAGCAAATAAATAAGCCCACATATACTTCGTCACCCAAATCAACATCAGCAATTTGTTGGGTGACAAATGTCTCTCCGAAATGAGCCACCGACATGATGTATTTCTTGCCGTTTCTTTCTAATTGAATTACATCAGGTCCGTTGATGGTAAATTTTGTTTCATCAACATTTGTTTTCGGCATCTTGCGATACTGTAAAGAAGTAAGCCCATCACCATGTACCGTTGCGGCAACCATTGAAGAAGTGCTGTCAAGATTTTGGCGTACCATCCAACCGAATTTACGATGCAGCTCGGCTCCTTTGCCAACTAACGTTCCCTTTGCCTGCAGGATAAAGTCACCTCTCATTTTTTTCCATGCGTAATGAAAGTCATCGTGGGTGAACCAAATATTGGTTCCGGAGCCGGAGAGTTCGTAGGTTTCGGAAGACCCGTCGTAGGCAGCACTGCCCGGTTGTAATATTTCGCCCACATCATTATGCCCATCAAAGACGCCAATCTTCTGTGAAAAACAATTGATAGCAGAAAGAAAAAAAGTTACAGCTATCGCTGTCATTCTAAAATCTATTGTTTTTATACACATAATAAGGGCTTAGTTTAATAATCAGAATAAGATGTGCTATGCATTAGTATGCTGTCAATATGAGAAACAGACACTTTGTTTTCATTTATGGGATCTGCGGAAATTCTTTTCCAAACTGAATCATCACCAAATCGTTTCCATTGATCGTTTCGTTGTTCCAGGCTTTCAAATATGGGCATGTACATAAAATTGGGCATATGATTTCCTGATAGCACCTTTCCATAAAACACGGGATTAAATGCCAGTCTGTTAAAAATTTCTATTTCACCACCTGTGTTAAACATCGCCATTTTTTTATTATGCAAATTTTCGGTTGGGCTTTCATAACTTCTTAATTCAAAAACTCTTCCTGGGTTTTTTCCGGGAGGTAACTTTAAATGCTCCTGCCCGGGAAATGCATCTAAAAGAATGGACTCTATTCTTTCATAAGGCGCTTTATCGAATGGCGCTTCTGTAAAACTTTTACTCAAACTACTGTAGGCCTCATCTTTTGAAAGATGTTTCTCAGCCCGCATCCATGCTTCAACAGAATTGAATGGAATTAAAACATAAATAAATTTTCCCAGGGAGGTATCATTTGTAAGCGGCTTGAATACTCCAATATTTTTAATCCCGGATCGGTGCATTGCCGGCAGGTAAGCATTTTTCAAATATTCATCAACCCGGGCAACCTGGTCGTCATTTTTTAAGTAATAAATTTTTAATTGATAGAAATCACCCTTATTCTTCCTGGCATACAAGGAAGCGGGAATTATTGAGAAAATTGAAAAAATAAAAACAAGGCTCTTTAGTTTATTCATTGTTACTATTTTTTGCAGAAGTTAAAATACTTTTATTTTCCATGCTATCTATTCTTCCAATCAGTTCAATACATGCTCTTCCATTGTGATAAGGACATTTCCATATACCTACTTTATCTTCGTCCATCACTTCATAATTTTCTTTTACACCCCAGAACCATTCGCCATTTTTAAAATCAAGAATATATTTTTTTACAAATCCCCATGCATCTAAAGATTTTTCAAGGTAACCTTTATCCCCTGTAATTTGAAAGGCGTTGAAAAATCCAATCATGCTTTCCGCCTGGGGCCATGAATGCTTTTCTTTGATGAGATGATCGTTATCAGCGTCATATTCATACCATAGACCTCCATCTTTGCCAAGGCCTTCTGCCGCTGCATTTGTGAGCCTTATAGCACTTAGTTTTAAATTCCTTACCAGTTCTTCGTCTTCAATAATTTCGGCTGCTTCTAATAAAAGCCATGCGGCTTCAATGTCGTGGCCATACCAAATAATATTTGATTTCACATTCCATTTTTCATCAAAGAATAAATTGAGATGATTGGTTTTTTTATTAATAATCTTATCCAGGAAAATAACAATCAATTCAGAAATCCTTTTCTTTAAAATTTCATCGGGCCATATTTTGTAAAGATTTGCAAACGCTTCGAGCACATGCAAATGTGTATTCATTGATTTTTTTTCGTTCGCATCTTTTTTACTCAGGCGCAAATCACTTATGCCTTGCCAATCCCTGGACAATGCTTCAACGTATCCGCTGTTTGTTGCGTCATAGCTATGCTCAATAATACAATTGTACAAATTTATTGCAGCGTTTATTGACTGTTCATTTTTACCAGCTTTATAAAATTCGCTCAAGCCATAAATTGCAAATGCCAATGCATAGATCTGCTTTTTAGTATCAAGGGGATTTCCTTTAAAATCAACACTCCAATACACTCCGCCAATTTGTTTGTCAATGAAATGATCAATAATATAACTGGAAGCTCTTTCAGCCACATTTAAATACTGTACTTTTCCTGTGAGGTTATATGCAGCCGAGAAAGACCATAATATCCTGCTGTTAAGTACAGAGCCTTTAGGAGCTGTTGAAAATATCTTACCTGAATTATCAATCTTTCCGTAGAATCCGCCAGCTTCCATGTCAATTGTATTTTGCTGCCAGAATTCAAGGATCGATGTCAATTCATTCTGCAATTCAATTTTATATCCGCCCAACCGTTCCTGTAAAGTCAAATTATTACTTTGAATAAATCTTTGATTCATATTCTTACTTAACATAACCATGAATCTGCGTTTGAACGACACCGTTAGATTTTCCCTGGGAGGAATTTTTTTCGATAATATCCAAAACAGTTTTTACAGATGATCCTGAAGATAATCCGTCTTCAGGCGTGTTAATTACATAATCCAATAATTTTTCTATGGAACTTGTTGCAACATGCGTCCTCAAATCAGACGAGGCGAAATAAATAAAAACAGTTCCGTCTTCATTTTTTATCCAACCGTTTACAAAAATAACGTTTGATACATCGCCAACCCTCTCCTCACCTTCCGGTGCCATAAAATATCCGGCAGGCTTGTGAATGACTTTAGTGATATCATTTAAATCCGTCATAAACATGTATAGCACATATCTTAAGCCTGCGGCTGTATTACGCACACCGTGTGCAAGATGCAGCCATCCTTTTTCTGTTTTCAAAGGTGCCGGGCCCAACCCGTTCTTTGCCTCATAAACGGTATGGTACATTTTTTTATAAATGACCACTTCCTTTTCAATTATCGCATTTTCTATAGTATCACAAACTCCAAAACCAATGCCACCACCGGTTCCCGCTTCAGTAAAACTATCCTGCGGCCGTGTATAAAATGCATATTTATTATTAAAAAATTCCGGGTGAAGAACAACATTTCTTTGCTGCGGCGATGGAGTTTTAAGATCCGGAAGCCTTTCCCACTCAATCAAATTTTTTGTTCTCGCTATGCCACATTGTGCAATGGCAGCAGATTGATCTCCCTCCTGTGCAGCAGCGTCTCTTTTTTCTGTACAGAATATTCCGTAAATCCACCCATCCTCATGCTGAACAAGCCGCATATCATATACATTAGTTTCCTCCCCGCCTCCCTTAGGAAGTATAACGGGATAATTCCAAAACCTGAAATTATCAATACCATTTTCACTTTCTGCTACTGCAAAAAAGGATTTCCTGTCCGTGCCTTCCACCCTTGCCACGAGAACATACTTATTTTTGAACTTGATAGCCCCTGGATTAAAAACAGCGTTTATTCCAAATCTCTCCATGAGATAAGGATTTCTTTGCCGGTCAAAATCGAAACGCCAGGTCAAAGGCGCATGAGCCGCGGTAAGAACCGGGTTTTCATATCGGTCATACACCCCGTTTGTAGAATTAACCAGGACGTTTTTACGACTTATCAATTCGTTGAAAGATGCGATTAAGAACTTTAGCCTTTTTCGAAAATATCTGTTCATATTAAAGAGTTGTTTTTTTAGCCTCACCCCCAACCCCCTCTCCTAAGGGAGAGGGACGTAGAGTGAGCGCTTAATTATTCTTCTACGATGCTAAGTTTCGTTTGGTTATCATACTTATATTTTAATTCTCTAATTTATTCCACCATGTTTTTTTAAGAATGAAAGCAATGACTAATAAAAGAATTATTGTGATCATCAAAGGAAGCTTCATCCATAATATTAAATACATTGGTAAAATAGTAAGACACGATTGCGCAATAATTCCAATCGCCACATTAAACATATCCAGCTTAAATCTTTTATTGGGTACAAATGCGGGATCATCTGCAATTACCAACGCATGTACAGGTTTCCAAAAACCCCACGGCCTTACCTGCCTATAAAATTTTTTCAAAATGTCTATGTCGGTGGGTGGCGCAGAGTATGTGCCGGCAACACAACCAATAATAGAAATCAAAAACAGCAATGGCCAGTTATAGAGCGGCAAACCTTTAAAAATAAAAGGGAATATTAATGCGGCAAGAATGCCTGCCATCATTCCCCAATAAAAACCTCTCGCATTGAAGCGCCACCAATACCATTTGAACATATTCGCTGCAATATAGCCGCCATACAAAGCACCGACTATCCATTGTAAAATTGAATTCACATCTTTTGCAAAAAACCCAAGAATGATTCCTATGGTTGCAACGAGGATCCCAACGATATAATTCATTGCAATAACTCTTTTGGTAGGTGCGTGGGGATTTATGTATTTTAAATAAATATCGTTTACAATATAGGCTTGCGCCGCATTTAAAGTGCCCGAAAAAGTTCCCATAAACGCTCCAAGCAGTCCTGTGAGAACGATTCCTAAAATACCAACCGGCAAAAAATTATTAATTGCACCGGGTAAAATCTTTTCAAAATCAGTACTGCCGTTAGATGTTGAAAGATCGAGTTGATTGTAGTATAACAATGCAAGAACAGTTAAGCCAATAACCATTGTATATCTTACAGGCAATAAAATAATTGATACAAAGCCTGTCATCTTTGACGCTTCTTTTGGAGACCTTGTTGACAATACTTTTTGCATATCATAATTAGGCGCCGGCCCGGCAAGACTTGCGAATACGCCCTTAAATAACATCATCATAAAAAAGATGCTGAACAACCCGAATTGATCATCTTTAATCTTTTGACCTGCAGCGGGAAGAATATTTCTCCAGTCAAGATTAAGATCGAGGCCAAAAAACGGCGAACTCCATCCCTGAGGTACGTTCAGCTTTTGTCCATGTAAATGTGTCATTGCAATAAAGCCAATAGCAATACAACCAATCGTCATTATCGAATACTTAATGAGGTCACCAATTACTATGCTGTGCATACCGCCGAGTATTGAATAAAACATGGCGAATAAAGTAAAAATGATCCCATAAAAATGTGCCACGTAATCTGCACTCACATGAAAAGGAACGTACGGCTGAACCAAATTCCACGGAACAAAGATTTCAATAAACTTACCCAGGCCGACAAAGCCATATGCCAAAAAACCAAGGCAACCAATTAATGCGAAAAGAACGGTGATATTGTGCGACGCTGTTACTCCCTGACCCTTAAAACCAAATCTCGTTGCCAGCCATGCAGCGCCCGTGTCTGCGTTGGAGCGCCGAAGCCATTTTGCCAAAAACATCATATTGAATACCTGGTTAAACACCGGCCATAACCAGGGTATCCAAATGCTTTTAAAACCATAAACGAAGCACAATGATACCATCCACATGGTGCCGCTGATATCAAACATATCAGAGGCATCGCTTAGGCCAAGTAAATACCACGGTAATTTTTTGCCTGCCAATAAATAACTTTCCTTATTTCTTCTTGCCTTGTTTTTAAAATACAGGCCAATCAATAACATTGACACGAGATAAATAACAACAATACTTATATCAATCAACTGAAGCTTCATTTATTGATAGAGCTGCGCCTTTGTAACCTCTTTTTGAAATATAGTTTTCGGGCTATTATAAAATTTAATAAAATCTTTTTCAGATTGCTGGCCTTTGAATGGTAAGTAATATTCGACCTCACCGGAAGCCTTGGCACCCGCATTGCGCCAGGTTAATGCATACGAAATTTTATGATTATCCAATGCTTTCAAAAGCACATTTGTCCACCAGGTACTATCAGGAACTTTCCCGTAACCAAATTCTGTGAGCGCTGCAATTTTATTTTTTTCAGTTGCCATTTCATCTATCATTGACAACATGTTGCCTGCGTCTTTTATAAATTCCGCATTTCCGTCATCACCACCTTTACGCTGGTAAATATCAAAGCCTATGACATCTGTCCATTCATCCCCAGGGTATTTTAAAAGATAGTCTTCCTTTGATAAAAAACGATCTGTATTATAAGCGTACAACAACTGGTGAATATTTTTTATATCCCTTAAATAAGAAACTGTAAAATACCAGAGCTGTTTAAATTCTTCCGGTGAACAATGATCTTTACCCCACCAAAACCAATTACCGTTTAATTCATGAAAAGGTCGAAAAATAATTGGGATATACTCGCCGTTTTTTCCTTTCAGGCCCAGGATAAACCGGGCAACTTTATCTAACCATGTTTTATATAATTCATTTTTTGCGCCACCGGGCAGAATAGATGCGACTGTGCCCGGAGCCGGATCCCAGGCACTTTTGCCCGTTAGTGGATTATCCAGGTGCCAGCTTAATGTAACAACACCTCCACGTTCATATACCGTTCGAATATATTCGCTCATTTTCTCAAACGGTACGGTATCAAGATTTACAGGCTTATCAATTTCCAGGTGCCCTGATTCAAATCCGTATACTGCGGGATAGTCGCCGGTAACTTCCTTTACATCACTCTTGCCTTGAACGTATTTCCAGCCAACACCATAAGCCAAATCATCCTGGTGACCAAACATAATTCCTTTTTGAGCCAGCTTTTTTAAATTGTGATACAAGTTAATCGTTTGCTGCGTGGCTTTTTTATCCGATGGCAAATCAACCGGAGCTGCGTATAGCCCTCCGTTATGAAAAGCATACCCGGTTAATAAATTGTTGTGCCAATAATTGTTTTTAGTGAAATAGCCGGATGGATTTGTACAATAAACCTGGCTTCGTTTGACTTTTACAAATTGAACCTGGGCAAAAATAATTTGGAAGAATAAAATATTACACAGTAAAAACACAATCTTCTTTGCCATACCTGATATTAAAATAGTAATCCTTTCTAAGCAATTAAAATGAACCGAAGGTCATTTTAAACTATTTATACAATGCCGCTTAACCCTTAAATTATCCGGCAAAAAACCATTCCTGTAAAGTCCGCACAGAACTTTTATATTGAATTTAAAACGGAACGCTAACCTGGATATTTTTGAAACTTACAGATTAATTCAATCCCATATTGTCAACATAAATACCAAAGCCTCCTGTACCATTATCTTCTTTAATCCATATTTCATTTAAAGTAGAAAAGAAGTGAGATCAGAAAGTGAAATTTGATAATCAGTCCGCTGCCCTTGAACAAGCGTGATTGTATTCGCATCGTGCTGAAGTTTTCTCATAATACAATCTTTGTTTCGTCAAAAATATTTCTATTTATAACATTACACCGATACTTTTTTATCTATTATTTATATTTTATTATTTAATTCAAAATTTTTTTTTTGTAAATTATCATTATTAATAGCGATCTTTAAATTGTTCGTCAATATTGCCTTGTAATACTTTATTGACATATAGTTGCTCATTTAAATGCTTTAAAATTATGGTCAGCGCTACTAAAATTCTTAAAGAGATAACTCCCCTTACCCAAAGCGATTGCTTCACCATATTTTCAAGGACAAAAAAAGAGTTTGATTTCCCCTTGCATTTCCATGAAGAATATGAATTGAATTTCATCCAAAATGCAAGCGGAGCAAAGCGGGTAGTAGGCGACCATGTGGAAGAAATCGAAAATATTGAACTTGTACTGGTAGGGCCGAATTTACAGCACGGTTGGTTTACAAATAAATGCAGGCGAAAGCTCATAAAAGAAATTACTATCCAATTTCACCGGGATCTTTTTGATGAAAAGTTTTTGCATAGAAATCAAATGAACTACATAAGAACTCTACTCCGGCGTTCTTCAAGAGGAGTTCTATTTTCCAGTGAAACTACCCTTTCAATAATGCCCCGGTTAATTCAACTACCACAGAAGCATGGTTTTGATTCTGTATTGGAACTTATGTCTATCCTGCATGACTTATCTACTTCACGGAATATAAGAACACTTTCAGATTTAGCTTTCAATCCAGAAACTCCCTTTTACAACAGCCGTAGAATTGAAAATATAATGGCATACCTTAATAATAATTTTAATGAAAATATTACCCTCGGGGATGCAGCAAAAATTGCAGGAATGGCAGACGTATCATTAAGCAGGTTTTTTAAACTAAGGACCGGGAAAACATTTATTGAAACCTTAAATGAGGTGCGCCTGGGGCACGCAACGCGTATGCTCATCGACACCACTAACAGCATTAACGAGGTTGCCTATAAATGTGGGTTCACTAACATGTCGAATTTCAACCGCATTTTTAAAAAGAAAAAAAACAGCACGCCAAAAGAATTCAGGCAAACATATACTTCATCCGGGGTGAGAAGATTTGTTTAGTCTATTCAAAAAACTATTTTCATAAATCCCGCTTATGCCTGCTAATAAAAGAGGAATTGTTTGTTTGATTTCTTATTAATCTTTACAGGCGCCTCGGGGAAGGAAAAAATAAACGCTTTTCTTACTGAGGCAAATCCACATCACCTGCGGTTCAGGTATGGATCTTTCTGAAATACCGTGCGGAAAAGGACAATGGTACGACCAGCACAATGCATACATGAGTTATGGTCCGCTCACGTCGCGGGCGTTAGATGCACAGTGGGTTTTAAGTTCCGTTTCGGGCATTGGCATGATACATAGTTGCTGCAATATGAACATTACCATGCCACAGGTTTTGATAAAATAAACATGAGAGTTGATTCGATACCGTGGAACTTCAATCAATATATTCCGGATGTTGTAACGATTTGTGTTGGACAAAACGACGGCATACAGGATTCCACCAATTTTTGCAGCGCATACATTGAATTTGTTCAAAATATCCGGGATAAGTATCATTCGCAGATATCGTTTGTATGACAAGCCCCATAGGAGATTCAACTCTCACTGATGTTTTAAAACAATACCTCAACTCCGTGAAAAACGTTCATACGATGGCGGGGATAAGAAAGTTTATACCTATTTTTTTTTGAAACAATATCACAAAGGCTGCGGCTGCCATCCTGATTTTAATGAACATCAAAAAATTGCCGCTGAATTAACTGCTTTTATTAAGAAAATAAAATCCTCGTAAAAAATTACATCACCGGGAGAATACTATTTTTAATATATTTTATACTTGTTGCAATACTGTCATAAGGGGATCCGGGGCATTTATCCTGTTCGACAAAAAAGTATTTCATACCCGCTTCATTCCTATGCTTAAAAATTTCTTTAAAATCAATAACACCATTTCCGACTTCAGTAAAATTTTTGTCGGCGGTGTTGTCCATATCCTTTACATGCCACAAGGGAAATCTTCCCGGGTGATCACTGAATAATTTTAACGGATCCTGGCCCGCCTTCGTTATCCAGTATAGATCAACCTCCATTTTCACTAAATCTTTGTCAGCCTGGAGTATGACGTCATAAGGAAATTTATCATCCTGCTTAATAAATTCAAAGTCATGATTATGGTAACATAATTGTATTCCTGATTTTTTACATCTTTCGCCGGCAATATTTAATTGGTCAGCAAGATATTTATAGTGATCAAGGCTGCCACGCTCACTTTCAGCAAGCCATGCACATACCATGTATTTAATACCCACTTCTGCGGCATCGTCCACAGCTTTATCCCAATCATGCAACATGGTTCCTTTAACTGCTTCACCTTTTTCTTTTTCCTCGCCCAGCCGGTAATGGCCACTGGGAATAATCAAACCGTTTTGTTTTAAAACAGCTTTAAATCCTGATGGCGTCATTCCATAGAACTTTTGAGTTCCGGTATATGTCGCACATTCCACAGAGGTATAACCAATTTGCGCAACCTTAGCTAACGTAGCAGCAGAGTCTTTAGCCATAAAATCCCTTACCGTATATAATTGTAAACCTATTGGCGAATTTTTTCTTTTAAAATCAGGTGGCGATACAAACATCGCTGCAGAAAAAAGAGAAGTGGATTTGATAAAATTTCTTCGGGTTGTCATTATATTTTTTTTGAAATTATGATTAGAGAAAGGCTAACGAATGTTGTGAAGCTTTTGTAGTCACTACTACCTTTGCAAGGTGTTTTAAAATTTTGCAATCGCTGAAGTTATCTTTCAAATGTAAAACATTTCTTTTTTACGATTGCCTTTTTCAACGATAAAATGCAATATTTTTTTGCAAAAGAAATGCCTGGTTTTTAAAGAATACCTCCAGGTATACTTTATGTTTCGTAAAGACTCCCGTCGCAGGCAACCTTTAAAGATTGGAGTGACGACGAGATTAAGTCAATTAGACGCACCCACCCTTGTGATTGCGGGTGACGCTGATGTGGTTCTTCCTGAACACCCAGTTGCCATTTCGCGTTTAATTCCTCATTGCAGGTTAGCAATTATCCCTTGTGGACACGTAAAATATCTTGGAGAAATTACAACTTTGCTAAACGGTAAATGGACACAGGCTTATATTTGTTCATTTAATTGAGCAATTTTGGAAACTTCAATATGAAGCAACCTGGCAAGGGTGATTACCCTATTTCGTTTCCATCATGCTCTACCCAAAGGGGGGCGGTGGAAATAACTGAGTAAACTCCCTTGAGATATCGCTTTCACCTCACCTTCATTATCAAAAATTATAGCACCAGAACTAGATGTTCCCCGGTTGAAGGATAGAATATATTTTTGCATGCAATCGTTTTGCAAATGAAGTAAAAGTATTTTATTTTATCAGTAATATTCAGCAGCCTTATTTTAAAACGAACTTGATATAAATTTTCAGCGACCTTTATTCAAAAATCAACACATGATAAAAAAAGCACTTCTCCCCATCGGACTTTTTATATTGCTCATAGCTTCCTGCGTGGCACGACCTTACGATGATGGCTACATGCGCCCGGTATATTACGGGCCGGGTATAGGGCTCGGTACCATCATAGCCGTGGTGATTTCATGGAGCAGGAATAAATCAATTTTGTGGGCAATTATTCATGGTATATTGGGATGGCTATATGTTATTTATGCACTTCTTGTAAAAGCAAAATAGCACCATTTGTCTGGCGTTCAGTTTTAATAATGCTGAAAGATTGTTGGCTTAAAACGATTGTAAAATTTAGTAACTCTATTGTATGATAATAATTTATTATTATAAAAGATGACTACAATAAGTAAAACGACCACAGTCCACGTATTACCTCTTACAGCATTTAATAAATTCATAAACTATTTCAACAAATGGTGGCCTAAAGAATATACCTGGTCAAAGAAATCGCTGGTAAACATAAAACTGAGCAATAAGATAAATGGACACTGCACGGAAACAGGGCCTAACCATTTTCGGTGTGACTGGGGCACTATTACCGGTATTGAAAAAGGAAAATATATTTCCTTTAAATGGCAAATTAGTCCGACCCGGTCTCCCGAACCAAATTCAACAAAGGCCAGCGCGGTGAGAATAACTTTAAAAAAAGTTCCAGGTACGGAAACATTAGTTACACTCAAACATTCAAATTTTAAAAACCATGGCAAAGGTTGGAAGGAATATTTAGAAGCTATGAATTCAGAAAAAGGTTGGGAATTTTTGCTAAAATGTTATGCCAATTATTGCAAATCCTGAAAAACAAATTAAAGAAAAAATTCCTCAACAGTAAGGCCGGACGACGGTCTTCTTGTTAAAAAACGTATTGAAGATCCTGCCTGGCAAAATAGCATTTCAATGTAGGGATGTTTGACCCTGGTGAAATTAACCTGATGAATGAGAGACATCATTTTTGATTTGGGAATATAAACAGAGCACACAAAATTTAGGAGTGCAAAAATAGAAGAAACTCAAGCGTTGTTTTTTTATAATCCCCGGGTATGATTTTAATTACCCGCCCCAATCAACAAGTGCATTATAATATTTATTTAAAATATACCGAGAAGGTATGAAAACGGTAAATGCGTATTGCCCGGATGCATCATTTGCAAAAGCGTACCTCGAAAAGCGTTGATAAATTTCCCCTCTCCTGCTTTATTTATCTACGAATAATTTGCCTCCACGACAAAACAGTGACACTGCATAATTCTAGCACAGGCAGTAAAAGAAGGCAGGTCTAATACCAGTCTATCTATTAATGAATTTTAATCTTTATTATTTTTTATTATTTTTTGCTTTCATAAGAATTAATAAAAAAAGGGCCGGATAAAAATCCACCCTTGTTTAAATCCAATATCCTATGAAAAACCGGCAACGCCTGGTCCAATAATATGCCAATCAATTTTTGTTTGATCATTCACACAGTAATTTCCGAAATATTAAAGTAACTGTACGATTTTTTGGAGAGGTAGGTTTACTTTTTCTTTTACAATATATCAATCTAACTTTGCAAAGAAGACTTTACAATTGTTTAAATATTATTTCCTGGAGAAACCACATAATAGCCCAAGGTTAGCCTTGGGTTTTTATTGGCGAATATTTTATAAAGTTTTATAGTAGCAACTAAAATTCTTTGCCGATTGAAAATGTTTTTTATACCCCAAAAAAAAACTTCGAAGTCAATACTAACCCCAAAGTTTTAGAATAAAAAATTTTTTTGATTATGGTGTTACAGTACCATTTTGAATAAACTTAATTTGAACAGCATTTGTAGAATCTGTTGCATTCGGTATGCCGGTCAACAGGATGGTATAAATTTTTCCACTTTCTACTGGAATTGTGCGGCTTGCATTTACATTAGATTCGGAACTAACGTTTACCGAAATATCTCCCGGTGTAATTCCTTTAAAATCGGAAATAGTTGCAAAGACTGCATTGCTATTAAAAACATCCGAATCGTTTGAGGAAATAGAAACATTGGGTTGGATAGTAGAATCAGTGATAGCATTCACATAACGAACAAAGGCCTCCCCCGTTGAAGATGAAAGGCTATCAAGATTATCCTTTACAATAACATTTTGGTAATTACCATTTGATCCTAAAACAAAAACAGAATAATAACTGCTGTCTTCAAAAAGCTGGCTGGCAGTCGCCAATACTGTTCCTGTTGTAAATTCGTATGACTGCACATCACGGTTGCCGACGTAAACGCCCTGGTAACCGCCAGTATAATTGGTATAATAGAGAGGTGCATTAGTAAGGTTGTTCCCTGAAAGAGTAATCCCTATGGCTGATTGATTAGGAATAAGATTGAAGGCCATTAAACCGGCAACAGGTGTTTGGTTATCTGAGTTAAGGGTTTTCTTACAGGCTGTAAAAAAAATTGACATTAATAAAAATCCTGCAAAAGTGAGAAGAAATAAAGAACGTTTTTTCATAGCTAACAAATTAATTTGAGAAGTAAATAAAATAAAATAACGCCCTTATTTACGAAAAAATAGTGCCAACGAATTCATAATAAAAGTTAAAAAACAAGTTTCTAATTCTATTGTTATTCTTAGTGGGTCTGGAGATAATAATAACAATGCAGTCATCTCTATTTTAGAAACCTGAATTTAATAACTAACCGATTTTTAAATTGTTGTTCAAAATAATTTTCTTACGCCAGAGATCTTATTTTGTTGAAAAAATCCAATATTGAAACTTAGGCAATAAGAAAATGAGAATTCCTTTGGAAACTGCTTCAGGGGCATAACGAAAAATTTGGTGTGAAAGCAATGAGCCCTGGTCAAGGTCTGCATTTTGTTTCAATCTCTTTGAAAAGTTGATGCTTTCAGAAATATCCGGTATACCAGAAATTGGAATCATAGGTCTTCATAAGTCTCCAATTAAAATTTTACTTTTTGTAAAACGCAGAACTTAAAGAAAGTAAACAAATAGTATAGTTTCTGAATATTATTTTTTAAGTTTGTTTACCCAAAAAGAACAAAACTTCTGATATGAGCAAACTGCTAATAGTGGATGATTCTGATGCATTATTAGAAGTAATGACAAACATCCTTGAACGCAATGGATATGTAGTTAGAACCTTAAGCAGAGCTAAAGATGTTTACAAAGCAATTGATGAATTTAAACCCGATCTTTTAATACTTGACATATTTTTAGCGGGTGAAGACGGCAGGGAAATATGCAAGGAATTGAGAAAAAAAGCCGAAACTAAAGATTTATGTGTGCTTGTTTTTTCCGCGTCTCCTAAAAATCTGGAAAACTACCAAGAGTATGATGCGAATGATGTTATTGAAAAGCCTTTTGATATTTCTCTTTTAATGGAAAAAATCGAAAAGGTGCTGCAATCATGCAGGCATAACGAACAGGCTTAATTGGTCTTAATTATTCAAGTGCTTACAATTATAAAAACTAATTGATTCTACTGCATTACACTTCCGTCTTCACCTATTGTTCCTGTTATAAACACGCCTTTATCTGATATTCTTACAACATAGCCAGCCTGTTCAGGAGTATGTTTAATTTCAGTGATATCATAGAGAGTACTTCCGTACTTTTCTTCGCTTTCGAAACCACAGCATCGGGAATTACCGTCATCTTCTAATAAAGTTTTAAAAATTCTTAATTAAAATGGCGATGGTTAAATTGAAAAAACATCATTTAAAACAATAGCATTTGTTTAACCTCATTTAATAAATAAGAGCTTCCTAAAAAATAAGTTCGCACACTTTTTGTGTAGCCTTAATTATGCCTCGTATCTACGTTATCGATGATGATAAGGATCTTCTCAACGTTGTAAAATCTTTACTTCAAAAGAAAGGATTTGATGTTTCCACATTTATGGATTGGAAAATAGCAAATAATTCTATGAAGACATACGAACCTCAATTAATTTTATTGGATGTTTTTCTTTCCGGTATTGATGGACTGGATATTTGTCAAAAACTAAAAGCATCGCCTTTTACCAGGCACATACCCATCCTATTGTTTTCGGCTTATCCTAAAATCGCTGAAACTGCAATACATGATTACGGAGCTGATGACTTTATCGCAAAACCCTTTGAAGTAGGCGACCTTATAAAAAAGGTACACTTTGTTTTATCCAAACACGGACAATCAGTTTGGGACTAATCCAATTAAGAAATTTTGGATTTTAAAAAACTTTCAATGGTGCTGCAGGGTATTAAAAATGGCTTATCTGTTATTGTAAGATTGAGAACCTGGCCGGCAATGGTGTAGTTACCTCGTATGACGTTCGCAAAAATAGATACATCAAAATTTCCAGAATTGGTATCTCCTGTAAAAGATCCTTGCTGACTTTCAACAGCTGCCTTTGCTTTTGCTAAAATAACCCCGGCATCGCCCGAAAACGGAATAGAAAAATTACATGTTGACATTAAGACAAATGTATGAGTTTGTTCCGATTCTTATCAGTTAGAAATAACATAAAAAGTGCCTGGTATTTTAAGCACTTTTAAAATATCGGGTAAACCTGCCTGTTACCTCTATTTCTTTATTGCCTTTTGAACCGGATTGCGGTTTACTTGCAGACTATCTTGAATTTTTAGACTCCCCTTTTTTGTCGTTTCTGCACGTATTTGTGGAATTGATTTCTCAATCTCTCAAAGTGAGCATTTTATAAGAGAATTAAAATCAGGAATAAATAAACTTCAGTATGGGGTTCTGTTATTTCCTTCTGCCCAGTCTTTAAAAACTTTGATAGCTTCATTCCTGCAAAGATTTTTGAGTGGAATTTTCCTATCGTTAATCTCGACAGTCATTTCATCGTAGATTAACGAATCGTCAAAACCAATGGCAGCAGCATCTTCGCGGGTATTGGCATAATAAACCATCGCAGGGCGGGCCCAGTAAATAGCACCGAGGCACATGGGACATGGCTCACAGGAGGTATAAATTTCACAACCCTCCAACTGAAAAGAGTCGATATTTTTACAGGCATCTCGTATAGCAACCACTTCTGCATGAGCCGTGGGATCATTCGTACTGGTAACTTTATTATTGCCCCTCCCGATAACCTTATCGTCTTTTACTACAATACATCCAAAGGGGCCACCTTCATTGTTGTCGATGCCATTGTAAGAAAGTTCAATAGCTTCCATCATAAATTTTTCCTCTCTTGTCATTGTTGTTTCTTCTCTATAAAGATAATACTGTTTGGATTTGTGGGGTAAGTCATAAATAAAAGAAAGATAAATTTGAAAGCGAAGTTTTCAAAGTTTAATTTGCAGGCTTTATAATTTTGTACTTACCATTCGTATTTTGAAAGATAATTTTTCGAAACAATCAATTTTATATTCCCGTTTTCGGCCCGGGTATCCCAAACAGTTATTTGATTTCCTGATGCGATTAATACCGGGTAAAGACGCTGTATGGGATTGCGGTACCGGGAACGGCCAGGTTGCCATCAAATTATCAAAGTATTTCCATGAGGTATATGCGACAGACTTAAGTGCAGTACAAATTGAAAATGCAGTAAAGCGCGACAACATCTCTTATTCAGTAGAAAATGCTGAAAAAACTTTATTTCCAGATAATAAATTTGATTTGGTTACCATTGGCCAGGCCATACATTGGTTTGATTTCGAAAAATTTTATCACGAAGCAAAGAGAACATTAAAACACGGAGCAATAATCGCAGTTTTCGGTTATGATATTTTTAGAATAAATACTAAAATAGATGCATTGGTAGATAAGTTTTACAAAGATATAACCGGCCCCTACTGGGATATAGAAAGAAAATATGTTGACGAACATTACCGAAGCATTCCGTTCCCTTTTAATGAAATTAAAACGCCACGCTTCATTATGAAGTATAATTGGGAATTTGAACAGGTAATTGGTTATTTTAATACCTGGTCAGCCGTTCAAAATTACATCAGGAAAAACAATGAGAACCCGGTAAACATATTTGCTGACGAACTTAAAGAAGCGTGGGACGATGTTTTGAAACGTAAAGTAACTTTCCCGGTATTTATGAGAACAGGAAGAAATTGATCATAGTTTATTCGTCTCACGGTAGGTTATAGAATTTTGCAGAATACCTTGTATTAACTTTTTACAGTTTTCAGAACCGCAGTTACATATGAAACTTTCCATTTCATCATTAAGAAAACTTGTATAGTCTATCGTAAGTTCGTCTCCGGATTGTATATTTTTTAACGCAACCACGTTAAGCCCTATGTACCCTGTATTGGGATCGCATGAATGATTTTGAGGAGCCCAGTGTTCCGGAGCATGATCCCACAAAACAAAAACTTCACTGCTTACTGGCCATGCATACCTTCTGAAATTTTCTCTTTCATCCTCGTTCCAGTTTTGCTCAACATATTTTTTTGTAACAAGCCGGTGCGGTTTTTCTTCACTTGCAAAAACGATTTCGCCGGCATCAATGTTTGCAGATGCATAAATTCCATACCCGGAAAGTGCATTTCCTTTTACATTATATTTCTTCTGCTTTTCTTTATGCCGATGAATACCTTCGGCAATTATTTTATGGAGGAAAGCCTTTTTCCCGGACGGGTCATTCATCAATACATAATCTGCCGAACCTTCATATCCTTCTTCATAGAATACCGAACAAGTAAAATTTATCTCAAGAAAAAATATCTCCTTTTTATTGTTCACCCTAAAGTCAAGGCGGGCATATCCAATACCATTAAAAGCTTTGAATATTTTCGCTGCACTATCTTTAAGCCGTCCAGCAAGCGAAATATCATTGCAGGGTACATTGCATTCCTTATGTAATTCAGAAGTTTTAAGGGAATAGGTTTTAAATTTTTTCCCCGCAGGAAAAATAAATTCAAGTGGGTTATAAACAGTACAGGAATTTTTATCGTGTGCATCCGCGGCCACAAGAACGGTAAACTCTCTTCCCGGTATATATTCTTCCACCAAAATTTCCTGGTATTCTTCCAGGAGATCAGCTATTTTTTTTTCTAGCCCGGCTTTATCTTTTACAAGCGAATCTGCATCAATTCCAAGGCTGTCACCTGCTTTCGCCGGCTTTATGAAAAATGGAAAAGACAGTTTATCAACGGCCTCACTAATATGCTGCAGGTTTTTTACCAATACGTAGGACGGTGTTTTTATTCCACAGGTAAACGCCACATATTTCATCAGTTCTTTTGGTGGATCATATAGTAGTGCATTTGGGCCCGTATAGGGAAGGTTCAGTAATTCAAGTGAATGAATTACGTCGATAGAAGGCACCGACCATTCAAGGTATCCTTCGCAAAGGTTTACATAAATGTCATACTTTTTTTTCCTTAGTTCTTTTAGTTGGCGATAGGTAGACAATTTATTTAAAAAGACATGATCAACAATATCGCCCGGGAGTAAATGTGAAAGATCGCGGGGTGGATCGTAATTTTTATAATCGACATCCGTAGTGGAATAATCAGGCTGCAACACACATACTTTCATTATGGGTTTCGTTATTTTCTTTGAAATTAAATAAGTTCGAGTTGCTTTGCCTTTTTTTGTTTTACAGCGTGAGTATGAGTCAACGCATTCCGCGTAATTGTGGCAATTAATGAGCCAAATGAATTACCAGACAAACGGAGTATTGCGCCAATAGAAGTGAAATTTTCATCATCTGATAGACCGCATTGTGCATTTACCTCAAGTACATACATCTTCCCCGTATTCTTATCCATTCGTATATCAATCCTTCCGTATCCCCGCCCTCTAACCGCTTTGTATGCATCAAAACTTATCTTGCAAATGTTTTTTATGTATGATGCTTCCGGTGTGCGGTAGTTATAAAAATCCTCGTCATTGTTCACAGGCGTTTCATCTTCGTACATTTCCCAAAGCCTGTCAAACGAAAGAAATCTTTCATGAGCAGGTAACGATTTATTAAACACTCTCTCTACAGGTAGGTATATTTTACAATCTTTAGCAGTAGTGCCATTTCCAACAATAAGCGTTGTGAACTCAGGGCCATCTATAAACTTTTCTGCGAGCACACCACCGTCAACAAGGTTCCATCCGTGGTAGCCCGGTAAAAGCTTTTGATATTGGGTTTGTAATTCCTTTTTATTTTTAACTACTGAATGTATACCTACACCCAGGCTTCCCCCGGAAATTGCCGGCTTTACTATTACCGGGTTACCGAGTTTTTCAAAAACGGTTTTTGCGTTTTCACCATTATCGCTAATAACTTCCCATGGAGGCGTGGCGACATTTTTTGCATCAAATACCTGCTTCATTAATATTTTAGAAGTGGTGATCCGGTAAAAATACTCATCTGCCCCTGTAAAGCATAGCCCGCTTTTTTTAAGATACCTGATAACATTAACCCCGGGTGCGTTATTAATTTCATCACCGTCACAAAGGTTGATTACAACAATATTTTGGGCAGATGAGCCGGCAATAATGGAATCAATTACCCATCTATAATTATCGTTGGTTACTTGTTGCCATTTCCATGACACCCGAAGTTCTTTAAATGCTTTGGTAAACTCTTCAATGCTTTGAGTAAAGTCGTAATAGTAATCGAGATTTACATCGTTCGTTTCAACAAAAGGTGCTAAAACCCATACAAAAAGTTTTTTATGAAATGGAAGCATACTAGTTTAAGATCAACATTGCTCAGTCAGACTTTTTGCAAATGAGGAATGTTTAATTTTTGCATAATAAAATCCGTAAACTTATAGTGATGAATAATTTCCTGGGATAAAAAAGAAGCGCCCTCTATTTTGTGAAGACATTTATTTGAACCGCAAAAACAATTGAACGGTGATTCCATTGCAAACTCTGTTGAAGGATAAAAGAATGTAAGTTCGTCGCCTGCAGCAATATCCTTAAGACAGCTTAACCGCATTTTAGAAGTATCAAAGAAAATGTTTGGATCACAACTGTGATTGATATATTGTAAAAATTCAGGATCAAGAATTATATGGGTATCATCATTAATCTGAACTGTGTACTTATTAGGACTGGTCAATGTTTCAGCCGCCTCAAATGTTGATAAAACATCGCCTGTTTTATGAAACACAGTAGCGTGCAATGATTTTTCTCCGGTTACATTATTTTGATAAAGTGTTGCAAAACCGTAGTGAGATAGCCTTGTTAAGTTAGGCAATGAGTACGCTGAAAACTCCATGCGATAATAAATATAATGGGTTAATAAATTATTACTTAACTAAATTATTCATAAATAAACATTGAATACAATTATATCCATAAAAACTTATCAACATATGTGAATAGATAACGATCGATTATTAGAAGATATTATGGGGATGAATGCAATTGTTTTGCGATAAAAAAAAATAATCTATTCATTTTATGATTTGGGAATGATAAATATCAATCTGCAACTAGCAATGGTCTCGGGGAGAGATGATAAATAGCAATGGGAATTGTGATTGTTTTTAATACCGGGCAATCCATACTTGTAAACCATTTTAAACAACTCCGGCAGCAACCCTAATTGTTTTGTTGATACTATAAATTTCCGTGATTCCCTGCTTCCCCCTCAATTGTGTTTCTGTAACCTTTGCATAAGTATATGATGAATCTTCTTTTACAATTTCTTCATACATTTTTTTTGAAACCAACAGCTTTTCATTATAAACATTGCATAATGCTTCGATGCGGGCGGCCGTATTTAGCGTATTGCCATGATAAGCAATTTCTTTTTTTATATCGCCAATTTCCACCACCGTTACCATACCTATACTCATGCCGGCTTTAAATTCCGGGATGATGCCGTATTGCTCTTTATAGAACCCAGCCCGTTTTAAAAGCTGATCATGGAAAGCCCAAAATGCATCAACACACTCCATAACAGATTTCATTTTGGGACGCTCCCATGTGAGGACAGCTTCATCTCCCACATACTGATAAATTTGGGCATCATAATTATGAACAATAGCAAGATCAAAAAAGCAGTCTTTTAAAAAGTTGCTGTACGCAACATGTCCAAGCTTCTCGGCAATAGTAGTAGAAGAGTTCATATCAACAAACATAAAAATCCGGTACTCTTCCTGCGGGCTATAAAATTTGCCGGTAACGAGCTTAAAAAAATTACCACGCCCCAGCAATCTTGTAATTTCCAATAGCAGGCTCAATGTTGAATTTACAAGAAAGACATACAAATAATATATGAACGCAGCCGGGGTTCTAAGGAAATCCCAAAAGCTGAGGGCATTCATCTCCATCATTGTTATGGCAAAATAATAGATAATCGTCAGCAAAGAAATAATAAGCAGTTGATCAATACACAACCGTATCAGCAGCTTCCACAGAGGAATTTTACGAAACAGGTATTTTTCAAAAAAATAATGCAATGAACCAAAAATCGTCCCGGAAAAAATAGCAAAGAGGGGAAGAAATAGAATAAGTTTCGGAAGGGTAAAATCCAGGTGCGTAAGGCCGCTAACACCTACCTGGCGCATCATGTAAAAAAATATAGAGGCAAAAAACCATCCGATAATATAAAATCTTACGTGGTGTGACCACTCTTTTGAAATATGTTTTATTATATTTTTTTCGAATGAATACATTTAAAAAATAAGTATTGGTATTTTAATCCTAATTTGTTGAATCATGTTGATGATCGAAATTGCCTGTTAATAAATTTTTATTCAAATCTAAAATATTATCAAATCATATTTACATTCGTGGTAAGTAAACCTGGTTTTCTTTAACGATATACCAACTTACATACACAGTTTGGTTTTAAATTATATAAAGATGACAGCAACTGATCAAAAAATTCTCACAATTGACATTGGTGGCTCTAATATAAAAGCTACTGTCTTAAACAACGATGGTGATTTTATAGAAGATTACCAAAGGCTTCCAACACCTGCGCCTGCTACGCCCGGTAAGGTACTCGATGTTGTACAGGAACTGGCAAAAAAGTTTACTGCATTCGATAAGGTTTCCGTAGGGTTCCCCGGTTATATAAAAGAAGGAGTGGTTAAAACCGCACCAAATCTTGGAACACTAGACTGGGCGGAATTTAATCTTCAAAAAAATATTGAGCTTCTTTTGGGTAAACCCACAATCGCAATAAATGATGCAGATTTACAGGGGCTTTCACTGGGCAACGGAAAAGGAATCGAAATGATGATTACGTTGGGAACGGGTTTCGGTTCGGCGATTCTTAATAATGGCAATTTGATCCCGCATTTGGAAATAGCGCATCACCCCATTACTAAAAATAAAGACTACGATGAATACATTGGTGAAGATGAGTTAAAAAGAATCGGGAAGAAAAAATGGAATAAACGAATGAGGCGGGTGTTAGAGATTTTGAAAGTTGTGGTGAATTATGATACCCTATATATAAGCGGAGGTAATGCAGACAAGCTGGATTTTAAACTGGATGAAAATATAGTGATCGTCCATAACAGGGATGGAATAAAGGGTGGTGCAAAACTTTGGCAGCAACCAAATATTAATGTGGAGATGGAAAAGGAGGAAGTGTATTATGGCGGGGAAAAAATTTAATATCCCTAATTTAGAATTTCATTCCGCTTCTTAAAAAATATAATAATGAAAGTAGGACTGGCAGCAGATCACGGAGGATACGAACTTAAAGGAGTTATTTACTCTTTTCTTGAAAAGCTCGGCCATGAGCTGACAGATTTTGGCGCTTTTGAATTAAATACAAAAGACGATTATCCTGATTTCGTAATTCCGCTTGCAAAAGCTGTTGCTGCAAAAAGTGTTGAGCGTGGTATCGCCATTTGCGGCAGCGGTGTAGGTGCTTCAATTGCAGCAAATAAAGTAAATGGAGTAAGAGCAGCGCTCATTCATGATCATTTCTCCGCACATCAGGGTGTTGAAGATGATGATATGAATTTGATTTGCCTGGGTGGACGTGTAACAGGTTTTATGGCAGCAGAAGAATTAATTCTTTCTTTTTTGAATGCAAAATTTATTGGCGGAGAAAGGCACAAAAGACGATTGCAAAAAGTGGAAGCATTGGAAATAATAAAAATCAAATAATAGTGTGTTAGTTGTAAACAGTAATCTGTTTTATTACACTAATTATTACGATCTGATGGTATCGGATTACACGAATTGCAATTTATCTATGAAAAGTTTAATTTATGTAATGGGCCGCCGGTTCGATAAAAAAAATACTGTCATCACTTCATCATATTAGAATTTACATCTCAACTGAATATTCTTTACATTAATTAAGTTTCATGGCACAATCATATAAAATTTTGTTTTCTGATATTGGAGGCGTATTACTCACTAACGGATGGGGGCACGAATCACGTGAAGCAGCGGCAAAAAAATTTGGAATTGACTATGGCGAGCTCGATATATTACACCACTTTATATTCAACGTGTGGGAAATGGGAAAAATTTCGCTTGATGTTTACCTCGATACCGTTGTATTTAATCATCCGAGGAATTTTTCGAGAGAAGAATTTAAAGACTTCATGCTTCAGCAATCACTGGAACTACCGGATATGCTTTCATGGTTCATAAACTGGAAAAATAAAAACCAGGAGATTAAAATCATTTCAATCAATAATGAACCAAAGGAGTTGAATGAATATAGAATTGAAAATTTCCGGCTACATAATTTTTTTGATGCATTCATTTCGTCTTGTGAAGTAGGTATGCGAAAACCCGATCCGGGTATTTTCAGGCTGGCTCTTGGTATTGCACAGGCCAAGCCACATGAATGTTTGTATTTTGATGACCGTATTATGTTGGTTGAAGCCGCAAAAAAAGTGGGTATCCATGCTCATCATCATAAGACCTTTGAGAGTACCAAAGAGATCATTCAAACGTCAATTGGTGTGAAGTGATGAATTCATTAGGTCGTCGTTGAACAATGAATCGATAACATTCATATACTTAGCACCTATACCTCATATTTTCAACTTTCAACTTTCAACCTTCAACCTTCAACCTTCAACCTTCAACCTTCAACTTTCAGCCATCTCCACTCCATTTCCTGATTTTTGTAAAAGGTAGCTTTAAAAGATAGCCTGCGGTTAGTTCTTCCTTCTTATGATAGGATGGAACACCAATCACTATATCATCGTGTGAAATATTTAGTTTGCCCGTTTTATGCAACCTGTCCCAAAAAGAAAAAATCACCGAAAAGTTACTGTCGGTTTCATCCTTAATTACGGAATGATGAATACCATGCATCCTGGGCGTTACTATTATTTTATTTAATATTTTTTCAAAAGCGAGTGGCAGTTTTGTATTGCTGTGGTGAAACATTGTTTCCGCCTCGAAAATTATTTCAAAAATAATAAGAAGAAGAGGTGATGCACCTGATAAAAATACAAATGCCCCCCTGAAAAATACGGAACCTATTAATTCTCCAAAATGAAAACGTATGGCGGTTGAAAGATCAAGATCAACATCGGTATGATGCACGAGATGAAAACGCCAGAGAA
>JBBSPK010000017.1:0-30566 GCA_038258875.1 Chitinophagales bacterium
ACAAGGTGCGTAGAATATTTAGGAATTGATTTATCATTACTAAGTTCCTGGATCAATGGAAGATAATGATCAAGCCTCACAAATTCCACATAACGGTTCTTAATTTTTCTTGCCCTGAACCAGATATACATTACGCAAAATAAGGCTCCTCCCACAATCAATGTTACAAAGCCGCCATGGGGAAATTTATTGAGGTTGGCAATTAAAAAACTTAGTTCAATAGAAAGATAAACAACGAGGTATAAATATATTAAAGGCCGTTTTACTCTTTTTGAAACCAGGAAATTCGCAAACAATATAGAGGTGGCCAGCATGCAAAGTGTGATCGCTAACCCGTAAGCAGCTTCCATATTTGATGAACTCCGAAAGTAAAGACTTATGCCAGCACAACCAATAAACAAAAGTGTATTAATACCGGGAATAAATAACTGTCCTCTTTCTTCAGTAGGATAATTTATTTTCATCTTAGGCCATAAGTTTAAGCGCATGCTTTCGCTTATCAATGTAAAAGAACCGCTGATTAACGCCTGGCTTGCTATGATTGCCGCAATTGTCGCAATAACAATTCCAACTATTTTAAACCATTCCGGCATTACGCCATAAAAGGGATTAAAGCCGGCATCAATAATTTTTTTTGTAAAAATTTGACCCGTATGTCTTGAAAGCAGCCAAGCGCCCTGGCCCAGGTAATTTAAGATGAGTGCGCTCTTTACAAATATCCATGATATGCGAATATTGCCTCTTCCGCAATGGCCGAGGTCGCTATACAATGCTTCTGCCCCGGTGGTACATAAAAATACAGCACCTAATAACCAAAATCCATCGGAGTATTGCGTCAACAGGTGTATAGCATAATATGGATTAAACGCCTTGAAAATATATAGGGCGTCGAAGAGGTGTGAAAATCCCAATACAGCCAACATCAGAAACCAGGTAAACATTACCGGCCCAAACAATTTGCCGATTGAAGCGGTGCCGAATTGCTGCGAAAAAAATAACAGGATTAAAATTCCAATAACTATATAAACTACGGAGCTTTCACTAATACCCCTGAATAAATCAATCTGCTTTAACCCTTCAACGGCAGAGGTCACGGAGATGGGTGGTGTTATCATTCCATCTGCAAGTAAAGATGCTCCACCAATTATAGCAGGAAAAACAAGCCATTTTTTTTGCCTCCTTACAAGGGCATACAATGAAAATATTCCACCTTCACCGCGGTTATCAGCCTTTAAGGTAAGGATAACATACTTGATGGTTGTCTGCAATGTAAGCGTCCAGATAATACAGGATAACGCACCTAATATAAGTTCCTCCGAAATTATTTTGTCTCTTATTATTGCATTTAACACATAGAGAGGTGAGGTTCCTATATCTCCGTAAATAATTCCTAAAGCAATGAGTAAACCGGCGCTGCTAAATTTTTTCAGATCTTTTTTCACAATACTTTTTTAAACACTACAAGTCAACGCCTGTAACGGATTGTAACGTATAAGTTTTGCAAATCTCGGCTTGTATTTAAACAGAATCAACACCCAAAGCAAATCTTTATAAAATCCTTATACTTCCCGTATCGAATTTTATATCCTGCTTATAAATAGGAGATTACTTTTGCACAGTAATGGAGCTTTACATAAATAAAATAAGTAAGCCAGGTCAGTTGCTAATCAGCATTATCGTGGTTGTAATAGTATCGGCATTATGTTATCTACTTTCAAATTATCTTGATTACAAGGTCGTCGCTTTTATTTTATTGCTCACTGTTTCAACTGCTGCAGTATTGTTTGACATTATTCCTGTATTTGCGACTGCAATAGTGAGCGCATTAATCTGGGATTACTTTTTTATTCCTCCTCATTATACGTTACAGGTTGGCACCACCGAAGATTCTATTTTGCTATTGATGTATTTTGTTATCGCATTGGTTAGTGCAGTGCTTACTTATAAAATAAGACAGGTAGAAAAGCTGGCTAGAGCGAAAGAAGAAAAAGCTAATAAAGTAAAATTATATGATACCCTATTGAATTCTCTTTCGCATGAACTCCGAACACCCATAGCTACTATCATCGGGGCTACAGATAATCTTCAATCAAATAACCGCAATCTTACATCTGAAAACAAAGAAGATTTGATCGCCGAGATATCCAAAGCATCTTTCCGGCTCAATCAGCAGGTTGAAAATCTTTTAAGTATGTCTCGTCTTGAATCCGGATTTATTCGGCCTAAAAAAGATTGGTGCGATATTATCGAAGTGATTTATGACGCGGTAAAAAGGATAGAAGAAAATAATATTTCCCAAAAAATAACCATCAATATTAATCCTGATATTTCATTTTTTAAACTGGATAATGCCATGATGGAACAGATAATTTATAATCTTGTAAACAACGCTGTGCAATACACAAATGAAGATTGCAGGATTGATATCATCGCTCATTGCCATGCTAATGTATTAGAGTTAATTGTGGAGGACAATGGGAAAGGATTTCCGGAAGGTGAGATTAAAAATGTATTTGATAAATTTTATCGTCTTAAAAATACTAAAACGGGTGGCACTGGTTTGGGTCTGTCAATAGTAAAAGGCTTTACAGAAGCTTTGGGAGGAACCGTCGAATTACAAAATTTGAAAACCGGCGGCGCCAGGTTTACCATTCGTATTGCGGCACAAACATCTAATTTAAAAAATATCAAAAATGAATAAGGCGGAGATATTAATTATAGATGACGAAGTGCAAATCCGCAAGCTGTTAGAGATAACCCTGCAAAGCAATAATTATACAGTTAACCAGGCAGAAAATGCAAAAAACGGTTTAATAACGGCTGAAAATCATCCACCGGATATGATCATTCTTGATCTTGGTTTGCCTGATGAAGATGGACAATCGCTTTTACGAAAATTAAGGGAATGGTACACAAACCCGGTTTTAATTTTATCAGTAAAAAATACAGAAGAAGAAATAATAAAAGCATTGGACAATGGTGCAAATGATTACCTCGTAAAGCCGTTTCGCACCGGAGAATTACTGGCACGCATCCGATCTGCGCTACGTAATTCAGTTGCTGAAGAAGGGAGTGCAATAATCAGGTGCGGGGAAATAACAATTGATCTTGAAGCCAGGAGCATTAAAAAAAATAATGAGTCAGTTAAGCTAACGGCAACAGAATATAAGTTGCTTTCACTTTTGGCAAAAAATGAAGGAAAAGTTTTAACGCACCAGTACCTTTTAAGAGAAGTCTGGGGACCCGGTTATATCAACCAGTCACAGTATTTAAGAGTTTTTATTGCGCAGCTCAGAAAAAAAATTGAGAGCGATGCAAATCGCCCTGAATATATTATTACAGAGTCAGGTATCGGCTACCGCTTTCTATGCAAGGAAGAATAAAAGGAATTTTATACCCGGATCCCCATCAAATGTTATGTGCTTTAAAAATTAAGGTTTAATTCTTTTTTTTGCCGATGTAGAAACCCATTCATCGGTTGTTGTTATTCCACCGTCAACCCATGTCCATTCTATTTTCTCATAAACAAAACTCACTTCTTCCATTAAAGGCATTTTGGTATTTTCTGCAAACTTATTGTTCAACATAAAACTGCGAATGTCAACAATTTTTGCATTCGTTAGTCTCACCGTATAGTTGTTCGCTTCCTGGCCGGTATTCTTAATTGCAAAACATTGTAACTCCCACGTGATAAGGGTTTCATTCGTTACCAGTGCCTGGTAAAGTAAAGGGGTTGATCTATCAATTTCCTTCGTAATCACAAAAGGATGATGTATTTTCTTTCCGATGGCTTGTCCACTTGCGCCATCCCGTGGTGATTCTACTTCATGATTAAATGCAATCACCATAATTTTGCCTTCCCTGCCTTTTTGAATTACACTTCCTTTTATATCGCCTTGTACCTGTCCCTTTAATTTGAGAAATGCATTTAGTGCCATGCTAATATTATTTTAAGAGAATAAAATAAAAAAATGATTTTGAGGTTTGCAACAATTATTCAGCCCATAAAATTAACTAAGACTGCTCAATTATTTCCAGGACTAAAATCAGGAAGAAAAATTTATGCTTTACTTTTATTTACTGAATAGGCAGTTCAAACATAAACGTTTTTTCCCATTGATATAATTCAATAAATACTATACTTATGCAATACGAAGAATTCCGCGAAGCAGGGCATTACCTTATCGACTATATCGCTGCCTACCTGGAAAGAGTAGAAAGCAAACCTTTATTTAATTATGTTGAGCCATCTTTTTTAAACGATTTATTTAATGAAGAAATTCCAAATCATCCAAAATCACTTAACAACATTCAAAAGATTCTGGAAGAGAAATTAATACCCTATTGTACTAACGTAAATCATCCCGGTTATATGGGTCTGATAACACCATCCCCAAATCCTGCAGGCATATTGGGCGACCTGCTTGCATCCGCATTGAATCAAAATCTTGGAGCTTATACAATTGGCCCCTCCGCAACTGCAATGGAATTGCGGGTTATTCGGTGGCTTAATGATATGATAGGTTATGATGATAAAGCGGGCGGTAACCTGACAAGTGGCGGAATGACCGCAAATTTTATCGGCCTAAAATTAGCAAGGGATTTTACAACTAATGATGTTGCACAGCATGAAGGTATAAAGGGAAAATGGGCTGTTTATGTTTCTGAAGAACGTCATGTGTCTATTGATAAATCAGTTGATGCAATAGGCCTTGGGCGAAACAATCTTCGTGTGTTACCAACCAACGAAAATTTTCAATTGCAAATTGATAGTTTGGAAGAGGCTTTGCAAAATGATAAATCAGTTGGCATAAAACCATTATGCATAATTGGTCTCGCAGGTACTACCAATCTCGGTGCTGTTGATGATTTGGAAACACTGCATCAAATTGCAGTTCGTGAAAGGTGTTGGTTTCATATTGACGCGGCATACGGCGGAGGAATGCTGTTGTCTCAAAAAAATAAAAATATTTTGAAAGGTTTGAATTTGGCGGACTCAGTAACTATTGATCCGCACAAGTGGTTTTATACGCCATTGGATTGCGGCGCTGTACTCGTAAAGGATCACGACAGGCTTACAAAATCTTTTGGAATTAAGCATGCGTATCTCACAGATAAAAGTGATAAAAATAATGAGCGTTATCAATTTTATGTTAACGGCTTTGAACAATCCAAACGATTTCGCAGTCTTAAAGTATGGATGAGTTTTCAGCATTACGGTAAAAAACAAATAGGCGAGTGGGTCGATAACAATGTGGAGCAGGCAATGTATTTACATAATCTTGCAAATAATGATACAACATTTGAATCTGCTACCGTGCCAGCGATGTCTGCCATTTGCATTCGTTATAAAAACGAAGAGTTGACACCCCAGCAACTTACAAATCTTCACCAGGAAGTAGCCGCACGCATTGAGAAAGAAGGAAATTTTTGGTTTGCAACAACTGAATTAAAAGGGACAACCTGGTTTAGAATAAATCCTGTAAATATTTATACGACAATAGAAACGATGGATACATTATTTAATACCTTACAAAACTATTGCAGTGACAAAGCGAAAGAAATGATTGGCAACAAGTAAAATCTGTTTCAAAACTCCGCATGTGCGACAGTGCCTGGGTTTAATAACATTTTCATATTTTGACGATTCTTGATTATTCCTTCAATTATTTCTTCATTGCTGACATAGGAGATTCCGCTGCTGATACAACGTTATGAATTGGCTTTGTAGTTTTCAGATATGCGAAAATTGCTTTTAATTCATTATCCGTCATACCTGCGTTAAGTTCTCTCCAGGGCATAGGGGGGAGAAGCTGCCTATTATCTGCAATGCCTTTTGATTTGCCTTCACGAATACATAAAAGAAATTGATCTTCCTTCCAGTTACCGATACCTGTTGAGTCTGAAGTAATATTCGCCGCATAGGAGATGCCCCATGGCCCCACCCATGCAGTAAGGTCGTTTGTTACAGCAAGACCTTTGCCTTCCATTTCTTTGCGATCGACATCCGGTACGGGCATTTGTCCCGAATGGCCGGAGAGTGATAAGGTGTAATCAATTTCGGGACCTTGTGCTCCCATTTTTTTGGGCGTATGACAATCATTACAGCCCGCAATGGCTACAATATGCTCGCCATATTTTACCTGGCTTTCGTAACCGCCATAGGCATTCGTGGCAACCGTGGAATCGTTCATAGGGTCTTCTGCATTTGCCTTATTTTCGCTGCAGTTAGAAAAAATAAAAATTACTGAAATAATTGTAGCAATCACCAGGGATAACTTCTTCATAAACGTTTGTTAGTTTTAAATGTAAAATGAAGGTTAGCAGGTGTTCACCAAAAAAATAAATTTTCAGGTGGTAATAAAAAATTAAAAATATAAATATTTTTATTAAAAAAAAATTCCAATGAAAATTTTTTCAGTTAAACCTTAATTTTTATGAAAGACAATAAAGACAACCTTCAGCCAGGTGCCGTGGAAGATCATGATGGCATTCTAACAATACGTGGAGGTGGCGCCAGGAGGGATTGGAATGGAATCCATTATAAACAGGGAATGTCTTCGAAAAATGTAGGCACCACAAAGCTATCAGCTAATGTAGCCACCATACCACCCGGTGGAATTGCGTATGCACATATTCATGTTGGCTTTGAATTAATTTTATATATTATCCAGGGAAAAGTGCGTCATGAATTTGGTGACGGCCTTAAAAAAGTATTAGAGAATGAAGCCGGTGATTTTATTTATATAAAGCCTGGTGTGCCGCATGAGGTATTTAATATGAGCGACACAGAACCTGTCGTTGCTTTTGTTGCCAGGTCATCTGCCGATGAGTGGGATAATATTATTCCATACGATCGTCATCAGTAATAATTAAAAATAGCAGGAATTATATTTGCATTGAGCCAATTATTGGATTCGAACCAATGACCTCCACTTTACGAAAGTGCTGCTCTACCAGCTGAGCTAAATTGGCTTTTGCTCAAAAATAAAACTCAAAAATCTTTTTGCAAAACTACAAATTCAAGGGCTTGCTTTGGGATTCCAAATTTAATATCCGTAGGGAAAGGCTTTCTTTCCCCGGTTTTATAATAACCATATTTTTCGTACCACGCAATAAGTTCACTTCGAACAGAGATAACCGTCATTTCGATCATCGAGCATCCTTTATCACGTGTATATTTTTCCGCTGCATCCAAAAGCCTTTTGCCAATACCTTTCGCCTGCTCCAATGGCGACACCGTAAGCATTCCTAAATACATTTTATGCTCTTTTTTTTCGAGGTAAACGCAGCCTTGTAAAATATTTTCCTCATTGGTAAATTTTAATATCGCGGCTCCATCTTTATTAATCATTTCTTCAAGCGTACCTGCATCAGTTCTAACTCCATCAAGGAAATCTGCTTCCGTTGTCCATCCTTTTTTGGAATGTTCACCGCGGTAAGCGCTGTTGATTAATGCAACCAGACCCGGTCCATCTTCCACCGTTGCTTTGCTGATATTCATTTTACTAAATTATTAAAATTCTGTTGTCTGGCTTTTGTTTTTTAGTCAATCACAGCCGGCATCTGCGTTTACCATTAAACTATCTTTAAATACAACTCATCCCATTTTTTCCCGCAACAGTGTTTGTAATTATTAATATGCACGTTCAAAAAAACATTCTATATGGTTAATAAATTTACGCTAACACTTATCGCGTTATTTATGTTTTTTGCATCCCTCGCCCAAAAGGCTGGCAAATCAAATGCATATAAATTTACTATTGATCTTGTTAATGTAAACGATGATAAAGTAAAAGTTGATTTGCTCACTCCTGCTATGAGTAAAAGTAAAATTATATACCACATACCTAAAATTGTTCCCGGCACTTATTCAGAAGATGACTATGGAAGATACATCGAAGGATTTAATGCCTTTGACAAAAAGGGTAATACGTTGGGTGTTGTAAAAACTGACGTAAACAGTTGGGAAATTTCGAATGCTGATAAACTATACCGGCTTTCTTACCTGGTGAATGATTCGTATGATGACAGTACAACCAAACAATTAATTTTTGAACCCGCCGGCAGTAATATTCAAAAAGATACCAATTATATAATCAACAACCATTGCTTCCTTGGCTATTTTGATGATATGAAAAATATACAGTATGAAGTAACCATTAAACACCCTGCGAATATGTACGGAAGCACTGCATTAATTGATATAGATAAAAGTAATAGCAGTGATAAATTTATTATCGAATCTTATAACAGGATTGTGGATAATCCATTTATGTATGATGTACCTGATACTTCCCACATAAAAGTTGGAAATACTGATGTGCTTATTTCTGTGTACTCACCAACAAAAAAAATTACCTCAAAATTCCTGGCCGAAAAGCTGGATACATTGTTACATGCACAAGGCAAGTATCTTGGAGGCACGTTGCCTGTGGATAAATATGCGTTCGTAATTTACCTGGATGCAAAACATGGCTTTTCAGGAGGAGAGGGCGCATTGGAACATTCTTATTGTTCCTTTTATTACTATCCTGAAAGAACGCCGGAACAACTGTCAGCAGAATTTGTAGACCAGGCAGCTCATGAATTTTTTCACATCATAACTCCGTTAACCATACATTCAGAGGAGATACAATTTTTTGATTTTAATGATCCGAAAATGTCAGAACATTTATGGCTGTACGAAGGATCAACAGAATATCATGCACATATGGTGCAGGAAAAGTATGGTTTGATAACGACCAGGGAATTTCTTGACAGGATGGGAGGAAAGATTGCTACATCAAAGAATAATTATAATGACACGGTGCCTTTCACAACTATGAGCCGTGATATTTTGAAAACATATCATAAGCAATTTGGGAATGTTTACCAGAAAGGCGCTTTGATAAATATGTGTCTTGATATAAAATTATTACAATTATCGAATGGCAAATACGGGATCATGAATCTTATACATGATTTGTCAAACAAATATGGAAAACAAAAAGGATTTAAAGATGACGAATTATTTGACGAAATAGGAACGCTAACTTATCCTGGAATAAAACAATTTTTGGAAACCTATGTTGGTGGAGGTGAACCGTTACCATTAGACCAGATTTTAGATATCGTTGGTGTAAATTATAAAGCACGTGTTGAAACCAGTGATAGTACATTTTCCATGGGGAAAGTTTCCTTTGGATATAATCCTGCGGCAGGGCATGTTAAGGTAGTTGATATTTCAGACATGAATTCATTGGGAAAAGATTTAGGTTATCACACCGATGATGAAATCTTATCAGTTAATGATGAAGTTATCACGGGTTCTAATGCAAATAATTTTTTCCAAAATTTTGGGAATACGTCAAAGCCGGGAGATCCACTTGTAATTAAAGTTGCCCGTAAAAATGAAAATGAAGTTGAGGATACCGTGGAATTGAAATCTGTAATGACCAGGGTTCCCATAATAAAATCAGATGTGATTGAACTTGCCGATAATCCCTCGCCACAACAATTGCTTATTCGTAACGCATGGCTGAAACCAAATAACTAATAATTAAGCGTTCGAATTAATAATATTTAGGCTCTACAAAATACAGTATAGTTCCGTAAGGATCTTTAAAATGAAGATATATACCGGACTTACCGTCATTCTCAGGGGTGTATGCAATTTCATTTTTATCCAGCAACATTTTCGCGTCGTCAATTTTATCAATCATAAACCCAATGGATACCGTACCCGAACTTGTAACCGCGTCCGACGGATGCAACCCAATCGTTATCCCTGGGGCTGTCATCATCGCGTAATGATTATTCCATCGCTGCTTTACCGCAAGGCCGATTCTTTCGTAAAAACTCACTGCATTATCCATATTGTTTACCATAATGGTAATGTTACTTTCATTAATTGAGATCATTTTTTTATGAAATTTAATAATTGTGGTGGTGATATGCAAAAATTTTATGCCGAATGGTTTCATTTAAAATGTGCATATTATTCTCATTCTCTCCGGTGATGTTATTGTATTCCTGCTTTTATGATTAAAATATTTTTTTTATTTTTCTGAACGATAATTGTATTTAAAACGACAATGAATTTATTTGAACGTTTAATTAAAAAAATTATGGGACAAAATCCAATGCCCGCTTACCATTTTATAGTAGAATGGGGCGGCACAAGACTCGGTTTTACAGAAGTTTCCGGTTTGGATATCGCCACAGATGTGGTTGAATACCGCGAAGGGGCCGATCCAAATCAGGATGCACATAAAATGCCGGGCCTTAGAAAATATGCAAATATCAGTTTGAAACGTGGCATCATGAAAGGTGATAATGATTTTTTCAACTGGATGAAAACAATAAATTTGAACCAGGTCGAGCGCCGCGACGTAGTCATTAAACTACTAAATGAAAATCATGAACCCGTTATGATATGGAAAGCAAAAAATGCTTTTCCTGTGAAGTTGACGGGGCCTGTGCTTAATGCAAAATCAAATGAGGTGGCAATAGAAGAATTAGAACTCGCTCACGAGGGCTTGACTATCGAAGTGAATTAAAAAATACGAATTCCCTTTATTTATTTTCCCGGTTCTCTGATGGAGTTGACAAATGAAATAAATTCCAACAGGAATTATGACATTTAATTTGCCCTTATTTTCTTATCATGTTTAACATTGACAAAGTCTCAGCAATCATTTTACCGTTGTATTCCAAAGCGAGATCTTTGTGATTTATTGCATCTACAATTGTGCCTATGAGGCAGAGCCCCCCTGTAAAGAAATAAAGAACGCCCATACCGACCTGCCCGATTACAAAACGATGGATGCCTGATACACCGACAAGACCAAGAAGACATAATAATAAAATGGTTTGAGGGTCTTTCCTTTTATTGCGATAGATCATGCTGAAATGGCTGAGTTGATCATCACTGAATCCCTGCGTACGGGAATTAATTGTAATCAGTTCTTCCGGTGTAACATCATAGAGCTGTTGCAGTAAGATCGGGTTTACACCACTAGAGTTGTTGCTTTCCATAATTGTTTATTGTTTTTGAAAATACTTGTAATTGTAACAATTTAAATATCCTGTGTAAGATGATAATTACTCCAAAAATTCCAAGAGGATGAGCTGATATCGATTCCCGGATATTTCCATGGAATAAATAGCTGATCGAATGCCCGAGTCCACAACCTGGGCAAAAAGTCACTCCCAATAATTTGAATATACAGAATGAATAATGACTGTCTGTAACAGGGGGCATAGTGGCTAATAGTATTAAAGCTGCAATCCAGAATATCAATTCAAAATATCGTTTTACTCCTATTATCAAGTTTTTTATTTGGGTCAAAATTTATTCTAAATAAAAGTGGGAGAGTCGGGTTAAAATTCAGAATCGGATAAATATAAAAATTTTCATTTAAAAGGCGCTTTAAATTTTCATTTTTATTAGATGGAAAAAAAAGCTGCTACGTGTTTCCTTCATTCTAAATTTTACTTTAATACTTTTGGCTAACTTTTACATGTCTAAATGTGAGCAGATGAAAAATATCCTGGTTGTATTAATATTTATTTCGAACCTGGCGTATACACAGACTTATATTGTACAAAAAATTGAAGGAACTGACCAGGCAACAACTATACAGGAGGCATTTAATAAACAGGGTGTAAAATCCGTATTAATAAATTCTGCTGATATTGTTGTTAATGGAACGATTACAATTCCGGAGGGAAAAACGCTTAAGATTGAAGAAGGATATATATTAAGCGGCACCGGCACTATCAGCGGTGGTAACATTGACGCTGATTATAACAGCCAGGTATTCGATACAACTTTAACTGTAAATCCCAGGTCAGTTAATCAATATTTTTCGGTAAAATGGTTTGGCGCAAAAGGAAATAATACAGATGACTACACAGCAATTCAAAAAACCATAAACACCTGTATCAAAAATAATATTCGCACGGTTTACTTTCCTGTAGGACGATATAAAATATCAAGGCCATTAATAATTCGCGGCGCAGTAAATGCCGCAGAAAATCAAAATGACTCAAGAGCTTTTTGCACCGTTGAACTGCTGGGGCAATCTTCATTCTGGGATAGCAACACAGGTAGTGAAATATTTCCAACATTCAATAATTCATTTGCCATTGGCATTCAAAATGGCAAGGGGTGTAAAATTCGCAAATTAAAAATTGCTGGGCAGTTTAAGCCGCCTGTTACAAATGATACGCATAATTTTTACAGTACCTCTTTCGGGGATTTTACTGATGGTAAATGCAGGGACAGTCGTTATTCGCCTTACGCTGCGATTGTAATAGATCCTTTTACAAACCTTGCTTCAGACACGCCTCCGATTGACGGTGGCTATCCGGGCCTGTTAGACTATTATGGTAAATCCGCAAGGCTAAGGACTCAGTCCGGAAGTACCGGAACAGAACTGGAGGAATTAAACATCAGTGGATTCGTAGTGGGTATCTGTTCATCTCCAAACGGGCTTACACGAAATGCAGAAATAACTATCATCAATAAAGTTCAATTTAGTAATTGCAAACTTTGTATTTCCGGAGGGCAAGACCAGGAAAAAGAAAATACTATTTCAAATATTTATTGCTGGGGAGGTACTCATACAATTTTTGCAACAGGCTTATATGGATCACCACGAATGGCGGGTAACTGGAATATTGATCACGTAAACATTGCAGGCGGCGTAGTACGATTTATTTATAATGACCAGCATGGATATTTCCCGACATATATCAGTCACGTTTTTGCAGAAAGCCTGGGCTCGTTTGGCACATTAAATTCTGAACTTGCCTGCGAAGTATCAGATTGCATTTTTGATTTTGCTTACCAAAGCCAGGCCGGGCAGCAGGTTTTATTACTTGCAAACGGCGAAAATGTTTTGTTCAGGAGTTGCAACTTCAGGTATTATGGTGAAAAAACGTCCTTACTCATGCAGGGAAATTGCGTTTTTGAGCATTGTTATTTTTCGGGACCGGTAATAAAAAATAAAGCGGCGGTATTCAGTGTCCCCGGTTCATTGTCAGGACGGGTGGGAACATGGCTGATGATAATAATATCTTTTTTGCTAACTGCGGTTGCATTAGTATTTATTATTTATTACAGGAAACAAATTTACTGGAGAATATATTATGCTCACAGGGAGCAAAATTCTCTACAGAAATAAAATGTGGCTACATTTTAGCAGGGTATTTAAATAGAAGCATCAAAGGGTACATTCTACCAATTGAGATTTGACTTATTTAAATTAATTTTAATAAGTTACTTTAATCCTTTCAAAATTAAAACATGAAAACTTATCCTTACAGTTTTCAAATTGCTTTAGATGGTAATGGAATCAATGGCCTCGAAGGAATGGCGGGTGTATGTAATTTTTTGTTTGATCCGGCCGATAATTCTTACGCTTATAAAATAAAATACTTCAATGGCATGGCAGGTGGCCATGCAGTAAGTATCAGTCCCGACAGGAAGTACGGGTACATGGGTACCGCAGGCCAGCATCTTGGTTTGTATGATCCTCATAGCCTTGATGAATTGGATAGGGTGTCCACATTAGGATATGAAATTAATGATACCAGCATTCGGGGTTGCACCCACGTAGCCTGGATAAATAAGGAGGAATTTATAACAGCAATAGGGGATTATTTCTACCAGTTCAATGTAAATAATTTACGCAATGGAATTAAACTGGGGCCTCATAAAATTATGCTTCCGCATAGCATGAAGTTTACGGCAAGTGGTAAATATTTGTGCTATGGCAGTATGGATAACCCTGTATTTGGCGACAAAGGCGAAGCAAAAATGGTTGGTATATGGGATATGGAAAAGGGCGAAGCAACGAGAATTGATTTACCCGCAACCTGCTGGCATTTGATTCCGCATCCTCAAAAAGATATTTTTTATGCAGTAAGCTTTAGGGTGTTGCCACAGGATCACCGGGATTATCATGAGTGGGCAATGGCTTTTTTTAAAGAATATGCCTTTGAAATTGACGCAAAAGAAAAAAGGATATTAAGACATTGGTGTTGCAGCCGTGAAATTCCATCACACATAAATTCAGATATTACTATTTCGGATACTGAGCTTATTTTTTGTAACGGAGGCAGTCACACAGTGGTACTCATCAACCTCGAAAATTTTTCTGACTTTAGAATTATTGATGAAAGGCCTTCATTTACTGAATTGATGCAGCATAAAAGAACCATTGGAACTACCATTTATGATGTACTGGTGCGTGGTGGTCTCTTCACGAGTAACAAACACATCCTTGGCGCCCTTCGCATCAGCAGGTTCACATTCATGGATTCTATTCATGCATGCCAGCTCTCGGAAGATCAAAGTTTATTGTTCACAGCCAATCGTGGAATGAATCACCTAACTATTTATAACTATCCTGATCTTTCACAGCGTTTGCGTGTGCCCATGCCCGATATACAGGAGTTTGTGCCATTGGTTGGCAAAACAGCAGACCCCAGGCTTGGCTTTCATCATAGTTATTTGGTAAGCCCGAAGTCAAATTTTGTTACTCACTAAAATATTTTTATGGCAACAGAGGCAAAAACAAGTAATCCCTTCACCAATATTTTCAAATTCTATTTTGACCAGGCGGAAAAGCTGACCCCTGTATTAAAACAGGGAATTGATGATTGGTTTACTGTTTATAAAAAGGTATGGAAGGAAGGTATGCAATTGCAAAACAAATTAATTACGCAATGGACGGGTAATACAGAAAGCGCAGCTCTTAATGAACAGGCAAAGAACCTGGGAGAAAAAATAATAGAAATACAAAAGGAGTTTAGTAGCAGCATGCTAAATGTTAGTATGAAAGGAGTGAAATCAATCATAGAAGCAGCGAAGAAATAAGAGATTTAATAAGTAGATAATGAGTGAACCATCGGTAACTATTTGCACGGGTAAAGAAAAGGATACAAATAGTCTGCTTCAGCAAACACTGGAACAAGCCAAACTCTGGAGTGCAATTGAATCCAAAAGAAAAACGTCCAAATTATCTAAAAGAAATTTCAAGATACTTATTAAGCCCGACCTTAATTTCTATGACCTCACCGCTTCCACCGGTATCTCCACTCAATTGGTTGAACATCTTATTTCGCTGCTAGGCGCAAAAGGATACACCAATATTATCATTGCAGATGGGGAGCAGTCTTCAGGCACATGGCTTGAAAACAGGGATTTGCTGGTGCTTGCGGATCTTGCAGGCTATACATACCAAACCAAGGAGGGAGTTGCTTATAGCATCGAAAGCCTGGGTGAGCATCTTGCAGATGCTGATTTTGATAATACCAGTGTTTTGAAAGATGAACAGCTTTCATCACATTGGCTCAACGCAAATTTTAGAATTGTATTTGCAAAAAATAAAACGGACGAAGAATTTTATTATTCTCTTTGCCTCAAAAGCCTTATTGATATTCTTCCTCAAAAGGCAAAGCAGTATCATTATTATTTTAGAATGAGGCCAGAGGAAGTTGCCGCTGCTTTATCAGAAAGAAATGAAGTTGACTTTTGTATTATTGACGCTTTCGAAAGCAATCACGGAATGCTGGGCGCCCGGCACATAAAAAAGATATTAACGAATACTTTTATTGCAGGCGATAACATTTTACTTGTTGATTGGATTGCTGCTTTAAAAATGGAACTGGATCCATATTGCTCTTCGATTAATAGTTATTCATTGAAAAAAACAGGGCTTCCTCTAAAGTACAAGATCAACGGAGATTTAACCATTTATGAAAACTGGCAAAATGTTCCCAAGCTTTTGGCAGAGTCAACACAATCAAGAAATAGAAATCCTGCAATAAGGCAACTTGCCAACGCATGGCTGCAACAGGTAGACACAGATATTTTTCCTTTTAAAAATGTTGCCGATGCACAGATAAATAAATTTCTTTCGCCTATAACAAAAAATATTGACACGCATCCATTGGCATATTCTGCCCTGGTTGCCTTGAATTATACACTCGGTGGCATTCAGCAATTTATTGAAGGGTGGCAAACAGTTTTTGATAAAGAAAAAATTTATCGGCAGAATACAGAACTGGGTTTTGATGTAAATGAATTTTCACCTCCCGATTTTGAAGCAATAGAAAATTATATTCTTCCGCTTGCGCAATTGGTTGCATTTACCCTACCTGATGCCAATGGTATTAAATGGCGTTATATTGATGGTTCTGTTTTATTTGAATACAGCCGTACATTACCTTACGACTACAAATTTTTCATAAGTAAAGTTGATATAGCACAGGCGGTACAATATATGTTTGATAATATTGGTGGTGCAAGAATTCCAGTAAAAACAAATGATAAAGAACAGGTAATATACCAGGCAGAGCGTGATATCTACCTTCCTCAACCCAATTGGATGGTGGTATTTGGCGGTAAACCTATTGATGTTTGTAAAATTGAAATCATTCGACATAATCCGGCAAATCAAAGTATTTTATGGAGAACAGTTAAAAGCCTTAATCAATCTGCGGAGTTTGATGATGGCTTGGTAAGTTTTTCGGCGAAACAAAAAGGAATAACAGAAATTAAAATTGTTGCCAGGCAAAAATTTGCTTTACCCTTATTCTGGCAGGTATTCAATATGGATTATTTGCCAGCTATGAAAGATGCACTTGTATCCGATTCGTACCTGAGCTTTTTTACCAGGACCATTGCCAATTTTGAAGCGGCCTGTGAAGGAAGAAATCCAAGGCTGGGGAAAACGCCTGATCCGGAATGGGGAGAAAATGGTATAGTCAATCATCCTCTCGAAGCGGAGCAGTTTAAAAACCTGTTTGCCGCCTTCAGTGGCCTGGCGGAAAAATTTATGAAGAAACAAAATGTTTTTTTGAAAAATAATTCTTTGCAGAAAGACGAAGATGGTTATGTGCATTTTGAGGGAGAAGAAAACAAAGAGAGCAGTCCGGGTGTAATAGTAAAATCATTTATAACAGATGTAACACAGGCTATTCAGAAAGATGTAAAATATATCACCGGCATAAAATAAAAAAAATGCACGCACTCGTAACCGGTGCAACCGGGTTAATAGGCAATCATGTTGTACAGAAGCTTCTTGCAAAAGGCGCTACGGTGAAGGCTTTGGTACGCCCAACAAGTAGCGTGGGGATATTGCCGCCTGATAGTGAATTAGTTTATGGAGATATTTTAGAAGAAGAAAGTTTGAAAAACGCGGCCAAAGATTGTGATATTATTTTTCACGCAGCAGGTGCGTTTGCTTATTGGGGCTATGATAATAAAACATTTATTGATGAAGCAAAAAAAGGAATGGAGAATGTTATCATAGCTGCGGCACACAATAACATAAAAAGAGTTGTCTTTACTTCTTCATCAGTAACAATTGGCTCTTCTGAAAAAGCTGAAGTGTTAAATGAATCGTCAGCAGGAAGTTTTGAAGATTTGCCCGCTTATGTTACGGCAAAAATTCAGCAGGAGCAAATTGCTTTTTCCCTGGGGGAAAAATACGGGATAGGAGCTATTGCGATTTGCCCTACACTTACCATAGGCGGTCCCGATATCCATTTAACTGAAAGCAATCGTATGATGGTAAACTATATAAAAGATCTATACAAATCAACATGGATAGGGGGTTGTAATATTGTAAGTGCAGACGATGTTGCTGATGCAATGTTGTTATTGGCAGACAAAGGAAAACCGGGCGAGCGTTACATTGCAGGGAGCGACAATCTTGAATGGAAGGACGTTCATGCAGGAATTTCCCGGCTATGCGGATTACCCGGTCCGTACCTAACGGCCATGCGTACATCCTCTTACTTGTTTTCTGCGATGCACGAACTTTGGTATTATGTTTCCAAAGAACGCCCAACTTCTACACGAGAGCAGGCAAAAATGGTTGGTAAATATTATTGGTACAGCTCGCAAAAATTAGCAGCGCTTGGCTACCAACCAATGTCTTCTGAAGATGCTATGGTAAAGGCTTTATCATGGTTGGTAACATCTGGTCATATTTCGCCATCGATAAGAGCAACCATACATCTAAATGATAAAATTTATCAATATCGCAATAGCCATCAAACAATGTAAATTTTTATAGATGAATTTTAAAACTATCAGCATTATAAAATTTCCGGTTGATATTGCATGGGAAACGATGTTGCACAGGCTTCCCGATATTGCTAAAGATGTTGACGATTTGGACAGTATTACAGAAATAGAAAGAGCTGCAATGCCTGGAGAAGTAATTAAGGTAGTGAATGTATGGAAGTCAAAGCCAAAACTGCCTGCAATGGTTTTGAAATATGTTAACTCTGATATGCTTACCTGGACAGACACCGCTTTGTGGAAAGAAAAAGAAAAACTGGTTGAATGGAAAATCCGTTCGCATCATTTTCATGAAGAAATGGGTTGTAATGGTACCACTGTTTTTGAGCCCGCAATGGCAGGTAAAGGTTGCCGCTTAACTTTTTCAGGTTCGCTTGAATGGAAGGGAAAAGTTTTATCACTTAGTCTTGGCATGTTTGACAGTACCATTGCGAAAGCTGTTGAAGGGGTACTTACACAAATGATTCCGTCAAACTTTAGAAAGATTATTGAAGTTATGAGTAAATATATTGAGAAGAATTTAGGGAATGTATGATACAAGTAGAAGTCTTACACTATCCAAATAGATTGCTTAACGCCATTTTGCTTTTTTATGAATTGTCCTTTATTTTTTCTTCCTGCTTTTAGCAGCAGTTTTTTTAACTGCTTTTTTTGCAACTAAATTTTTGACAACAGCTTTCGGTTTCGATATTTTACCAGGAGCAGTTTTATTCTCCAAAACTTCAACTACTATGTCAAATTCCTGGTTGTCCATTCCTTCAAGGCGTACTATTGATTTATATTTCCCGGCACTAACAGCTTTTGACGCTCCAATTGAAATATCAATCTTCAAACTTTTGCCAGGTTCAAGCATAAATTCCTTTGGCGAAATTGACATAGATATGGGTGCGGTATTTCCAGTATGTTCATTAATGAAATCTTCACTAACGAATTTGCCCGATTGTGCAAAAGCATTATGGCTGTTTAAATAAAATGATGTGGCAATTTGTTCACCTTGCTTAACCGCTAAATTAATCTGGCTCTTTGTGTTGGTTGCAGTAGATTCCGTTTGTTCGCCCCGGCTGGCATCGGTTTTGCTTTCATGTCCGGAATTATTTTTATCGAATGAAAAAAAACTTCGTGATAGATTTACTCCGAAATTCACCAGGTTTTCTGTATGCGCAATATTTAGTTTTATGAAATTACTGGCTGCTGCATTTAAAACTTCGGTATTTACTTTCAGGAGATCTTTTGCTTCTATTTTTTTTGAAAGAAGGGACGTGAAGATTTTAGACGACTCTTCCAAAAATGCGGTATTGGCTTTTATAGATTGCTCAATAAGGCTTTGCCATGCATTTATGATTTCATTTTGATTTTTACCTGTTTCAGCCATGTCTTATTTATTTATATCAACAATATTGCCAACCTGGTTTACCCCACGACTTATTGTCGGACGGGTATCGCAGTAATAATGACTTTTCCAATCCTGGAAATGCGTAAAATATTTTTGTTCATCCAGTGGAGTGGCCTCGGGAATAAAGCTATTTGAAATGATATTTAAAGTGAAACAAATATTCTGGTTGACATCTTTTTCACGCACCACAATTTCAGTGGAGTAGCTGCTGCCGGCGTCGTATCCGTTGGTGAGATCGATTTTCATTTCTATAAGAATGCTTTGGCCGGGCTGCACGTTAATTGTTGTCTTGTTTAGCGTTGGCTGGTTGGGTAAAATATTTCCATCACTGTCATAAAACGGCCTTATACCCACGCGGTACGTCTTCGCAGTTTTTAACGAGTTTTTTATTTTAAAAGGAACAACTATTACTTCGCCGGGGTTTGCATTCCTGGTTATGTTAATCAGGCATTGAGGCGGACAATCACAGTCGGGCGGGCATGCATCGCAGTCATCTTTTTTTAACGGGCCTACACTTGTCCCAAATACATTTTGTAGTTCATTAAACCATTGCATACCGGTATTTACATTGTCCTGCAGCATGCGAGTAGTCGCGTCAGCTATACTTTTTACACCTTGAGCTACATTGTTTAAATCGATTGTTTTTAAGTTTGTCCTTTGCATAAAGATTCTTTTAAAGTGACATAATTTTCTAAAAGTTTCTAAGAAACAACATCAGCAGCCGCTTTATCAATCGCTGTGTAACGAATTAATTTATCAAACATCCTGATATCGCCTGTATAATGAAAATTCTTATTTACGCCTTTTGGCAATGCAATATCAATGTGAAGTAAGATGGTATTGCCGGGTTGTACAACTTGCCCTGCTTCTTTTATAACAACGTTTACCCAATCTGTTATATCATTTTTAAGGCCTTTCGTAAATGCATCCAAAGTTTTTTCAATACCCTCATCTCCTTTGTCACGAATAGCCTGTGAAAGATTACGGCAGATGAGATCCATATCGGTGAGTGTGTTGTGTTTTATGTTTGGGATGGTTACGGGAATATTTCCTTTATTTGAAAATAAAATTTCTTTTGTATGTTTTCTTCCGGGTTCAATTCCTTCCAGCACAATATGCTGCGGTGAAAGCTGGATATTAAGCGCTTCATGAACAATGAGTTTTGCCTTTTTAGTTGTCTTGCCTGCCTGTAAGCTTACTTCATAAGTACCAGGAGGTGTTAACGGATCTATTGAATAATAAACATTCTTCGATTTTATTTCGCCTGGTTTTAAATTAATACGGACAGGAAAAGCCGTGTCTGCACTGTTGGCATTCTTCATGGGCACTTCGCGAACATATACATGTTCATCACTGGAATTTTGTAAGGTAACAGAACCTCTTAATGAAGAAGGCGGCCCGGAAAGTATAATCTCATTATCTGGGAAACCGAGGTGTTTGTGATTTTCTTTGTGAGTTACTCTGATCATTTTGATATTTTTTGATGGATACGATCATGCCTAATCAAATCAATTTTTATGTGTTTATTTTTTTCCCGCGAACAGTTGGCGTCTTATCGCGATTACCTGTTTCGGGAAAAGGCCTCGTATCGGGCTCACAACATAAAATTTCGCATTTTTCATGAGCGTTAGGAACGTAAGGCTCTGTAATAGTTTGTGCTTCGCCGGCAAGGCAAATTGAAAATATTTCTGTACCCAATAATTTAAAACAAAGCTGTGTATAATTTGGAATTCGTACTCTTATTTTCGGGATTGCCAAATCTTTGATGTCAGCCAACGTAAAGCGTGGAAAATTCAAAAGTTCCGCAGTAGTGGCAATAGGCTTCGATGGATTTCCCTGGAGATTGGCCGTTATCGTTACAGGCTTATTAGCATCACCGGTTATTAATGTAGCTATCGGATTTGCAGCATCGCCGCTTATCCGCGTAGCTATTGGCTTTGAAACATCTCCGGTAATCAATGAAGCTATTGGTTGCGCTGCATCACCAATTAGTTTTGATGATGTTTCAATAGGCATTGAATCAATTGTGAGCGTGCCTCCAAGATCGAGGTGCATATTATCCAATGGAATACTTACAGAGGTTGACATAAGAACTATTTTTATTATATAAATTTAGAAAATATTTTACTCAAATTTCATTATTCATAATTTTCATTTCTAAAGTGGGGCGACAGGACTTCATTCTTAGAAAGATGTATGTGCATAATTTTGTGAATAAGAGGTGTAAAATAACAAGGATAAAAATTTGGAAAGGCTTTATTCCTGAATGTATATTTGATGTACAATTGAGAAGTGAAAGTCCCTCAAAAAGATGGAAGCTTTTCAAACGAAAGCATCGGGTTAGTAAGATTACAGAGATCGAGCAATCGAAGGAAGTAAGAAAACAAAACTTGATGCTTTTCTTTTTGCCCTATCTCAAATTCCATTTGGTTTACGCAAAATGGGATTTTTTTATTACACAACTTATATAATTTGAAAATCGAAAAAATAAATATAGCTGAGAAGCTTTCGCTGATTCATTCACACTGGAAACCGGCATTGGCGGGAGAATTAAACGGGCAGCATGTAAAACTTGTAAAGTTTAAAGGAGAATTTGCTTGGCATAAGCACGATAATGAAGATGAAATGTTTTATGTAATAAAAGGAGAATTTTCGATGCAGTTGGAAGACAAGAAGATCGATTTATGTGAGGGGGAATTTTTGATTATACCGGAGGGTGTTTTACACAGGCCCGTTTCAATTGATGAAGTGCACGTAATGCTCTTTGAGCCCTCGGGCACTTTAAATACAGGAGATGTTATCAATGAATTTACGGTTATGGAAACGGAATTAAAAAAGCTTTAAAAATTTCGTGGAAAATTTCCTTAATTGACTTCAATAAAGTCAGGCTTTTTTACAAGTTGGGTGCTGTATTTAAAAGTTATATTAGTGGAGATATCAAACCGGTAATTTTCCCTGAAAAAATTTTTTTTCAAGAAATAATAACCCCTGAATTCAAATGTTCCAAAAATAAGGCTCTCACTTCTTGTTCTTAATCCCCCGCCGACAGTAGTATAAATGTTGTTGGTATATATGCCGGAAACATAAGGGGTAAATAGCCCCGTATTGGCAAAAACAAATGGAGCAAACTTAAATGAAACAAGCGACCAGGGACTAAAAAAAACGGACTCGGCTTTAACTACAGCCCGCAACGATCCTCCTACATCACCAATACCATATTCACGCAATCCAAATTTACTATCAATGTAGAGTGGCTCATTTAAAATAGTATTTATTTGCCTGGCAAATCCAATAGTAATAAAAGTACGCTGTTTCCATTTGGTGCCTATAGTTTTCAGGTGGTCGAAATAATCAATCCCTGCAAGCAGGTTTATATCTTCAATACTTTTATTATGAAGATATCCCTCTGCACGCAAAGTATAGCTGAAATAATTATTTTTTAAATTGAATGCAGAATGCTGGTAGTTAAAAGCTATAAATGGCCTCGTAATATTTTGTTTCTTCGTGTAACCGGCCGTAAAACTGAGGTTTAAGCCTTCGGGAATATCTTCATTTCTGCCAAACCCGTAAACATACTTTGATTGATAAAAATTCTGCCGGTAAAATGAAATGGATCCAAGAACTCCCTTAAGGTTTGCATACCGCCAATAGTACTGTAAAGCGTATTTGGCGGGCAATTCGTCGAATTTTTGATCCACGATTCTAAGGCCCACCAGCTTTCTTAATTTGCGACTCTCATCTGCCGTGGTGAATCCTGTAGCATTAATGTTATAACCTGCCCATGCATCAAAATTGTAGTACCGGTACCTGAGGTCTGAAAAATATAGCGAATCAGGAGAATAAAGATTTCTCGTGGAATGATAAGAGGCGTCGAACTGATAGGTCCAATGCATGTAACGGTTAAGTAACGGTTTTATCAGTTGTACATAATAATAATTTTCCTGTTTAAGTCCATTGTAATTTTTGTGGAAGCTCTGGTAGCCCGCGCCGACATTAATAAAACTTCCTGCAAGATTTCTTTGGATATACTCAACTCCTGCACCTAAATTTTTACGCCTGCCCTCATCATACAATCCACGCAAAGCAATACTGTTTCCATAACCGGAGAGATCATCTTCCCGTATTTCAATATCGGTATTTGTTGCCCCTAACGAGCCTATAGATCCCCCGAGAGAAAACAGGTCTTTCACTATTACATTCACATCCACAGAATCTGACTGACCAACACGATATACGTTAATAGTTGCGTCCTGCAGGAAAGGCAATTGACGCAGGTAGGTTACATTATCTGCCATAAGATAGGGGAGTAATGAATCATTCTCGTTAAAAAACAGGTTTCTTTTTATAACAGAAACCCGGGTGGTGTGGTGAACAGTATTAGCAAGCTTTGTTAAGGTATTTACCACGTTTTTCGAAGTATCCCCCAATGAAATTCCAAAATGTAAATTTTTGATTGTGATGTGCCTGATGATAAATCCTTCATATTTTTTGTAAAATGCATCGTTTCGCTTTATGTCGGTTGCTTTAAGCACCTCATTGGTATCCCGGCTTAAGGTATTCATCACTTTGCCGAATAAGGTTTTGATTTTAGAAGCTGAATCCAATGGGTTGTGGGAGACGGGATCATTTTGTGCAAATACAGGGAGCTTAAGCAAGAAAAGTATGCAGATAAGCAGGACGCACAATAAATTTTTCCGCTGGTATATCATCGGGTAGTTTAAAAAATAACCTGAAGTAAAAATAGGGAAATAAGGGTTAGAGAATGTGATAATGTGTTAGGGATTAAATTAAATTTTCAGCAAATAATTAAGCAGGATTTTAGCCCGGGAAACCAATTAAACATCGTCACCATCTACCTCGATTATTAAGTTTGTTTAAGCTAACGTATGCAAGAATCATTGAAAAATTTTTATTTCGGCATCAACAACCGTTCTGTAACTCAGCAAGGTTCGTTCGTTCAGAGAAGCGGTCAATGCTTATAAAAGCTTTTTTTCTACAGCAAGTTTTATAAGGCTTGCTGTATTTTTTACGTTCAGTTTAGCAAGCAGATTTTTTCGGTGGCTATCAACCGTAAATGGACTTAAAAAAATTTTCTCTGCGATTTGAGGATTAGTATATCCCTCTGCTATCAGCCCGAGAATTTCTTTTTCCCGGGGGGATAATTCTGGTTGAGCCTTTGCAGATTTTTCATACTCTTTCAAAGCTTCGCCAGCTTCACCGCTAAAAAAAATGCCGCCACTGTTTACGACATGTATTGCTTTAAGCAATTCTTCTTTTGAAGAGTTCTTTAATATATAACCTGAAGCGCCATTTTCCATCATCTTCTTAATATACAAACCCTGGTTAAAAGTGCTTAAACCAAGAATAAAAACGCCGGGATATTTTTCAGTTATTAATTTACACAATTCAACTCCATCCGTGCCGGGCATGCTAATGTCCATCAATAACACATCTGCGGTGTTATTTACAAAAAATCCAAGGCACGATGCCGCTGTCATTGCGTGACCAGCCCATTCAATATCCAGTTCACTTTGCAACAATGAATGTATTCCTTCTATTACTACAGGATGATCATCAACAATGAATACACGTATCATGGCTTACTTTACTTTTATTACCTAATTGCTACGAATTACACGAATTAATTTGCTTTTGAAAAGTTTCATTTCGTGCAATTAATTTAAGTTATATTAAACTCAATATTTACCAATGTTCCTTTTCCGGGTTCGGCATGAATTTCCAATTGCCCTTTCAAATAATCAACCCTGCTTCGAACATTGGACAAACCTGCTCCTGTGTTATTTTCGATTATGCCGGTTTTAAATCCTTTACCATTATCTTCCACTACCACATTTAACCTTGTTCCTTCCCGTATAATTTGTACAAACGCTTCCGTTCCGCCTGAGTGCTTTATTGTGTTATTTAGCAATTCCTGTATAATCCGGTAGATAATTATTTCGGTTGATTTTTCTATGCGTGCTTCCATGCCAAGAGACTGGTACTTTACCGTAAGCAATTTTGCAGAATTTATGGTGTTACAATATTCTTTCAATGCTTCATCAAGGCCAAATTTTGCAAGCATCTCGGGCATCATGTTTTGGGCTACGCGGCGGAGTTCCTTAATGGATGTGTCAATCATATCCAACGACCGTTCAAAAACAGCCATGTTATCGGGTGTGATAATTAAATTGTCTTTCATATTTCTTAAGGAAAATTTTACGCCTGATAATAAACCACCCAAGCCATCATGCAGGTCTTTGGCGAGCCGGCTTCGTTCTTCTTCCTGGCCTTTTAAAATCGAATCAACTGCTACCAATTGCCTGTCTTTTTCCAACTCACCAATCCGCTGAAGGTGCAATTCATCTTGTTGTTTCGCTAATTGCTGGCGGTGGCGGAGATTTCGATAACCTAAAAATCCAACTATTAATATCGCAGCAAGAGAGCCAATCAAAACATAATTAAGGGTTGATTTTTGTTTGAGAGATAGAACCTGTATTTGTTTATCGGCATTCAGCTTTAGAATTTCCTTTTCTTTCTCGGCAGCCTGGTATTTATTCTCAATTTCTGCGACGGCCTTTTTCGAATTATCAAGGTTAATACTGTCTCTTAACTGCAGCACCTGTTTCAAATAATTGAGCGCTTTATTTGTATTGTTTGTTTTCTCCTCAACCGTTACCAGTTCTTGTAAAATTTTCATTTTCTCTTCTGCATAATTACCCGAGATGGCGGCTGGTAAAGCAATCATTAAAATTTTACGGGCTGCATCATATTCGCCAAGCCTTACATAACAAAAACCAATTGCCCTTTGTGTGGACAGTGCCCGGAATTTATAATTTTCAGATTTTGCCTCGGCTAATGCTTTCTCATGATAATTTATAGCGGTTCGGTAGTCATTTTGTTTGCTGCTTATAGTACCAAGTTTATCATAATATTCGTAATTAAGACGGTGATTGTTTATCCTAAATACGATAGGCTTTGCGTTTGCAAGGTATAGAAGAGAGGAATCCATTTGGTTAAGCTGAATAAAATCCTGGCATACATATAACAAAGCCCATGCAATTGATTCTTCATTATTCTCATCAAGAAAAACTGATAACGAAAGCTTGTCATATTGCAAGGCTTTATCAAATTGTTTCAATCCATAATAAAGGGATGAAATTTTTGTATAATAGATTGCTACGGCTTGATTTTTTCTTGGATCTTCAGAGGCTTTCCATGCCTCCATAGTCGCAATATAAACTTTAATAGCTTCATCAGATCTTCCTTTCCCAACCAGGATTTCGGCTTTCTGGCCCAGAGATGTGGCTTTGGCAAGTTTTGCACTTTCACCTTCTTCTTTTGTTTTCGAATTGTTGATTGCTTTATCGAAAAAGATGATGGCAGAATCAAAGAGAAATTGTGCCGGTTCATGGCCTGACGTAAATTGTTTGCTCATCCCTTTTACCTGATAGTAGTCGCCAAGTGCATAATCGTAATTCATTTTTTTTGCGAGCAAATATCCTTGTTCAAGGTATCGAATTGCCCTGGCTGTATCATAAGCAAATAACTCATTGGCCAGCCCGGTGTAAAGTAAGACACGAACTGAATCTTTTGGTGATTTTTTTAATTCATTTTCTAGGCTGTCGATACTATGCGTTTGCGCAAATGCCTGTATCGAAAAAATACTGGAAAGAAATATTCCCAACAAATATTGTTTAAAAAATTTCATGCAAATGACACGCGTATTTCCTATAAAGGTTGTCTTTCTGTTTCACAAAATCAAGCAATCTGTTTAAAATACCAGTTTCGGGTGATTCTATGGATTACAGGCAGAATCACTGTTTCGGGTGACATACAGATAAAAGGAGCCTGCTACATTTGGGCTTTCAATTTTGCGAAAAAGAAAATATATGAAAGCAATTTTTTTGAATTGGCTGATAATAATTGTTCCATTTTTGTTTTCAAGCGAACTTACCGCACAACATGCTAAATTGAATGCCGCCTTTTATTACTCCTCAGGAATTGTTGTTGACAGTAAAGGAAATGTTTTTGTAACGGGTAAAAATAATAAGGTTATAAAAATTACTCCGCAGGGAAGGGCAGAACTGTTTGCAGGTGGTGGTAAAAATAACCAGGATGGCATTGGAAGAGTTGCAAATTTTTCTAATACAACAGGGATAGCTATAGACGCAAATGATAACCTGTATGTTGCGGATAATACAAGGATAAGAAAGATAACGCCTGGTGGTTCGGTATCTACGATTGCCGGGACCTTGGTTGCTGAAGTAAAAGATGGCAACATTACATCAGCCACTTTTCTTCATCTTGAAAATATCGCTATAGATAAGAAAGGAAATATTTATGTTACTGACTATGCACCGGGCAAGGATTGGACACCAGGGAAAGTAACCAACACCGGTGAATATCTTATCCGAAAAATTACAGTACAAGGCATTGTTACCACGCTTCAAAATAGTAATGAAGGAAAGTTAATATTAAAATATCCACGAGGCCTTGCCTGCGATAAAGAAGGCAATTTATATGTATGTGTCTCATCAAGCCACTGCATAAAAAAAATAAGCGTGGAAGGCATCATTACAACTTTTGCGGGCCAATGTGATAAAACAATTTACCATTCTGTCTATAGAGAAGGAGAAATTAATTCGGCAGTTCTTACTACTCCGAGCGGAATTGCAATCGCAGAAAATGGAGACATCTATATTTCTGATGAACGGTTATACAGGATTATAAAAATCGCCAATAATAAAGTAACTACTGTGGCCGGTAATGGAAAAATAAGTTTCACAGGAAATATTGCCGGTGCTGCAGAACCTGGAGAAACAGACGGTAAAGCAAAACTGGCATTGTTCCAAACACCTACCGGCATTTCGTTTGACAGGATGGGTAATTTATATATTGTGGACGGCAGCAGCAGGGTAAATAGTTATATCCGTAAACTTTCGCCGGATGGAATAGTAACTACCTTTTGCAAACATGTGTGGAACCCTAAAACAGAACAATATGAGGAAACAGATTGAGCAGGTAGTTGCCACGGCCTTTAGGCCGTGGATTAAAAAAAAAGTTACAGGCTTTAGCCAAAAATTATTTGATTATTGATAACGCTAATGTGATAGAGCGTTCCCTAACTAAGCGAATAAAACTTTTTATGATTAGAATAATTTCTTCCATAATAAAAATCTTCCTTCTTTTAATTATCAGCGCTAATTGTTTTGCCCAAAAAGAAACCTTTGATATTGTTACTTACACGCCGCCAAAAGATTTTAAAAGAGAAAGTAAAGAGGGAGTAGTGAATTATACAAATGTAAACACACTGAAAGGCAGCTTTTGTGTAATCACCATGTATGCAAGCGGGGCAAGCACGGGTGATGCAAATAAAGACTTCAAAAAAGAATGGAAAGAATTATTAGTAACCCCTTACAAAGCAGAAGCTAACCCAACAACAGAAACACAAACCAATGCTGATGGCTGGAAAGTGGTGGTGGGTGCAGCGCCCGTAAAATTAGACGGAAACGATGTTTATATCATGCTAACGGTTGTAAGTGGCTTTGGAAAAACTATAAGCATAAGAACTTCCGTGAATGATAAATCTTTTTTAGCGCAGGTAGATGCTTTATTTGAAACAATGGAGCTGGATAAAACAAAAACAACAACAGTTATGAATACAAATACAACAACTCCACAAGCAGATGAAAGCAAAGGAAAATTTGGCGCAATGACTTATGATGCACCAATCGGTTGGAGCCACCAGCAATTTCAGGATGGCGTTGTTTTTAAACCGTTGAACTTACCTGCGGAAGAACATTTAGCAATACAAATAATGCAACCCATGGATTTTTCTGGCAACCTGGAACAGGTGCTGGCACAAAGTTTTGAAGAAGCCACGGTTATGTATAAAGGTACCGCCATGTACCAGGCGGATGGAAAGTATGGAAAAAAACCTGCACAGAAATCATTCAACGGATGGGAATATATTCGGGGCAAAGGCGGCATTAAAGTTCAGGATGGAACACAATTTGGAACGGAATACGGGCTTGAAGTATTTGTGATAAAAGTTAATGGTCGATTTGAAAGGGTTGCTATTTTAGAATCAAGGCCAGCCTGTAAACCTTTGTATTCAAGATACTATACTTCCGACAGAACAACATACCGGAATAGCATTGAAGGCCTTTTATTCTCCATACAGTTTACCGATTTTAATTCACCGCAAATGTCATCCGGTTCTGAAATTGGCGCAGGCATTGTTGGTGTATGGGAAGGAACTATTCAGTCTGCTGATGCTGCCGGGCTTGCATTAGATGTATATTCTCCGATTTTTTTTGCTAACGGACAAGTGTACTTTGGAAATCATTTTCCAGCTGAAGGATTAGATGGATTGAATAGCCGGATACCGGCGGAACTGAACCAAAGGAACTGGGCAACTTATACATTCAATAACGGAAATGGTATTTTAAAAATGCCCTTCGGCGATATTCCTTTCAGAACAGATGGCGATAAACTTATTATTACAAAAAATCAACGGGACTGGCCATTCTATAAATTAAAATCTGTAGATGGTGCCAGATTCAATGGCACATATCTTATGAATGAATCGTATGGAAAAATCCCCGCCATCACTTTTACTGCCGAAGGAAAATTTATTGACAATGGAGCGGTAAAAGCTTTATGCCACGATTATATTGATTGTGTAAACCCTGCGACTACACCGGGTGCAGGCACTTATGAAGTAAAAAATTACACGCTTCACTTTAATTATACTGATGGAAGAAAAATAAAAATTGCCTTCCAGGGAACGCAGTATGATATAAAAAATCAAAGCCCTGAAACACTAAGAATGAGTTTCAAGGAAGACCCAATGATAAGGCAATAAACATTAAAAAAAATGAAAATGAAAAAAATAGCCGTAATCGTTTTATTATTTGTTTCAATAAATAGCTCCGCACAAAATATTTCGCTTACTGATTCTATTATCAAATTTGGCATTACTGAAAAAGGAAAACCGGACGGCGAAAAATCAGAAATAAAAATTGATAAAGATGGAGGAAGCATACAATCATCTGATGGAAAAGTGGAATTGATTTTTCCCGCAGG
>JBBSPK010000018.1:0-30450 GCA_038258875.1 Chitinophagales bacterium
CTTACAATTACGCTTTGCTTTGCTTTTGTATCACTTGTTGCACGTGGGTTATTCATTTTAATAACATTAGGATTAGCTAATGTTGAAATAATAAGAAAGAAAAACATAAGAATAAACAAGATATCATTCAGCGGCCCGGTATCCACCTCTGTACTCTCATGCGTATATTTTTTTCTTATGCTCATTGTAATAATTAGTAATTATTGAATAACCAATCAATGCGTGGGCTCCTGGAGAATATCAGCAAATTCTGCACTTGCAATTTCCATTTTATTTTCTATCCGGTTAATCTGGGCTGTAAGGTAACTGTGTCCTATATACGCTAATATTCCTATGATTAACCCTGTGGCCGAAGTTATCATTTTGATATAAATACCATCTGCAATTGTGTTCGGTGTGTATTCTGTGCTTGCGGCAATTGATTTAAATAGCGAGAGCATTCCAATAATAGTTCCCAGGAAGCCGAATAGCGGGGCTATGCGTGCGACAATGGAAATAATAGAAAGATTTTTTTCGAGTTTATACAATTGAAGAACGCCAACATTCTCCATACTTTTCTCAATGGCATCAATGGGTTTGCCGATGCGCTGTACACCCTTATAAATAATCTGGGCAACAGGGTTATCATTATTTTTTGAAAAACTTCTTGCAGCAGCCACATTGCCCGTTACAATATGGTCCCGAATGATGCGCATGAAGTTGTCATCAATCTTTGCAGCCTTGTTTATGGCGATCAGTCTTTCAAAAAAGAAATACACCGCAGCAACAAATAAAATACCAAGGGGAATCATTATTACACCACCGCTCACAAGCACTTCCCATAGGTTTTGCACCTTAGGTGCAGTATTGGATACGACGGTCGTATCCGCCTGCAGAAAAAATAGATCCATTTAATGAGGTTTGAACAAATGTAAATAGTTATTTGATAAATGATTACTTAGTGGAAAATGAGTTGAAAATTTTAACTTAAATGTTAAAATACATTTTACAGTAATGATATTTAGAAGAAAACAAAAATTCAAAATCAAACATCAGGTATTGTAATAAAATTCAATGAATTCAGGCGGTAATAAAACAGGAATTTTTGACAAATGATAATCATGTGCATTTCTTGTTATTATCAAATCAATTGAAAAAGAAGCGGCGCTAAAATATTGTAATGCATCCTCAAGATCAGTGAATTTGCTATTTAAAACTTCCTTTATTATTTTGTGATCTTCGGTAGTAAATTCAAATTCAGAGAAAATTCCTTTGATAATTTTATTCAGTACATTTTTTTTAGAAATATATTTCCCAAATATATAATAGGCAATTGCAAATGTTGTTGTTGAAATAAATGGTTTCCCATAATGGTTTCTGATTATGGTTATTGTTTCCTTTGCTTCTTCATGATGCAAAGAGGATTTATTCAAAAAGTCAATTATAACATTAGCATCCAGGAAAATTTTTTTCATCTTACTTTTTTGGAAAAATGTCTTGTAACAAATCGGTGATGCCAGTGTTAAAGATTCCTCCATATTTTTCTACCCACTTGTCTTTCGGCATAGTTTTTTTACGGGCAGTCATTTGCTGTAAATCTTCCAGGAACTGGTTTAGAAGAAAGGATACACTTGTATTTTTCTCTTTTGCATATTTTTTTGCAAACCGGATATTTTTTTCTTCAACAAGTACAGTAAGTTTATTTTTCATATAAAATATTATACGTACAAATATAAAATTTATACGACACATAATAAAGAACAAAGTAAAAATAGTTTTAAAAATAAGCCGATAATTTTATTTTCAACAATTAATTACTGTTGCATAATCAGGTATTAATCGTCAGTTTTTTCTTCCCAAATCATACTCAAATGAACAATTGTTTCAGCAGCCTTCGCCATGTCCTGTACACCAATCCATTCCAATTTTGAATGAATGGCCTGCATGCCTGTAAAAATATTTGGACAAGGTAATCCCATATAACTAAGCTTGCTTCCATCTGTACCGCCACGAATACTTTCAGTCTTAACATCAAGCCCGGCCCTGTTGATAGCTTCGGCAGCATAGGACGCAACCTGTGGATTTTTATCAAGAATCTGTTTCATATTTCTATATTGCTCCGTAATGATAAATTCCATGGAAGCGCCCAGGTAATGGCCTACAACATTGTCTGCAATTGCCCGCAATCTTTCACCGTGTGACTTCAATTTATGCAGATCAAAATCCCTCACGATAAATTCCAGCGTCGCTTTTTCAGCAATTCCTTCCAGCCGTACAGGATGAACAAACCCTTCCATTTTTTCTGTTGCTTCGGGAGCCCATTCACTTGAAGGAAGTGAATGAAGTATTTCTCCCGCTATTTTTAAAGCATTAACCAATTTATTTTTTCCATAGCCTGGGTGTGCTATAACCCCATGAATAATTATCGTGGCGCTATCGGCGCTAAAGGTTTCATCTTCCAGGCTCCCTGCTTCTCCACCGTCAAGAGTATAACCAAAATTAGCTCCAAGCTTTTTCATATTAATTTTAGCCGTTCCCTTTCCCACTTCTTCATCCGGCGTAAATAAAATTTTTATGTCACCATGTATTATGGAAGGATTACTTACAAGAAATTCCGCCGCTTGCATAATCGCGGCAACCCCGCTTTTATCATCTGCACCCAGCAATGTTTTCCCGCTTGCCGTTATAATGTCTCCACCAATTTGGCTTCTTAAATATGGGTGAGCAACTGCTGATAATATTTGGGAAGTATCATCTGGTAAAATAATATCCTCGCCATCATAATTTTTGTGCAGTATGGGTTTCACATTTGTTCCGCTGCAATCCGGTGCACTATCTACATGGCTGCAAAAACAAATAACAGGAATATTTTTCTTTGTAGAGTTAGACGGTATAGTTGCGTATACATAACCAAACTCATCCACAGCAGCATCACTAATCCCAATTTGGTTTAATTCTTTCGCTAATAAATTACTTAAGCTTTTTTGTTTTTCAGTTGATGGGAAGCTATTACTTTGTGGATCGCTTTGGGTGTCAATTTGTACATAGCGCATAAATCGCTCCGCAATTGCGCTTTTATTTATTTCTATTTCGGCCATGATAAGTTTTAAAAAAAATTAGCTGATAAATTTTGTTCACAAAGGAACAAAGAAAAACAAGACAAGGCCTTCTATAAATCCTATTAGTTGTAAAATCTATCTTTAGATTAATTTTTCCAACACATAGTAAGCTATCGGGCAAAAAGTTGAATTTTTTAAGGTAAGCTGCGGCCTTTTGAAAAAAACGTCTTCATCGGTGTAAGGAAATCTATGGCAATCAGATGGCCGGTTTTCATAAATAGTGCAGTAATTATCTTCCCCAAGAAATGGACACGGGGTTTGGTTTGCCACATAGTCGCCTTCATTGTCAAGCCGCAAATACGTATCTATAAAAATGCTTTCTTTAAGTTGTAAATGTTTGGCTATCCGTTTAATATCCCGAGTTTTAAACCTGGGAGAATAATTTTTGCAACAATTGGCACATTTAAGACAGTCAATTTTTTCAAATGCTTCCTCATGTAATGCGGGCAATGCTTTCAGTACTTTATTTTTATCAGGTATCTTTAAGAAATTCTTATATTTTTTTTGATTTTGAGCCGATTTTTTCTCCCAGTTATATAACAAATCTTCTTTCATTTTGTAAATATACAAATCAACACATCTTAGTATTTTGATTTCATTTTTTCTCCATTTAGCAACGTAACTTTGCGCCTTCATTTTATGCACTGAAATAGGAAAGAAACCAAAAAAGGCAGACATCCGAAAATATAGAAATATGAATCTTTTTGAAAAACAATCTTCGGAATTTACAGCAAGACATATAGGTCCCAACGCAGCCGAAACAAAAGAAATGTTGGATGAAATTGGAGTTAACTCATTAGAAGAACTTATTGAAAAAACTATACCCCGCGGGATAAGACTACGGGACGAATTACCCGTTCCTGAACCCATAAGTGAATTTCAATATTTAAGTGACCTTAAGGAGATAGCCAACAGGAATCGGGTTTATAAATCGTATATAGGCCAGGGCTATTACGATACAATTGTGCCCAGTGTTATTTTAAGAAATCTTTTTGAGAATCCCGGATGGTACACACAGTACACCCCCTACCAGGCCGAGATTGCACAGGGACGCTTGGAGAGTCTCTTGAACTTTCAGACGATGGTTAGTGATCTTACGGCTTTACCAATTGCAAATGCCAGCTTGCTTGATGAAGGCACGGCTGCTGCTGAGGCCATGGCTATGCTTTTTAACCATAAAAATAAAGACCATGACCGTATAACAGCTCCAAAATTTCTCATTGACGAAAAAATATTTAAACAAACAAAAGATATCTTAATAACAAGAGCAAAGCCGGTCGGAATAGAAGTGGTTTTTGGAAATTTTGAATCAACAAAATTAGATGACTCTTTTTTTGGAGCTATAGTTCAGTACCCCAATAGTGAAGGAAACATTAAAGACTACAGGAATTTTATTGAGAATGCTCATGCTGTAAATGCGCAGGTAATAATGGCAACAGATTTACTAGCTCTTACATTATTAACCCCTCCCGGGGAGTTGGACGCAGATGTTGCCATTGGCTCTTCTCAACGATTTGGCGTACCCATGGGTTTCGGTGGCCCGCATGCTGCTTTTTTTGCAACGAAGGACGAATTTAAAAGAAATATCCCCGGCAGAATTATTGGCGTAAGCGTAGATGCACAAGGTAACCGTTGCCTGCGAATGGCTCTTCAAACAAGGGAACAACACATTCGCCGTGAAAAAGCTACCTCAAATATTTGCACTGCACAGGCATTACTTGCTAATATGGCCGCTATGTATGCGGTCTATCATGGTGCAGGCGGGCTAACGGATATAGCTAAACGAATCCACCTGCTCACTCAAACGCTTGCTTCAGAATTAGAAGATGCCGGCTTTGAATTGCAAAACAAATATTATTTTGATACCATTACTTTGAAAGTAACGGATGATGAAAAGATAAAAGCGATTTCTGAAAAGCATCAAATGAATTTTCATTATCCTGCAGAAAATTTTATTACTATTTCCCTTGATGAGACCACTACAAAAAGGGATGTTCTCAATATTATGGGTGTTTTTGCTTCATCATTAGATATTGATACAGCCACCGCTACATTTGATGAAGAAAGTGAACTGAATTTTCCTACGTCACTTGCAAGAACGTCAGGTTTTTTATTGCATCCTGTATTTAATGGCTATCATAGCGAAACTGAAATAATGCGGTATTTAAAGACCCTGGAGAATAAAGATTTGTCACTTACGACTTCTATGATTGCCCTCGGTTCATGCACCATGAAGCTTAATGCAGCAACTGAACTAATTCCTGTGAGCTGGGCTCATTTTAGCAGGATACATCCATTTGCACCTGCAAATCAAACGGAAGGATACCACTATATTATCAAAGACCTTGAAAAATTATTGTGTACTATTACTGGTTTTGCTGCGTGTAGCCTGCAGCCTAACAGTGGTGCCCAGGGCGAATTTGCCGGGTTATTATCGATACGCGGTTACCACGAAAGCAGGAATGATTCGCAGCGCAACGTAATATTAATTCCTATTTCGGCGCACGGTACTAATCCTGCGTCGGCGATAATGGCCGGTTGTAAAGTGGTGGTAACAAAATGTGACCCCGAAGGAAATATAGATACGGATGACTTAAAAATCCAGGCTGAAAAATATAAAGACTCACTTGCCGGGTTGATGGTTACCTATCCTTCTACTCATGGTGTGTTTGAGGAGGGCATTAAAGAAATATGCAAACTGATTCATGATAATGGCGGGCTGGTTTATATGGATGGCGCTAATATGAATGCACAGGTAGGCCTTACTTCGCCGGGTATTATTGGCGCCGATGTTTGCCATTTGAATCTTCATAAAACTTTTTCGATACCACATGGTGGGGGCGGGCCGGGCATGGGGCCCATTTGTGTAAATGAAAAGTTAGCGCCTTTCTTACCGGGAAAAAATGCTTTGGACGACGGACGACAGACGACAGACGACCATGGTGGTCAGTCGTCGGTGATCGGTGGTCATTCTTCCGTCAGCGCTGCTCCATTTGGCTCAGCAAGTATTTTATTAATAAGCTATGCCTACATAAAATTATTGGGCGTAACGGGTATTCGTAAAGCAACGGAGTATGCAATACTAAATGCCAATTATATGAAGGCAAGGTTAAAAAAATATTTTAAAATTTTATACACGGGCAAGGGTGGCACCTGTGCACATGAATTTATCGTTGACCTTCGTCCTTTCAAAAATATTGCAGGTATTGAAGCAGAAGATGTGGCCAAAAGGCTTATGGATTATGGCTTTCATGCACCAACGCTAAGTTTTCCGGTAGCAGGAACAATAATGGTTGAGCCCACTGAAAGTGAAAATAAAGCAGAGCTTGACCGTTTTTGCGAAGCGCTAATAAACATTTATGAAGAGATAAAAGAAATTGAAAATGGAAATGCAGATAAGAAAGATAATGTTTTGAAAAATTCGCCACATACATTAGCCGTTATAACTGCCGATGAATGGCAACATTCGTATCCGCGAAGCAAAGCTGCTTTCCCTCTTGATTATTTAAAGCATAATAAATTCTGGGCGAGCGTAAGCAGGGTAAATAATACTTATGGTGATAGAAATTTAATTTGCACGTGTGAACCGGTAAGTGCTTACGCCGAAATGGAAGTCTGATAGAATATTTATTCCTTCTAAATTTAATAAAATGGCCCTGCGTTACCAGGGCCATTTAAAATTCATTGAGATATTTATTTAATCCGTTTTTATTTTTTTCTCACCTGTTTTACCATCAATTTTTATTTTGGTATCACCGTCTTTGATCTTTACATCACCATCTTTCTCAACTTTCTTTTTATAATCGCCATCCTTAATTTTGTAAGAACCATCTTCATCAGTTTTTATTTTGTCGGGTTCTATTTCATTTGAGACGTATTTGTATTTACCCTCGTCAGTTTTCATAACGTGGTTATTAATAACCATACCCGTTTTACCATAGATGGTGTCCTTTGAGTCAGTGTCGACATAAATAACAACAGGTTCTTTGGTTTCTGCGTTTATCATTTCCCCACTTGTGGAATCTTTTACCACGTTTATATGTTTGCCCGTTTCAAGGTCGATATAGCGCTGATCACTATCACTACAACCTGTTGTAAGTGCACCAAGACAAAGAGATAAAGCAAAAAAGCTTAGAATTTTCATAATAAAATTTTAAATGTTAAAAATTTACAACTGTTCAGTTGTATATCATTGAGTCACAAAAATTATCTGTTCCTCAGTAAGTAAAGGAAGGTTTTTAAACCTTAGTATTACATTTGCAACAGTTGCAACATCCTTGCCACAATACAGTGCGATACGTTCGAGATTCTTTTCTGTCCAGAAAACTTCCCCAACTTTGCTTCCGTCAATATCATCTTTTGGCGATGGCACACCTAATACGGCAGCGAGTAACTTCAGTGATGTATAATGTTTGTAGTCGCCAAACCGCCAAAGGTGAAGTGTATCTAAAACAGGGGTTTCCCATGGCTTCATATTTTGAAAATCAAAACATCGCGGTATTTCTATATTATTTACGAGCATCCTTCTGCACAAAAAAGGAACATCAAATTCCTTGATGTTATGGCCGGTAAAAATCCATTTTGCATTTTTAGAATGCAATTGCAACAGCATATTGTTAAAGCGTTCAAGTACTTCCTTTTCATTTTCTGAATAGAAAGATTTTATTCTCAATCGCAATTGATTATCCTCTTTCTTAAAATAACCAATACTAATACAAATTACCTTGGCGAATTCCGCCAGTATAGCAGCACGTCTTGGATAATATTGTTCGGCTGTTGTTTCAGGAGGAAGGCTTTTGAAAATTTTCTCTGTCCAAAGTTCCTTCCATTCATCATTAAGCAGGTGAAAATGCTGAACCCCTGAAACTGTTTCAATATCTAAAAGAAATAGATTTTCAATATCGATCTGTTGCATAAATGATTGTTGTGATTTGAAAATACAAAAAAAGCCCCGTTAACTGACGGGGCAAAAAATAAGAACTGATATATGTGGAGTTAAAATGTAAACCCGGCAAATATTGTAAAAGCCTGGCTTTTCCATTTCTGTTGATTATCTATATCATTCAAATTGGTAAGTCCAATTTCATACCGGGCGCCGAGATTTATAAAAGGTATCTGTATCCATAAGCCTCCAACAGCAGACCAATCTGACTTTTTAAAAATATTTCCGTTGTTTCTTAAACTGTCAACTGTTTCTTTAAGCACACCGCCAACTTGAGGGCCTAATTGTAATTTTACCCTTTTGCTGGGACCCACATTAATATTTACTAATACAGGCACTTTCAGGTAATCTAACTTTGCTTTCCTTTGACTTCCGTTTTTAAATAAATCATCGTAAACAGACGAGGCATCATTTGTAAATTCAGATGAAGACTGAACAAAATTTATTTCCGGTTGCAGGCCGAAAGTCTTTGAAAAATTAAATTGCATAAAACCTCCAAGCAAGTAATTGTAATTAAAACCTGACTTATAAGATTCGCCATTAATCTTATTAATATTTACTCCTGCTTTTGCTCCTACCCTGAAAAAATTTTCATGATCTGAATTAGGATCAAACTTCCTGTTTTGAGAAAATGCGTTTAGGGAAATGAGAACAAGAAAAAATAAAAGTATTTTCTGCATAGTAGTATAGATTAAGTTATTAAAACAATATTAATGCCAAGGAATAAATTTAAATAACTGATTAATTTATCTCCAATGGCCTGGAACCCAATACCATCCTTGCCTTTTTTGCTGCCAGTGACCTTGTGCGTATTGAAGGTACCGGGGACGTGGAGTAGCCCAGTAACCTTCACGATAAGCATAACCATGTCCTCTTCTAATCCATTCGCCGTTGACCCATATGTAACCCCCTCCAGGCGCTACAGGCCTTACATATACAGGTGGTTGAGGCCTTGCTCTTACAACTACAGAAGACGGGCCACACCCTGAAAGAAAAATTAAAGCCGTAAAAAGTATGCTAAATACAAAGAGCAGTTTTTTCATAAAATGATTTTAAAGGTTTAGATAAACCCATATCTAAAAAAGTTTAATCACGATTTATTGTTTTTGATTTCTTTAACTAAAAAAACATGTGAGTCATCCTGTGTAATTCTTTATAGATCGGTTTTAATTAGACGATTAAATCCATTGGCTACTGTCAATAAAAACCTAAAATATTTTTTCGTTTACTTTTACTAAAGAATTTTCAAATCTTCCAGATGATTAAAACAGTAACAGTTATAGGGGCAGGTACAATGGGAAATGGTATTTCACATGTATTTGCGCAGAATGGTTTTAAAGTAAATCTTATTGATGTATCCAGGTCCAGCCTTGATAAAGCCCTAGATCTGATTGCCAAAAATCTTGAACGGCAATTATCCAAAGGCATAATATCACAAGGAATAAAACAGCAATCGCTTAAAAATATTACCATACACACGTCGGTAGCAGCAGGTGTAAAGGCGGCTGAGTTGGTCATAGAAGCAGCTACAGAAAATATTGATTTGAAACTTAAAATATTTAAGGAGCTTGATGAAACAGCACCTGCAAACTGCATCCTGGCAACTAATACATCTTCGATTTCTATAACTAAAATAGCATCTGTTACAAGGCGCCCGCAGAAGGTTATCGGGATGCACTTTATGAATCCTGTTCCCGTAATGAAGCTGGTTGAAATTATCAATGGATATCGTACAGATAAAAAGGTAACACAGGAAATAATTGCTTTAAGCAAAAAATTAGGCAAGGTTCCCTGTGAGGTAAATGATTACCCCGGTTTTATTGCCAATCGCATTTTAATGCCAATGATTAATGAAGCGATTTATAGTTTATATGAAGGTGTGGCCGGTGTGCAGGAAATAGATACGATTATGAAATTAGGTATGGCTCACCCAATGGGCCCTTTGCAGCTTGCGGATTTTATAGGGTTGGATGTTTGCCACTCAATATTGAATGTACTTTATGAGGGCTTTGGAAAATCAAAATATGCTCCGTGTCCGTTACTAACCAATATGGTAAATGCAAATTCTTTGGGGATAAAAACCGGCGAAGGTTTTTACAGGTACGCAAAAAACAGTAAAGAATTACAAGTAAGTGAGCGATTTATTAAATAAATATTTTCATTGTTGTCCGACTAAAATTCATTGGGGCAAGCTGAAATTACCTGTGGTTGCAGGTTCTGGGCCCTCTCCCTTGGGAGAGGGGTTGGAGTGAGGCTTTGCAGGCTGGCATGGGGTTTTGCAGATTTAGTCGGACAATAGTGAAATATTTATTCAACGACGAATAAATACAAACCTTTAAATAATGTCAATGGTCGGGAATTCTGAAATAAAAATCAATCCCCAATTTGAAAACTCGCTTGAGTTTGCAAGAAAGCTTGACAAGGAAGATCCGTTGAAAGCGTTTCGTGAAAAATTTTATATACCTATCATACACGGAAAGGAGAGTATTTATTTTACCGGCAATTCTTTGGGGCTTCAACCAAAAACAGCGCAGGAATGTGTTTTAAATGATTTGGAAGACTGGGCGAATTATGGCGTTGAAGGCCACTTTCACGGAAGAAATCCATGGGTTAAATATCATGAAATGTTTCCTGCTAAACTTGCGCCAATATTAGGAGCATTGGAAGAAGAGATCACAGTAATGAACCAGCTTACTATCAATTTGCATTTATTATTGATTTCATTTTACAGGCCAACCAAAGAGCGTTATAAAATTATTTGTGAGGCAAAAGCATTTCCTTCCGATCAGTATGCATTACAATCGCAGGCACTCATTTCAGGTTTAGATCCCGGCCAAACAATAATTGAAGTGAAGCCACGGGAAGGAGAATACACTACAAGGAATGAGGATATAATAAACACAATTAAAGAACATGGTGATGAAGTGGCTGTGGTTATTATTGGCGGCTTGAATTATTATACGGGACAGGCGTTTGATATGGAGGCAATTACTGCCGCCGCTCATGATGTTGGTGCACATTGTGGTTTTGACCTTGCGCATGCAGTTGGTAATATTTCTTTAGAGCTTCATAAATGGAACGTTGATTTTGCATGCTGGTGTTCTTATAAATATTTAAACTCAGGGCCGGGTAGTGTTGCTGGTGCGTTTATTCATAAACGTCATATTACCGACAAATCACTGGTGCGGCTTGCAGGCTGGTGCGGTACAAATAAGGACGCTCGTTTTAAAATGGAAAGTGAATTCGATCCTATCCCCACAGCAGAGGGATGGCAACTGAGTACTACGCCTCTTCTTAATATGTCCGCCCATAAAGCCTCTCTGGATATTTTTGAAGAAGCAGGTTTCGAAAATATTCTAAAAAAGCAAAAAAAATTAAGCGCTTACTTGTTGTTTATTTTAGATGAAATAAATGCTTTGTCCTCAAAACAAATAATCGAAATAATTACGCCCGGGGGTGAAAAGGAGCACGGTTGCCAGGTATCCGTTTTCATGCTTGAAAAAGGAAAGGAAATTTATGAGTCGCTGAAAAAAAATAGTGTAATTGTAGATTGGCGGGAACCTAATGTAATTCGGCTTGCACCCGTTCCTCTATACAATACTTATGAAGATGTTTACAAATTCGGGGAGATAATAAAGAATATGCTTTGATAAAAAGTAACTATTTGCTGCATCTGTCTTTACTTTGCACTTCTTATTAATAATTATCCCGGATAATGTACAAACTCCCTTACTTTACTGAAGAAAGCGAAGAAATAGTTTTTGATTTTATGCAAAAAAATTCCTTTGCAATTATTACAGGAATAGATGAAACTTTTCCCGTTGCAACTCATGTGCCCCTTGATGTGAAAAAAAATGGTGACAAAATAATTTTTACAGGTCACATGATGAAGAATACTGACCATCATAAGGCCTTCTCTGCAAATGAAAATGTATTGGTAATTTTTAACGGTCCGCATTGTTATGTTAGCGCATCCTGGTATGTTAACAAACGTAGTGCTTCAACCTGGAATTATATAGATGTACATACCCGTGGGAAAATTAAATTTACTGATGAGGAAGATACAAGAAAGATAATTGAAAATATTACCAATAAATATGAGGGACCGGATAGCGAAGCCGCTTTTAATAAATTGCCGGTAGAATATGTTGACAGGTTGGTAAAAGCGATTGTGGGGTTTACTATTGAGGTCTCGGCAGTTGAAAATGTCTTTAAGCTTAGCCAAAACCATGATCTCACGACGAGAGAAAATATTATTGAAGCCCTGATGAGGCGCACTGATGCTGATTCGCATACAATTGTAGCAGAAATGAAAAAGCGATTTTAAAATATTATTAAATGACAAGGCAGGAACTTATTAACAACATTCAGCAAAAAAAATCTTATCTATGTGTTGGTCTCGATACCAGCGTTGACAAAATTCCCAAATATTTACAATCCCATTCGGATGCTGTTTTTGAATTTAATAAGCAGATAATAGACGCAACAAAAGAGTTATGCGTAGGTTATAAAATAAATACCGCTTTTTATGAAGCAAGCGGTATCAAGGGTTGGCAAGCATTGGAACAGACAGTTAATTATATTCCCTCAACACATTTTAAAATTGCAGATGCAAAACGTGGTGATATTGGCAACACATCTTCGCAATATGCAAAAGCTTTTTTTGAGACTTTAAACTTTGATGCAATTACCGTAGCACCTTACATGGGCTACGATAGCGTAATGCCATTCTTAGAATATGAAAATAAATGGACGATTGTGCTGGGGCTTACCAGCAATAAAGGAAGTGAAGATTTTCAGCAACAAAAAACAGGAGATAATTACCTATACGAGGAGGTTATAAAAAAGGTGAGTAAATGGGGCACTAAAGAAAATCTCATGTTTGTTGTAGGCGCTACCAAGGCTGCTGATATTGCATCTGTACGGAAAATTGCTGCTGATAATTTTTTGCTTATACCCGGTGTAGGTTTCCAGGGAGGAAGCTTGTCAGAGGTTTCAAAATATGGGTTGAATAAAGATTGTGGCTTGCTGGTTAATGCTTCCAGGGCAATTATTTATGCGGGTGACGATGAAAACTTTGCTAACGAGGCAAGGATTGTAGCACGACAATATCAAACGGAAATGAAGAGTTATCTTTGAGGTTAAATACACCAAGTGCATAACACGAATTATAAAGAGCGAATTACACGAATTAACAATTAACCACTCAACTTACATGGCACAGGATCTTTTTCAATCACCTGATTATTTTAATGTAGATGAACTTCTTACAGAAGAACACAAGCTCATAAGAGAAAGTGTAAGGAGTTATGTAAAAAAAGAAATCTCTCCTATCATAGAAGATTATGCGCAGCGAGCTGAATTTCCGGAACAAATCGTAAAACAATTGGGAGACCTTGGTTGCTTCGGACCTACTATTCCACAGGAATATGGTGGCGGTGGGCTTGATTATATTTCTTATGGATTAATGATGCAGGAACTCGAGAGAGGCGATAGCGGTGTGCGATCAACTGCGAGTGTGCAAGGATCGTTAGTTATGTTTCCAATTTATGCTTATGGAAATGAAGAGCAACGAAAAAAATATTTGCCAAAATTGACAAGTGGCGAATGGCTGGGTTGTTTTGGGCTTACAGAACCCGATTATGGAAGTGATCCCAGTGGTATGTTGAGTAACTATAAAGCAGATGGAGATCATGTGATTTTGAATGGAAGTAAAATGTGGATTAGCAATGCCCCATTTTCCCAGGTGGCGGTTGTATGGGCAAAAGATGAAGAAGATGAAATACATGGATTAATTGTGGAGCGTGGAATGGAAGGTTTTTCTACGCCAACAACACATGGTAAGTGGAGTCTTCGTGCAAGCGCAACAGGCGAACTTGTTTTTGACAATGTAAAAGTTCCCAAAGAAAATATTTTACCGAACGTTAAAGGATTGAAAGGCCCGTTAAGTTGCTTAACAAAAGCACGGTATGGTATTGCATGGGGTACTATTGGAGCCGCAATGGATTGTTATGATACTGCGCTTCGTTACTCAAAAGAAAGGATACAATTTGACCGCCCGATTGGAGGCTTTCAATTACAGCAAAAGAAACTTGCTGAAATGATAACTGAAATTACTAAAGCCCAGTTACTTAATTGGCGGCTTGGAGTTTTAATGAATGAAGGTAAGGCAACACCCCAACAGGTAAGTATGGCAAAAAGAAATTCATGTGAAACTGCGGCTAATATTGCACGTGAGGCACGCCAAATGCTCGGTGGAATGGGTATTACGGGAGAATACTCAATAATGCGTCACATGATGAATATTGAAAGTGTTATAACCTATGAAGGCACCCACGATGTTCATCTTCTTATAACCGGGATGGATATTACCGGATTGAATGCATTTAAATGATACCAGGCCTATATGAGGAAGACAATTGCAAAATCAACTGAAAACGAAATTAAAAAGCCTGTTAGAAAAAAGAAGTTGACTACTTCTTTAATTACCGAAAAAGAAAAAAAAGTAATTCAATTGCCTTTTAAAATATTTCTTATTGGATTCATGGGAAGCGGTAAAAGCCATTGGGGGCACATCTGGGCAAATAAAATGAAAATAAAATATTTTGACCTGGACACGCGGATCGAAAAGGCTTTTAAAATGAAAATTGCCGATATTTTTGAAAAGAAAGGAGAAGATAAATTTCGGGAGCTTGAAATGTACCACCTTAGGAAATTTGAAAATAAAAAGGATTTTTTATTGGCTTGTGGTGGCGGAACTCCCTGTTTTTCTGATAACCTGGAGTGGATGAAATCGCAGGGCATAGTTTTTTATTTAAAAGCAGCGCCGGAGCAAATAATGAAGAATTTAATTAACGAAACCAATCATCGGCCTCTTTTGAAAGAAATAAATCGCAAGGACTTATTACTTTTTATTCAACATAAATTGATGGAAAGAGAACCGTATTATTCAAAAGCTGATTTTATTTTAAATACAGAAAATTTAGATGAAAATTCCCTTCCTGATTTTTTAAAATAAATTTTGTCTTCTAAACATACTATCACAATGCATAAAGGGTTTTTAAAAACTGCAACTATTTTTGGATTACTGGCTGTTGCATTAGGAGCTTTTGCAGCCCATTCGCTAAAACAACATATCTCTGACTATGCATTGAGTATTTTTGAAACCGGTGTTCGTTACCAGTTTTATCACGTATTTGCGTTAATAACGTCCGCTATTTTATACAAGGAGTTTCGAAATAGATTTGTAAAGTTATCAGGAGTTTTATTTATATCGGGGATAATTATTTTTAGCGGTTCATTGTATATTCTTGCCTTCATAAAAGCTGCAGTGCTACCTGGTTATAACTGGATAGGCGCTATTACTCCATTGGGCGGATTATGTTTTATTGCAGGTTGGATTTTTTTGTTTTTTGGAATCGGGAAACAAAATAAGTAACGACAATAATCATCGACAGTAAAATGATTTTTAAATAATCGGATCACTTACATGCTATTAAACCAATAAACTATTTATACCAATAAACCATTTCTCTATCTTTGCAGGCAATGGCTAACAGCAAAAAGACAAAAAAAAATAAAGCGGCAGACCCTAAAAAAATGATTGCTGATCCTAAAGAGAAAATTGAAGTAAAAAAATTACTGAAGGATGAGCGCTCTCATAAGATTGCAGGTACAATTCTTATGCTCATTGCATTTCTTCTTTTTGTATCCTTTACTTCATATTTGTTCACGTGGCAGGAAGATCAGTCTAAAGTTTTTAAAGGAGCAAAAATTTTATTGCCAGGTCACGCCGAGCAAATGGCCAATCTTTTGGGAACCGCAGGTGCGTATTTTTCAGACTTGTTTTTCAGGTCGGGTTTTGGTATTGCCTCGTACCTCCTCTGCACTTTCTTCTTTGTCGTAGGAGTTAACTTATTTGCGCCAAAGAAAGTATTTTCTATCAGCCGGAATATCCGCTATGTAATTGTTGGTCTTTTGGTAATAAGTGTTTCAGCTTCTTTTCTTATGAATGGCCATCCCTTTCCATGGGGCGGGGCAGTGGGCGACATGGAAAGCCAATGGCTGCAACAGGTAATTGGGAAAGTAGGAACAGCAGCGCTTTTATTGGTCGCCCTTCTTAGTTATGTTATCTGGAGATTTAACCCATCTTTTAATTTTAAAAACGGAATATTTCCCGGTGTAAGAAAAGTAACAGGTGAAGAAGATAACAGTTTCTTACAATCGGAAGATTTAAAAACGGGAAGGATAAAAAATTTCAATGATTCGATCGTTCCCCTGGTAAATATTCGTGCAAATGAAGATGACGATATCAATCACGATTTACAGATTGTTGAAAAGCCGGATGTTACTGAAATTCTAAAATCTGTAACCGGGTTGGATATACATCCGAAAGTCAAAGAGGAAAAAAATAAAAACCCCAATACGAATGGGCTTCAACTCGAGGTGAAATCTACTCTCTTGGTAACGGAAGAAGCGGAGATAATTCAAAAACCAAAACAGCAACCTTACGATCCCATACTCGATCTGAGAAATTATAAATTCCCTTCGATTGATTTGCTGGAAGCTCATGGAAGCGAAAAAATTATCCAGGATGTAACAGAACTTGAAACAAATAAAAATCAAATTATTAATACGCTGAGAAATTATGATATTGAGATTCAGAAAATATATGCAACAGTAGGGCCCACAGTTACGCTTTATGAAATTGTACCTGCACCGGGCGTGCGTATTTCACGAATAAAAAATCTTGAAGATGATGTTGCGTTAAGCCTTGCTGCACTTGGCATTCGTATTATTGCTCCTATTCCGGGGAAAGGTACGATAGGGATTGAAGTTCCTAATGTAAAAAAGACGGTTGTGAGCATGAGGACATTGTTGAACTCAGAAAAATTTCAGAATAATACATTTTCATTGCCCATTGCAATCGGTAAAAAAATTGATAATGAAAATTTTATTGTGGATCTCACCACTATGCCACACTTATTAATGGCAGGCGCTACCGGCCAGGGGAAATCTGTTGGCCTGAATGCAATACTGGTTTCGCTACTTTACAAAAAACATCCGTCACAATTAAAACTCATATTGATTGATCCCAAAAAGGTGGAGCTGAGTATTTATAAAAGTATCGAGAAACATTTTCTTGCGAAGCTGCCCGGTGAAGAAGATGCGATAATTACTGATACAAAAAAAGTAATACATACTCTTAATGCATTGTGTATTGAAATGGATAACCGGTATGATCTGTTGAAAGAAGCTGGTACAAGAAACATAAGGGAATACAATGAAAAATTTGTGAACAGGAAATTAAATCCTGAAAAAGGGCACCAGTTCTTACCATTTATAGTTTTGGTCATTGATGAATTTGCCGACCTTATCATGACCGCAGGCAAAGAGGTTGAAATGCCGATTGCACGCCTGGCGCAGCTTGCAAGAGCGGTTGGTATTCATTTAATCATTGCAACACAACGTCCTTCAGTTAATATTATAACAGGAACAATAAAAGCCAACTTCCCCGTGCGAATTGCATTTAAAGTGACCAGTAAAATCGACAGCCGTACAATTCTTGATGTAGGCGGTGCAGAGCAGTTGATTGGAAAGGGTGATATGCTTATCAGTTATAACGGAGAGCTCACACGCTTACAATGCGCATTTGTGGATACCCCGGAAGTGGATACAATTACCGATTTTATAGGTGATCAGCCGGGATATCCCGAAGCATTTATGTTGCCTGAATATGTTGATGAAAAAGAATTTGAAAATAAAGATTTTGATGTTAATGACAGGGATGCGCTTTTTGAGGATGCGGCCCGGCTCATAGTCCAAAGTCAAAGTGGAAGTACTTCTTTACTGCAGCGACGTATGAAGCTCGGATATAACCGTGCCGGGAGATTAATGGATCAACTGGAAGCTGCAGGTGTTGTAGGGCCCAACCAGGGAAGCAAGGTACGTGATGTACTTATTAAGACTGATGCAGAATTACAAGAATATCTTGGCAGGGATTAAGCATCGTTAAAAATTGATTTAGGTGGATTTCTTTCATATTAATAATGAAGTTTTACCCGGAATTTTGATATACCTAACTAATATGCATTATGTAATGATGCTATTGAAAACCCTTTACCAATAAGGTTTTAATAGTTGTCATTATTAGTTATTATAGTGCTACCTTACTACAAACAGTTCTTTTGACAAATCTTAAATTTTTTCCACACGATTATTTTTACCGTGACAAAGAATATCCATTGTCGCCTTCCCTCATTATAGCCTTAAAAAAAGTATGCATCAAACAAAAAAGGAGAATACCCTTTGGTCCTGCTGATGTGAAACGATCTTTATACCCTCTCATCGAACGTGACCTGATTCATCTAACGTATTATAATGTAGGGGGAATAAAAAAATCAACCTGGTGTGTGACAAAAAAAGGAGTACACACACTTAAATCCCTGGGCAAAAAAAATCATGGTTTACAATCCTAATTGATTTCGCACGAATTACTTAAATTCAGCAGGTAACAATTTACAAAACTTATCTTCGTTAATAGATGTCAAAGTATTTAATTGCAGGGTTAGGAAACCCCGGGACTGAATATGCACATACGAGGCACAACATTGGTTTTGATGTTGTAAGTGCCTTTGTTTTGAAGCACGAGGGATTTTTTAAAACATGCAGGCTTGCGGAAGTATCGGAAATTAAATGGAAGAGTAAAACTTTTATCTGCGTTAAGCCTACGACTTTTATGAATCTTAGTGGCCGGGCGCTGAAATACTGGCTGGATAAAGAAAAAATCAGCCTGGAAAATTCGCTTACCGTCGTGGACGACCTGGCACTGCCCTTAAATAAATTAAGGCTAAGAAAAAGTGGTAGCGATGCGGGCCACAATGGCCTTAAGGATATCCAGAATATATTGGGCACGGACGCATATCCTAAACTTCGGTTTGGCATTGGCGCCACGTTTCCAAAAGGAATGCAGGTTGATTATGTGCTAAGCCGGTGGTTTACAGAAGAAGTTCCGATGGTGAGGCTTAAAATTGAAAAATGTATGGAAGTAATAGAAAGTTTTGCAACAATTGGAATAGACAGAACAATGAATATGGTAAATAATATTACATTTAATTCAGGTTCTGGAGTTTAGATAAATTCTTTTTTTAATTTGTTTTTTATATTTTCGCCTGCAAACTCTGTTACCCTAATAATAAAGCTGCTTTAATATGAAAATTTTTTGTATCGGACGTAATTATGCAGACCATGCCAAGGAAATGGGTAATGAGTTACCTGACGAGCCGGTGATCTTTATGAAACCGAAGAGTGCATTGGTTCAAAACCATACCCCATTTTATTATCCTGAATTTACAAATGAGCTTCACTATGAGTGCGAGGTGGTTGTACGTATAAGTAAAAATGGCAAATACATCCAGGAAAAGCATGCGCCAAATTACTATAATGCTATCAGCGTGGGGATTGATTTTACGGCCAGGGACATACAAAATCAATTGAAAGAAAAAGGTCTTCCGTGGGAAAAAGCTAAATCTTTTGACAACTCAGCTGCCGTGGGAACTTTTGTTGAAATAGCACCTGCACTAAATAAAAAGGATATCAATTTTTCATTTGCTAAAAATAAAGAAGTGGTGCAAAAGGGAAATACGAAGGATATGCTGTTTTCAATTGATGCCATCATTGCAAATATTTCAAGTTATTTCTCTATAAATATTGGTGACCTCATTTTTACCGGAACACCCGCCGGCGTGGGGGAATGTATGGTTGGTGACTCATTACAGGCCTTTCTTGAAAATGATTGCCTCCTTACACTCGAAATAAAATAGATCTATAGGGTTATAAAATTCCTCATTTCTCCAGGATAAAATATCTTTTTACCTTAAAGGCATACCATTTTGAATGTGCATTCATGAGTATGCAAAAATAATTTATGCTATTGGCCACTCAAAAAGAGAACTGGATATGTTTATCGCACTATTACATAATTTTCCATAGAGATGCTTGCAGATGTAAGAAGTTATCCAGGCTCCCGCCGGTATCCACATTTTAATAAAGAGAATTTGGAGAAAACGTTAGCTCCGGAAAATATATTTTATACGCATGTCCCTTCTTTAGGCGGAAGAAGAAAACCTGTACCTCTTTCAAAAAATATAGCCTGGAAAAACGGCTCTTTCAGGGTTATGCTGATTATATGGAGACAGATGAATTTAAAAAAGGAATTGAGGGGCTTGAGCAGGTTGGTACAAAATACCGAACAGCGTTTATGCGTTCGAAATCCGTGTGGTGGTGATGTCAACGTTCAATGATTGCCGATTATCTTAAAGCAAAAGGATGGAAAGTATTAAAACATAATGAATGCAAAAACTACCAAAAAGCATCCATATACTTCTGTGGCAAAAATCACGCAAGGAAATTTGTCGTATGCTTCGTCTCAGCAAAATATCTTTTAGACAAGGACTCCTTTAAAAAAATTTCCCTCCCGAGGAATCGGGAGGGATCTCTTTAACCCTTAAAACAATCAACATAAAATCTGTTGATTTTGTTTACAGATTATATTTACGTAACTAAGCAGTCATTGGATTTAATAAATCATGATAAAGCTAAATCCAATACTTGTTGCATAGTTTTTACATAATTAACTTTTAGGCCTTTAATAAAATTTGGGTTTATTTCGTTCACATCCCTTTCATTTTGCACGCACATAATAATTTCTTTTAAACCAGCCCGCTTTGCGGCAAGTACTTTTTCTTTAATTCCTCCTACCGGCAATACCTGTCCTCTTAAGGTAATTTCTCCCGTCATCGCCAGGTAAGGCCTTACTTTACGCCCGGTAAATGACGATGCAAGGGCAGTCATCATCGTAATTCCGGCACTTGGCCCATCTTTGGGAGTTGCCCCTTCAGGCACATGCACGTGCACATTTTTTTTAGTGAATAGTTCCGGATCGATTCCGTATTTTTTCGCATTTGCCTGCAGGTAAGTCATTGCTGTGGTAGCGCTTTCCTTCATCACATTTCCAAGATTGCCGGTAAGCTTTAATTCCCCTTTACCATTATCACTCATGGTAGTTTCAATAAATAAAATATCGCCCCCCACATATGTATAGGCCAGTCCTACCGCTACACCCGCCATGTTCGCTGATTTATACATTTCATTATTATACTTTGATAATCCCAATATTTTTTTAACATCTCCAACGCTTATTGTGGGTTTAAGCTTACCCTTTTCAGCATACGTTTTTGCCAGGTTTCGCATAACGCCGGCTAATAACCTGTCGAGCTCACGCACACCGCTTTCCCTGGTAAAATCTGAAATAATTTTTTCAAGTACGGCATCGCTTATTTTGAAAGAAACATCTTTTAAGCCATGTGCATCCTTTTGTTTTGGAATAAGATGCCGTTTGGCGATTTCTATTTTCTCTTCAACGGCATAACCACTAAGGTCTATAATTTCGAGACGGTCGCGTAAGGCAGGCTGAATATTTTGTAAAGTATTGGCCGTAGCTATAAACAACACCTTGCTCAGGTCATATTCCATTTCAAGGTAATTATCATAAAAATTATTGTTTTGCTCCGGGTCCAGCACTTCGAGTAAAGCTGAAGAAGGATCACCACGAAAATCACTCCCTACCTTATCAATCTCATCTAATATCATTACCGGGTTAGAAGATTTTATTTTCCTGATGGATTGCAAAATCCTTCCTGGCATAGCGCCGATATAAGTTTTGCGGTGGCCACGTATCTCACTCTCATCATGAAGGCCGCCAAGGCTTACCCTTACATATTTCCTGTTAATGGCATTGGCAATACTTTTTCCCAAAGACGTTTTACCAATTCCCGGGGGGCCTACAAAGCACAGGATTGGGCTTTTCATATCGCCCTTTAATTTAAGCACTGCAAGGTATTCAAGTATTCTTTGTTTAACTTTTTCCATGCCGTAATGGTCGTGATCCAATATTTTCTTTGCCTTTTTAAAATCATATTGATCCTTGGTATAATCTTCCCAGGGCAAATCAAGCATGAGATCGAGATGGTTATATACGACCGAATAATCTGGAGTTGAAGGATGCATCCTTTCCAGTTTCTCAATTCCTTTATGAAACATATCCTTTGCAGCGGCAGGCCATTTTTTGGCGTCTGCTTTTTTTTGCATCTCTTTTACTTCAGCAAAATTATCCCCGCCTAATTCTTCCTTAATAGCCTTAAGCTGCTGTTGCAAAAAATAATCCTTTTGCTGCTTGTCAAGCTCGGCACGGGTTTTATTGGTTACTTTATTTTTTAATTCAGCATATTGCAATTCAGTCTGCAATAGACCCATCAATACTTCCGCCCGGGCTTTAATATTATGAATCTCAAGAAGCTTTTGTTTTTCGGCAATGGTGCCGTTTAGGTTGCTGCTTACAAAATGTATTAAAAATGCCGGGTTTTCTATATTTCTTAAAATGATGGAAGCTTCTGATGGAAGATTGGGCGAAAGCTGAATTATTTGCCCTGCAAGCTCTTTAATAGAAGATACCATCGCATCAAAATCCTTATCGTCTTTAAGTTCTTCTTCTGACAGTACGGTTATTTTAGCTTTGAAATAAGGATCGTCACTGGTGATTTCATCAATTTTAAATCGTTTTTTTCCCTGAATAATTACAGTAGTGCCTCCGTCAGGCATTTTTATGAGCTTGATTATTTTTGCTACAGTACCTATATCAACCAAATCACTTACAACTGGCTCTTCTACCAAACTGTCTTTTTGCGATACAACGCCTATCAATTTGTCAGCCTTGTAAGCGTCACTAACGGCTTTAATACTCTTGTCTCGTCCAACCGTTATAGGAATTACAACCCCGGGAAAAAGCACGGTATTTCTTAAAGGAAGCAAAGGTAATTCAGCAGGGATGGGTTGTTCATCGTTGTTTTCACTCCCATCTTCACTTAAAGGAAGTATTGGCATAAATTCCATTTCATCTTCCGGACCACCCAAATAAAAATTTCTATTCATAATAATATCTCTTGTCAATATGTCAATTCTCTCCCAAAGAAACGAAGTTTTGGAAAGAAATACATATGGTTCAACATTAATGCCACGATAAAAGCTGTTAAAGTTGATATTGGTTAAAAACGTGCCGTAATCTGTATTTCCGTATTAACAATCGTTACAGATTTTATTTCCAATCTTCTGCAGCTAAAAATCGACGCATATTTTAAACTTTACGAAGGCTCGTGAAGACAGTTGTAAAATCGACTTGTAGGTTTCCAAAAATAGTCTGTCATTAGGTTGATCGTTTCTAACGTCTTGAATATCGCTTAACTGTAATGTGTTCGCAAATCATGCTACGTCAAATCATCTATTTTTGCCGGATGGATATTATTTGTAGCAATGAAGAGATTTTTATTTTAAAAAAAATTGCAGACGCTGCCGCCCAATTGGATATACCCGCTTATGTGATAGGTGGTTTTGTAAGAGATAAAATGATGAGGCGGCCAACCAAAGATGCGGATATTGTATGCCTAGGTGATGGCATTGAACTTGCGAAAACAACTGCAAAGCTTTTTCATCCCGTACCGTCTGTAAGTGTCTTTAAAACTTTTGGAACTGCACAAATAAAAATATTTTTTATCGATGGAAATAATACTGCACCTGAGGTTCCTTTCGAAATCGAATTTGTTGGCGCCCGTGTTGAAAGTTATGCCTCTGATAGCCGCAAGCCGGAAGTAAAACCGGGAACACTGGAACAGGATAGGATCCGCCGTGATTTTACAATAAACACACTTGCAGTAAGTCTAAACAAAAACGATTTTGGAAAGTTAATTGATCCATTGGGGGGAGTAAGTGATATTGAAAAAAAGATTATCAGAACACCTCTTCCTCCTGATCAGACGTTTATTGATGATCCATTGCGGATGATGAGGGCTGTACGATTTGCAGCCCAACTAAAGTTTAGTATCGGGGATGAAACATTTGAAGCAATTGAAAAAAATGCTCAAAGAATTAAGATAGTAAGTGCCGAACGAATTATAGATGAGCTCAATAAGATTATTTTAACTGAAAAACCATCTGTAGGACTTGATCTGTTGTATAAAAGCGGCCTGTTGAAAATTATTTTTCCGCAAATGGTGGCGCTTGCCGGTGCTGAATATATTGATGGCATGGGGCACAAGGATAATTTCTACCACACGTTACAGGTGCTTGACAATATTGCTCCTAATACAAACGATCTATGGCTGCGCTGGGCAGCTATCCTGCATGACATTGCAAAACCTGTTACAAAAAAATTTGAAGAAGGCCATGGATGGACGTTTCATGGCCATGAAGTGGTTGGCGGGCGAATGGTTCCAAAAATTTTTACGCAGTTGAAATTGCCTCTTAATGAAAAAATGAAATTCGTAAAAAAAATGGTGGAGCTGCATTTGAGACCAATAGGCCTGACAAAAGAAAATATAACGGATTCGGCTGTACGAAGATTGCTTTTCGATGCAGGAGACGATATTGAAGCACTGATGACTTTATGTAAAGCAGATATTACTTCAAAAAATAAAAAAAAGGTACAGCAGTTTTTATCCAATTTTGATATAGTGAGCCAAAGGTTAAAGGAGGTCGAGGAAACAGACAGGATAAGAAACTGGCAGCCGCCAATAACCGGTGAGGTCATTATGAAAGAATTCGGCCTTCCGCCATCCAGGATTGTGGGAGAAATAAAGAATGCGGTACGTGAAGCTGTATTGGACGGCCTGATTCCAAACGAATACAATGCTGCTTTTGAATTTATGATAAAAATAGCGGGCGATTTAGGTATAGCAAAAAAAGTTTAAAACTCAAAATTTTCTGGTGGTAGTTTTGAACTACTTTAATTGAGTAGTAAGCCTTAATTTCGTGATATGGCAATATTAAAATTCAGAGTTTATTGGGAAGACGATGACAGCGTTTACAGGGATGTTGTTATTAAGCACAAGCAAACTTTTTTTGAATTGCATAAGATGATATTAAAATGCTTTGAATTTGATAACAAACATCATGCAACTTTTTATAGAAGTAATGATAAGTGGCAGCGTGGAAAAGAAATTACGCTTGAAAAATATGAAAAGAAATATGAGGTGGCACCTTTGTTGATGAGCGAAGCTACAATCGGCTCGGAAATCCGGGATCCAAATCAGAAATTTATTTATGTGTACGACTTCCATAAAAACTGGACTTTTATGGTAGAGCTAATCAACGTAAACAAAGAGGAAGATAGCAAGTTAACGTATCCGTCATGTTCAAGGAGTGAAGGAATAGGGCCAAGCCAGTATGGAACCAAAGGACTTATTAATGAAAAGCTTGCAGAGATTGAAGAGAAATACGATTTAAACACCACCGTTATGGCAGACGGCTTTACCCAGGAAGGAGAACCTGATACCGAAGCCAGTACTGACGAAGACGTTGAAGAAAATACTACTGAAGAAATTTAAGTGAATTGTTGGGTTCTTTACAAACCACGCAAAACATGATAGCAGGTTCAATTGAATTTAGATGAAAGAGAATACCTGCATTATAATTGCCGGACCCACGGCTGTTGGAAAAACCTCCTATGCAATAGAGCTCGCCCAAAAATATAATACTCAAATTATTTCTGCAGACAGTCGTCAATGTTTCAGGGAATTGAATATTGGCGTGGCCAAACCATCGCCGGCACAACTTGAAACCATTCATCATTATTTTATTAATTCTCATTCCATACATGATGAAGTAAATGCGAAGGTTTTTGAAGAATATGCGATCGCCGCGGTTTATAAGATTTTTGAAACAAATGATTTTGCAATTATAGCTGGTGGCACCGGGCTTTATATAAAAGCTTTCTGTGAAGGATTGGATGATATACCGGAAGTAAACGAACTTGTCAACCATAAGATTAAGGAAGCATATAAAATACATGGATTAGCGTGGCTTCAAAGTGAAATAGAAAAACACGACCCGCTTTATTTTTCTTCAGGAGAAATTGAAAATCCGCAAAGGATGATAAGGGCACTCGGGATAAAATTATCAACGGGGCAGTCAATTCTTAATTTCCAATCAGGAAAAAAATTTAAAAGAAATTTTGAAATAAAAAAGATACACCTGGAAATTCCACGGGAAGAGTTGTATCAGAGAATAAACAATAGGGTTGATGAAATGATGAACGAAGGTTTATTAATGGAGGCGGAGACATTATTTTCTCATAAGCATTTAAATGCACTGCAAACTGTGGGTTACAAAGAACTATTTGAATATATCGATGGAAGAGCTTCTTTACCAGGAGCCGTTGAAAATATTAAAAAAAATACCCGGCATTTTGCCAAAAGACAAATTACCTGGTTTAAAAAGTTTCAGGACGAATAAATTTAGGGCTTTATATCTTAAACCCGATGGTTGCAATAATATTGCCACCATTGTTTTTTATCGACGCAGGCGAATTGGGTTTATCCTGCAAGAGGTATGGATAATTAATGTCTTTATTAATTGAATACACGTAAGTGAGATCAAGAAAAATTCCCTTATTTCTGTAACCTAATCCCCCACTCACTTTATAAAGGTTTGCAGTTTCATTTTTATAAGGATTGCCATAATAAGCGCCGCCAAGCCGGAACATCACTGTGTTAAATTTCACTTCACCACCAAGCCTGAAATTGAAAGCATTTTTATAAAGATTATCGATTATTTTATTAAGCGAAGAATAATAAGCTTTATCAGCAGTTATAGTATTATCAGATGCATGAAAAGAAGCATCTTTATAGTTTATATATTCAATATCGGCAGTAATAAATGCCCGTTGATTTTTTACATTTTCAACTTCCCTAAAAACATATGAGGCGCTCGCTGTTACTTTCCATGGCGTGGTTACATTATATTTTGATACGAGAAGTGCGCCATTATTCAAATCACCAGAACTTTGTCTTTTAATTCCGGCGCCGCCATAGCCTTCGAGATCCGTAATTACCTCGGCAGAGTATTTATCAGTAAGTTGATAAAAAGTAGGAGTGCTCACTGCAAGGCCAAGCCTCACATACTCGACCGGCTTAAAAATAAGTCCCAGCTTTACGTTTATACCAATACCTTTTGTTTGCAGTGTTTCATTCGATTCAAAATAATTAAAATTATTTGCGCTGTTACCGGAAGCATCTGTTTCTTTATAATGGCCGTCGCGGTTATAGTTCAAAAAAGGAACGCTTAAGGAGCCTCCAAAAAATAATTTCTCATTCCGGTTAATACCGAGACCCAGCGACAAATCTGTAATTCCTCCCGATGTATTAATTGTATTTTCCTGTATTAAACCAAAGTTTGGATTTGCAAGGCTCCTGTAGCCTGCAAGAGTTCCATCAGATGCCTGGACGGTATCTATCAAGTAAGTATTAAAAGCAAGGCTTGTCCCTGAAGGATAATCAAGACCTGCATTATTAGGATCGGTAACGTTATTATTTATCAATTCTTCCAGGTACTTTTCTGAGTAAGAACTGGAAGTATTCTGGCCTTTGTAATAAATGTGGCTGTTAAAATCTGCCATCTTATTTACGCCAATTGCAAACGTATAATTTTTTATTTTTTTTCCCGGAATATTTGGTGCTGAAAATAAAAGGCCGCTGGCTCCCAGGTTAAAATTATCACTGTTGCTTGATGCAGCATTACTTTTATAAGTGGATTTAAAATTTTTAAGAGAATAACCGGGGGTCAATACAAATTCACTCGTTTTATAAAACCCAAGGCCTGCGGGGTTAATAAAGAGAGAAGAAAATTCTCCGCCTAATGAAGCTCCTGCTCCACCAATAGCCTGGTTTCGGGCTGTTCCGTTTTGTGTTAGCCAGGAATACCGCAATGCGTCAGCAGGTTCCTGGGCATAAGATTTTGTGATAGCAAACAAAGCGATTGCTATTAAATATGTTGTTTTCATTATTTAATAATTTGGTAAGTATATGGAAAAAGAACTTGTGCGAAGAAGTAAAGTTTTATTTATGATTTTTATGTTTTAAAGATAGATGTCCCTATCCCTGTTATTAGTAATTTATTTTCTGAAAGTTCTTACGGGAGCGCTGCTGCTACTTCCTGATGAAGAACTGTTGCTGCTTCCGGATGTATTTGTTTGAACTGTTCGTGAAGAGCTGGAATTATTACCACTGTTGTAATTGTTGTCGCCCGATGAACGCGTATTGTTATTTGAAGGTGTAAAAACTCTCCTTATTAAATTTCCGACGCCACTTCTGTTTGTTGGTTGAGTTGGTGTTGCAAAAGTTCTTACCGGCACACTATTGTTCGATACTGCTGGTCGCTGCGAATTATTAGAAACCCTGTTGGTACTGGTAACATTATTATAAGCGCCAAGGTTAAATCTCCTGGCACTAACGGGGTAGTTACTTACAGGGGTATTATAGTTAGAGAAATAAACCGGCGGATAATAATAATTGTTAAACGGTGAGTAGTAACTATTATAGCCATAATTGGTATAGCCAAAATCATAGGGGTTATAAATTCCTTTGTATGCGTAAGGGTTAAATGCATAAGGGTTATTGAATACATAGGGATTATAGTAACTGTAATAATCATAAGGATTATATCCAAATCCAAGATTGATATATACGTTGCTGCGGTACCTTTGGTCTCTTATGCCACGCCTTATTTGTAAGTCTTCATTGTTATAATAATTGTCATTATTATTATTGTAAGCATAACTATCCCTGTCTTCCTGGGTGGTGGTTGCTACATATTCTTCCTGTGGTGGAGCCGGCGAATAATAAACATCATCTGGGGTTTGGCCGGTACGATATGCCGTGGTGCAACTGCTAAATGCAACAATTAATCCAACTAAGAGTAAATGTTTTGTTTTCATCGCTTTAAGTTTAGAAGAAATTAAAAATGAAGTTATTACTTTTGCGCCGTTCACTTATGTAAATTTAAGCATTAATCAGTGTTAATGTAACGTTTGAATTTAAGAAAGGCTGTTAAAAAATAGCTAAGATAGAAGGGGATAATTTTTTACAAAACCGGCACCACAAAATACTTTTTCAGGATAAAAAATAACAGAGAGTCATAACAGGTATAAACAATGAGTAAAGAAATAACAAGCAGGGAAAAAGACTATTCTCAATGGTATAATGATATTATTTTAAAAGCCGGGCTTGCCGATTATAGTGCTGTAAGAGGCTGCATGGTTATTAAACCGTATGGGTTTGCCCTTTGGGAAAACATGCGTGATCAACTGGATAAAATGTTTAAAGAAACAGGCCACCAGAATGCATACTTCCCATTGTTTATTCCCAAGAGTTTTTTGGCTAAAGAAGCGGCGCATGTAGAGGGGTTTGCTAAAGAATGTGCAGTAGTAACACATTACAGGTTGATGAATGATCCTGGTGGAAAAGGAATTGTTGTTGACCCGGATGCGAAGCTTGAAGAAGAGTTGATTGTAAGGCCAACTTCAGAAACAATAATCTGGAACACCTATAAGACGTGGATACAGTCTTACCGGGATTTGCCTTTATTGATAAACCAGTGGGCCAATGTGGTACGGTGGGAAATGCGGACACGCCTCTTCCTGAGAACGGCAGAATTTTTATGGCAGGAAGGACATACTGCTCATGCGACCTCACAGGAAGCGATAGACGAAACAATTCTTATCCTCAATATATATGCAACCTTTGCAGAAGAATGGATGGCAATGCCGGTGATAAAAGGAGTTAAAAGTATCAATGAGCGTTTTGCCGGGGCTGAAGACACCTACAGTATTGAGGCGTTGATGCAGGATGGAAAGGCGCTGCAGGCCGGTACATCCCATTTTCTGGGGCAAAATTTTGCGAAAGCTTTTGATGTTCAATTTACCGATAAAGAAAATAAGCTTGACTATGTATGGGCATCGAGTTGGGGTGTAAGCACCCGGTTAATCGGTGCGTTGGTAATGGCACACAGCGATGATGATGGCCTCGTACTTCCCCCCAAACTGGCGCCGATACAGGTGGTTATTATTCCTATTTATAAAGGCGATGAGCAAAAGCGAATGATTGATGAAAAAGTAAAAGGATTCGTGGAAGATTTTAAAGCGCTCGGAATAAAAGTTAAATATGATACCGATGATAACAACCGTCCCGGTTGGAAGTTTGCGGAGTATGAATTAAAAGGTGTTCCCGTTCGCATTGCGATTGGTGCAAGGGATATGCAAAATAATATCGTGGAGGTTGCAAGGCGTGATACAAAAGAAAAAATACAGGTTTCTATGGATGGCCTTGCCAACACCGTTGCAGTTTTATTAAACGACATACAGGAAAATATTTATAACAAAGCGAAAATTTACCGGGATAATAATATTACCAAAGCAGATACATGGGAAGAATTTGAAAACCTGCTTGATACAAAAGGCGGCTTCATCTCTGCCCATTGGGACGGAACCGCAGAAACAGAAGATAAAATAAAAGAACTTACCAAAGC
>JBBSPK010000019.1:0-30038 GCA_038258875.1 Chitinophagales bacterium
AAAAGCCTGGAGAATATTTATGCTGAAATTGATCATCTTGAAAAATCAAAAGTTCAAATAACAACACTTCATCGTTTTACAGAAAAATTTTATCCCTTTATTTTTGCCGCGATGGCATTTCTTTTACTGGAAATAATTCTAAAATTTACAGTGTTTAAAAAATTTCCATAGTTGTTAATCACCAATTCCAATAATAAATTAACCAGGTAACCAATTTAACCAGTCACTATTACATCAAATGAAAGGCCTCGTTTATAAATCAACCGGAAGCTGGTATATTGTAAAAAATGAAAACGGTGAAGCACTTAATGCCCGCATAAAAGGTAAATTTAAAATAGAGGATATTACCTCAACTAACCCATTGGCTGTAGGTGATGAAGTTGAAATTGAAAAAGAAGATGTTGAGGAAGGCTCAGTAGTGATAACACATATTTATCCAAGGAGAAATTATATCACCCGGCAGTCGCCGCATAATAAGTACCAACACCACATTATCGCTTCCAATCTTGACCAAAGTCTTTTATTTGCTACCCTTAAAGATCCTAAAACTTCGCAGGGGTTTATTGACAGGTTTCTTGTTGCTTCAGAAGCATACCATGTACCTGCGATTATTGTTTTCAATAAAAATGATTTGTATAAAAAAAAGGAGCAGCAAAAGCTGGAAGAATTTACAGATATGTACGAGGCAAATAATTATGAAATTTTATCAATAAGTCTTTTAGAAAATACAGGCATCGACGAAGTAAAAAAATTATTAGAAGGTAAAGTAACCTTGCTTAGCGGGCATTCCGGTGTTGGAAAATCGTCATTCATCAACAATGTTTTCCCTGAACTCACTCTTAAAACCCAGGATGTAAGTGACTGGAGTGGCAAGGGGCTTCATACAACCACATTTGCAGAGATGTATGATTTACCATTTGGAGGAAAAATAATTGATACTCCCGGCTTGCGTGAATTTGCTTTAATGGATATTGAAAAACATGAGCTGTCTCATTATTTCCCGGAAATGAAAGCCTTAATAAATGAATGCCGTTTCAATAACTGTTTACATATTGAGGAACCGGGTTGTGCAGTTAAAAAAGCAGTGGAAGAAGGAGAGATTTTTGCCGACCGGTATATTAGTTACCTGAATATTCTTGGCTCTATTGATTCTAAAAAGTGGTGAGAATAATTATTTGAAGCAGGTAGTCTATTTAAAATGCATTTCTTTCTAAAAATCTGGCAACCTCACGAACAGCCTTATTTTCTTTGGCCATAACTTTTGTGCTGTGAGGCAAAATCGATACTCCGTTAAAAATATTATAGTGAAGCGTAAGAAAGTGATTTTTATACTTGAAATCCCAATCTAGTGTTTCAGCATCATCAACCTGGTTTATGAATTTTACATGCAGCCTGTCTGCAAGTACGTCTGCAATTGAATAAAATTTTGATACGCCACAATTGTCGTCTATCACAGCTTCTGTACCTCCGAAATTAGTTTTTAAATGATAACACATGTTAGTTTGTTTTGGAAATTCTTATTTCCCGTTTATATTCTTATGACTTGAACTTCTTTGCCTTTTTTGACGCTTTCATAGCAGCCTTGTCGCCTGATAAAATTTTTTCAGCTCCCACATTTTTTCCGTTTGTTGGGCACCCGTATGTTTCCTTCTTCTTGAAAACAGAACAACCGGAAAATATCCCTGCGCAACAAACAGCTAAAAATAATTTTTTCATTCAGTTGATATTATATACGCAAATACTTTGCCCCTGTTTTGAATCTACTGTTAAGATGTGTATAAAAACATTTAAAATCTCATTGAACAAACTGCTATACTTTGAACCATTCAGCATACATAACATAATTATTGGCAATCCTGTCGATTTCACCGCTAATCATTTCCGGTGCAATGTCTTTTATTTTTTTAGCAGGTACCCCCGCATATATACTGGCTGGTTCAACTATGGTGTTTTCAAGAACAACGGCCCCCGCCGCAATAATACTATGGGTACCAATTTTCGCACTATCCATTACGATAGCGCCCATTCCCACAAGTACATTATCATCTATAACGCATCCATGTACTATTGCATTGTGTCCGATGCTCACATTATTTCCAATTGTTGTTGACGCCTTCAAATAGGTGCAATGAATGATTGCTCCATCCTGAATATTCACCTTATTACCTATCCTTATGCTATTTACATCGCCCCTAAGCACCGCGTTAAACCATATGCTGCAGTCATCACCTATTACCACATCGCCTGCAATGGTAGCATTTGGTGCTATATAGCAATTGTTACCGAATATTGGTTTTATTCCTTTTACTTCAATAATGAAAGACATAGATTATTTTTTTAATTTTTTAGCCGTTCCCGGTGCATGCCCTGGCGGCACATTTCTGTTCTTTTGAGGTAACTAAAATTCGATTAAACAAACTTTAAGCGATATTTCAAATAATTTAAAAGTAAGGCTTGCGTTAATTACTATACTAATTTCGTATTAATTCTCAACATTGAATTTTCTTCCTGTTATGAATAACCGCCAGATATTTTTAAATAACATTGGTCAAACATCTCCAACCCCTTTATTACTTGAAATCGTTAAAGCTGAAGGGACGAAATTATATGACATCAACAACAAAGAATACATTGATCTTATTGGTGGCATAAGTGTTTGCAATATTGGTCACCGCAATAAAAAAGTGATAGGTGCTATCAATAAGCAGATAAATGATTATCTCCATGTAATGGTAAACGGTGAACTGGTTCTATCACCGCAAACTGCTTACGCCAAACTGGTTACTGATAATCTGCCATCTTCTCTTAATTCGGTCTTCTTTACTGCATCAGGTACCGAAGCAACCGAAGGAGCTATGAAACTTGCGAAGAGGTTTACAGGAAGAACACAAATTGCCGCTTTCAACAACAGTTACCACGGAAGTACCCAGGGTTCACTCAGTATCATAGGAGATGAATATTGGCGAAACGCCTTTCGGCCTTTATTACCCGATATTTTGCATCTTACCTTTAACTCCCCCGAGAGCCTGGAACTTATAACAGAAAAAACTGCATGTGTTTTTGCAGAAACTATCCAGGCCGAGGCGGGCGTATTAGTTCCTTCCAAAGAGTGGATGAAGGCACTTAGAAAAAAATGTGATGATACCGGCGCTTTGTTAGTGCTTGATGAAATTCAATGTGGTTTTGGCCGTAATGGAACGTTGTGGGCATTTGAGCAGTTTGATATCGTGCCAGATGTATTGCTTCTCGGTAAAGCTCTTGGAGGTGGTATGCCGTTGGGTGCATTCATGGCAAATAAAAAAGTTATGGACTGCCTTACCAATAACCCAGTGCTCGGACACATCAATACTTTCGGAGGCCACCCGGTTTGTTGTGCGGCCGGTTATGCGGCTATGCAGGTTTTACTTGAAGAACATATTATAGGCTCAGTGAAAGAAAAAGAGGAATTATTTATTTCAAAACTTACTCATCCAAAAATAAAAAGTATTCGCAGCAGGGGATTAATGATTGCGCTTGAATTTGAAAGTGCCGAAGAAAATAAAAAAATAATTGATTTACTTATTGATAATGGAATTTTTACGGACTGGTTTTTATTCGCTCCCCAGTGCCTGAGAATTGTTCCTCCGCTTACTATTTCTAAAGAAGAAATTGCAAAGGCATGTGAAATTATCAATAAAGTGCTGAAAGTAGTTTGACAGCTCTAATGATTGGCACCTGTTTATTTTTGCCGATCTTATTGGAAATGTGAAAAATTAAAGTATTGGTTTAATCACGACAAAATTTTCAGAATACTTGTAGCTGTTTCACTAATGACTTTTATAACGGGCTTATTATTCGGAATAGAGAAGGAATGGCTAGCCATCTTGTTTTATTTTTGTTATTAAAATTTTCTAACGGAAAAACAAATTTGATTTTATCATGCTGCCTTTTTTTAGCTTCTTTCGGAGTTTATATTGGAAGATTTTTAAGATGGAATAGCTGGGATGTTTTGGTTAATCCATTTGGGTTAGGTTTTGAAATAGTACAACATGTTATCAACCCTTTTCAACACACCCCGTACATGGGGAATGACAGGTATTTTAACTCTCTTCTTTGCTATTTTGTATTTCACTATAAAAAAAATACCCGGTAATATTAGTAAACCGGGTCCCCAATCTTTCGAATAATAAGTTTTAGAAATCCAATCCCATGCTGAAATAATAAATGGGCTTCCCTTTAAAAATACCATTCATTGGCCATCCCGCATCAAACTTTAAAAAGTATCCTAATAAGGTACTGCGTGCGCCAAAGCCATAACCTCCGAGGAAAGGCCCAAAGCCGGGCGCCTTGATATTTACCTGGACCGTCGGGTCTTGGGTTGAATAAGTAATAGTAGGGCGTTTTAGTTTATCATAAGCACCATTCCATGCTGAACCCAAATCAATAAATTGTGTGAGCTGGAAATTTCTTATGAATGCGTTATTGATTGGTTTGCTAAAAAAAGTTGTAAATACCGGTAACCTGAATTCACTGTTAATTACGGCCGCATTATTTCCATTTGCCGCATTTTGTATAAAACCTCTCAGGTTAACTGCCAGAGATTGAAAAGCATAATCTGCATCAGGGTCTGGCACATTGGCTGGATTAAAATAACGGTATGTTTGTTTCCCATTAACCGTCTTCACGTTGTTGCCTAGCATAACCCAGTTATCTATACCTCCAAGATAATAAACAAGCTTTTGATTGCCCCAGCTAAAATCTGCAGCTACTCTGCCCGCCCAAATGAAATTCCTGTAAATAGGATAGTAAGCTCTTGCATCAAACCCAAAATTAAAAGTATAACGGCCTTCCGTAGTCGCCAGTTTACTTATTTGACCATTCCAATCTATGTATGCTTTGTAACGTATGCCATTCCAAATGTTTTGAGCAGGATTTATAGTATTATCATACACATATTCGGCATGCAGCAATCCATAGGTTTTTGAAATGTCGGGCGTCTTTAAAGATACATCGTCAAAAGAACTTGATACAACCCGATCCTTTCTAACGCCAACGTTTACACGCACACTTTTGGTTACATCAAAAGGGTAGCTGATGCCAGCCTGGTATAAATTTGAAAATAATTTTCCGGGATACCCGGGGTTAGTTGCATCAAAAAATGAAATGTTCGTCTGCTGTACGTTCCTGTAATAGGTAAGGCTCCAGTCAATTCTTTTTCGAAGATTGTTAAACTGTAACAGCCAGTCATTATCTTTTAAATTCGTAGAGAGCCTGTATCCACCCGAAATTTTTATGTCCTCCATTATGTCTGCAGTTCCAAGACGAACCGTTCCATCTAACTGGTTGTTGGAAGTAAGGGTAACAGGTCCTGCACCCCCCTGGTAGGCCTGGAATCTTGTGCCAAGAACATTGTTATTAAAACCTGCGACAATATAATCGGTTGCAAACTTTAAAGGTTTATAAGGATACAATTTTGCCTTTGATAAAACTGTAGGTTCGTTTACAGGTTCCCCGTTATAGTTTTGGCCTATGGCACTTGAATCTCTTTTTTCATCTTTAAATTCATTCTGAAAAAGATCCTGTTTTTTAGAATTATCTGAAGGTTGTGATATAATTTCCTGCCCTCTTGAAATCTTGTCTAATTCGAGAAGATGCTTCATATACGCCGTAGGAACCGAGCTTACATTTCTTCGGCGTAAGGTGTTTTCATCAATTTTTAATTTGTATAATATTTTATCATCGCTTTGCCTCGTTACTTCACTCACCTGGTTATTATCGCCTGCAATTCTTGTTTCCCTGAGGCTGCTTGCATAATTCGTTAATGGAAAAATATATGCAGAATCGCTGGAAACTGAAACAACTGCGACAGAATCAACATCGTCTTTTTTATAAGCATGTAATAAAGAGTCAACTTCCTGGCGGGATGGGTTACGCAGTATATCATCGCCGATAAGAACCAACGTATCGAGGCCTTCACTTTTGGTAGTAAAAAAACCAGCATAACGATTACCCACACCATTCTCATCGTCTACAAAAGTGAAGTGATTGCCATTATATTGAGTAGGGTATCTTGCATTCCCGAATTTTACTTTCGTGAGCTGTGATATTTGGTTAAGTTCCGGGCGGTTGGTTGTAAAATCAGTTATCAAAAAAATATTGTAGTTGTGCTTAAGCAATGAAGTATCGCCTCCCCTTGCATTTGGAGAAGGCCTGTTACTTGCAAAAATAATTCCTGTCTTATTGGGGAATGATACAAAGGATGGATCGAGATCATCAAAAACATCATTGGTAACCGCCTTCACTTTATCGTTCTCAATATCATACGTGTAAATATCTGAATGGCCGTTTTTTACGGCGCTGAAAAGCAAATTCCTGCTATCAGTCATGTACTTCATATCCTGTACCTGGTCAAAATAATCGGTAAGATCTCTTTTATACGGTTTAACTCTTGTAATCACATCAAAAACAAAAAGCTTAATGCGGCCTTCTTCTCCATATAACACCGAAAGCCTTGACCCTTTTGGATCCCATGCCATCATAGGATAATTAGGATTTATTTCGTCTATCTTGCTTTTGGCTCCGAATTTCAATAATGTTTTATCCTTGTCTTCCTCATTAAGCAACAACCTGTATTGCCCTTTCTTATATTGTACAACAGCAAATGAACCATTACGTTTATTGGGGTTTACATTAAAATGGAAATAGTCGATCCTTTTACCAACGGTATAGCTGGTGATTTCGCTTCCTTTAGGATAATTTTTTCGCCGCGAAATATCTTTGTCATATTTATCTTCCTGATAAGACATAAAATCAGCCAACACTTCTTTAAACTTTCTTTTTTTGGTAACCTGTTGAGAGGCCCTGTTTAAATTTTTATAAACCCTGGCGAGGTATAGCAGGTATGTTGTATTTTCTCTCTTGTATCTTTCTTCAATGTAATACCAAAACGCATGGCCCGCAAGCAAAGGTTTTTCAAAAGCAAACTGGTAAAAATTTTTATAATTGCCGCTAAGGATTTCACTTTTAAGATCGTCATCAAGCTCTGTGCTCCAATTCTGGCCCGCATAAGCAACGTAGCCATCAATAAGCCATTGCGGCAGGTCGAGCAAGGCCTGGTTGCCTGCTACTTCACCAAGGTCATCGCCAAATAAAAGATTTTGTGTGAGCACTTTTGCAATTCCTTCCCGTATTTGCCTGCGTAGATCAGCATGATTGCTGTTATAATAAACAATCATTTTATTGTTCACCAACTTGGTGAGGCCTCCTGAACTTTGCCAGTCGATACCAAGCCCGATGTTACTTTGCTGCAGGTCATTAAAATTATTATAGATAACAATATTTGCCCGGCGTTGCAGGCTATATTCAACAAATTTTTCAACACCCGGCAACTCTTCCTCTGCTACCTGTGCAACATATTTCGCAATCTCCTGTCCGTTTTGGCTAAAGTATGAATTGAAATTTGGTGTCTGGTAGTACTGCCATTTAAATTTTTTATATTGAACCCGGTTTTTTCCATATTCTACACTGCTTACCTGGCCATTTGAAACGAGCCCGAGTATTAAGAGAAATGCGAATGACAGAAAAATTTTTTTCCCAACCTGTTTCTTGTGATCTTGCATTTGCTGTACGTTATAATTGGCCTAAAATTAAATGTTTCGGCTTAATCAGTGAAATGAATTTAGTTGATTTTCTATATACGCTATGTTACAAATCAAAGTTTTAACTTTTAATCCTGTACAGGAAAACACATACGTTCTTTACAATGAACTTAATGAATGTATCATTATTGATCCTGGCTGTTATTTTGAACAGGAGAAAGACGAATTAAAAGCTTTCATAGAGAAGAATGAATTGCAGCCAAAAATGCTGCTTAATACCCATTGCCATCTCGACCATGTCTTTGGTAATAAATATATTGCTGAAGAATATAAGCTAACCCTGCATCTTCACAAAAATGAGGAGCAACTTTTAGAAATGGCACCGGCATCAGGTCTTATGTTCAATCTTCCGTTCGATAATTATAAGGGAGAATTAATTTTTCTTAAAGAAAATGATACTGTTTCATTAAGGGATGATAAACTAAAAGTGATTGAAGCGCCCGGTCATTCACCCGGGAGCATTTGCTTTTATTGCGAAGAACAGAAGTTTATTATTGGGGGAGATGTGTTGTTTCAAAACAGCATTGGCCGAACGGATTTACCTGGGGGAAGCCATGAAGATTTATTGGAAAATATTAAGGAGAAACTTTTTAAGTTGCCCGATGATGTAACTGTATATTCCGGCCACGGGCCTGCAACAACGATAGGAGATGAAAAGAAATACAACCCATTTCTGAAATAATTTTATGAAGCCCGGCAAACTTGATAAAACAGCATTCAGGCATCAAACTGTAGAAGAGGCGTCTCATAACTTTGCATTTTGGAAAATGCAATCTCTTGAAAAGAGATTAGAAGCCGCCAATTACCTTAATAGTGTGGCATACAATTTCGATGTAGATAATCCGCCGCGGGTGGATAGAACCTATTTCAGAATTCGAAAAAGAAAATGATGGCCATTTTTAATGAGGACTTCAGGGATTTCATTATTGCCTTAAATAATAATGATGTTGAATACATTTTAGTAGGTGGATATTCTGTAATTCTCCATGGATATTCAAGAACAACAGGTGATTTGGACATTTGGGCAAAAAAAGACAGTACAAATTATTTAAAGCTGGCAAAGGCATTTAAGGAATTTAAAATGCCTGTTTTTGATATGACGGAAGAGAATTTTTTAAATAACCCTGGCTTAAATGTTTTTACTTTTGGCCGCCCTCCATCAAGCATTGATATTATGACAGATGTAAAAGGCTTAGATTTTGAAAAAGCTTTTCATTCTTCTACATTTATTGAAGTTGAAAAATTAAAAGTCCGGTTAATACATCTTAATCAATTAATAGAGGCGAAAAAAGCTGCAGGCAGGTACAAGGATTTAGACGACATTGAAAATTTGAGCTAGGCGTTTCCATATTCACTTAATGAAATTTAATGTCAAGTTTTCTTTTCCATACACAATTCAATTAAAACTCCATTGGTTGATTTGGGATGCATAAAACACACTAATTTATTGTCGGCGCCTTCTTTTGGTTTCTCATTCACAAATATAAAGCCCTCGTTGACCAGTCTTTTTACTTCTTCCTCAATATTGTCTACCTCAAAAGCAATATGGTGGAGGCCCTCACCTTTTTTTTCGATGAATTTATTAATCACACTTCCGGGGGCGTAGGCTTCTACCAATTCAATTTTGGTATCTTCTTTTTTAAAAAATGCCGTATTTACCTGCTCGGTTTCCACTACTTCAGTTTTGTAGCACGGTGTGTTAAGCAGTTTTTCAAATAAAGGAATAGAATTAGAAAGTTTTTTTACAGCGATTCCAATATGTTCGATTTTTTTCATCATAAATTAATTTTGCGTCAAAATTACAATCAATTACCGGGGCAAAAGAGTTTCCGACTTTGGTAAAATCAGGCTAAAACGGCAAAGTATAACTTCATTTTAAAAGCATTTGGTGTAAATTTGTAGGTACTTAAAATAAATTTTTGAATATGTTGAAATTACCGGTATATCTTGATAACAATGCTACAACTCCTATGGATCCACGGGTTTTGGAAGCCATGACCCCTTATTTTTTAGAGCATTTTGGAAATGCTGCAAGCCGTAATCACCCTTTTGGCTGGGAAGCTGAAGAAGCGGTTGACTATGCACGTGAACAGGTGGCTAAGCTGATTGGTGCAGACCCGAAAGAAATCATTTTCACTTCAGGAGCAACCGAGGCAGATAACCTGGCGCTGAAAGGAGTTTATGAGATGTATGCATCGAAAGGAAATCATATTATTACAGCAACCACAGAACATAAAGCAGTTTTAGATACCTGTAAGCATATTGAAAAATTGGGCGGAGAAGTAACCTACCTCGAGGTAAAGGAAGATGGGTTAGTAGATCTGAAAGAACTTGAGGCTGCAATGAAGCCTTCGACAATATTGGTTGCAATCATGTATGCTAACAATGAAATTGGCATCATACAACCTGTAAAAGAAATAAGCGCTATAGCAAAAAAGCATGGAGCATTATTTTTTACGGATGCTACGCAGGCAGTCGGAAAAATACCGGTCGATGTAATTAAAGATGGTATTGACCTGATGGCATTTTCAGCGCACAAAATGTATGGCCCTAAAGGCGTGGGTGCCTTATATGTCCGCAGAAAAAACCCCAGGGTAAAAGTAACAGCCCAAATGGATGGCGGCGGCCATGAGAGGGCGATGAGAAGTGGCACATTGAATGTTCCGGGTATTGTGGGGTTTGGTAAAGCATGTGAATTATGCAGGCTCGATATGGAAAAAGATACCGCCCATATAAAGAAATTACGTGACAAGTTGGAGACTGAATTATTGAAGCTTGAAGAAGCGTACGTTAATGGTAGTGTGGAGCACCGCTTACCACATGTGAGCAATATCAGTTTTAAATATGTAGAAGGTGAAGGGCTTATGATGGGATTCAATAAGAACATCGCTGTAAGTTCCGGCTCTGCCTGCACATCGGCTTCACTTGAGCCGTCATATGTATTAAAAGCTTTAGGGCTCGGAGACGATTTGGCACACTCTTCGCTTCGTTTTGGATTGGGACGCTTTACTACCGAAGACCAGATTGACTATACTATAGACCAGGTAAGTTCAACTGTTTTAAGATTAAGGGAAATGAGTCCTTTATGGGAAATGTGGAAAGAGGGAATTGATCTTGAAAAGATTGAGTGGGCAGCCCATTAATAACGGATCGTTTAAATATGTAAAATTGGTTTCGTAAATTTAGATAGACCTAATCGTATAAAAAAAAATTAAAAAATCAAATCATGGCATATTCTAATAAAGTTATTGATCACTATCAAAATCCCAAAAATGTAGGGACTTTAGATAAAAGCAAAAAAAATGTAGGTACCGGGCTTGTTGGTGCACCTGAATGCGGAGACGTAATGCGTTTGCAAATTGAAGTAGACGATGAAACAGGAATGATCAAAGACGCCAAATTTAAAACATTTGGTTGCGGGTCGGCTATCGCTTCTTCGTCACTTGCCACAGAATGGCTTAAAGGCAGGAGTGTGGATGACGCATTAAAAATTGACAACATGGATATCGTAGAAGAGCTCAATCTTCCGCCGGTTAAAATACATTGTTCAGTTTTAGCAGAAGATGCAATCAAGTCTGCCATTAATGACTACCGGGTAAAGAACGGTATGGAAAAAATTAGCTTTGCTGAAAGCGTAGTGCATTAAGCTCAGTTGAAATTTGGGACAATATGATTTACGTTAGCGATAAAGCAAAAGATAAAGTATCTAAATTGCTGGAAGATGCAAATCTTCCAAGGGACGGTTATTTTTTAAGAGTGAGCGTTGTGGGTGGCGGATGCTCCGGGCTTGGTTATAAAATGGATTTCGATAACGAAAAAAAACCAATGGATCAGGAATTTGATGATAATGGAATAAAAGTAGTGACTGATTTAAAAAGTTTCTTATACCTGGTGAATACCACGCTCGATTTTAGCGATGGGTTAAATGGAAAAGGATTTTATTTTAGTAATCCGAATGCCAGCCGCAGTTGTGGATGCGGAGAGAGTTTTGCAGTGTAAATGATTCTTGTAAATCGGGATGGTATTATATTTTAAACAGGCTTTCAGTTTTGAAAGCCTGTTTTGTTATCGGACCGTTAGATTGTAAACTATTCCTGAAAGGAATTGATTGGAGGTTTTGGGGGCGGCGGTGGAGGTTCCGGTGGTTCGGGTTTCGGTAGCAAAGGTGGTGGTGGCGGTAATGGTGGCGCCGGTGGTTTTTGTTGCATTGTATGCGGTGGCGGTGGGGGTGGAATCGATTTTTTTGTTTGAGCCATTACAGCCAGTGACAATACCACGCAAACCATTAATGTGTAAATGCGAGTAATTTTCATTATAGTAATTTTTTACCTATGATGCTATAAAAGATCATATTCCATACCTAAATAAAAAAAACCCCGATTAAGGGGCTTTTTCAGTTGGTTTAGGTAAACTCTTTAAAAAGAAATCTCAGAAAAATTGCTTTTCAAATCGCCAGGTCGTTTGGTATCATCCTTTCTTCCGGGATTCTTTATTTATGAAAAAACATTAATTATTGTGAAGCCTGCAAGCAGTGTAGTAAAAGTATGACACAATATTAACTAAAAACGCTGCTTGAAGTAAAATGAAAAAGTCATAATTATTTTTCAAAACCTAAATTGCACTTTTTTAGAAAAGTATGGCATCCATTATCAAAAAAGAATTACACCAGTTTTTCAGCAGCCTCACCGGTTATATAACTATAATTTTATTTCTCTTGGTGAATGGTCTTTATCTTTTCGTTTTAAAAGACAGTAATATTTTTGATTTCGGTTATGCAACCCTTGATAAATTTTTTGAATTATCTCCATGGATATTCATTTTTCTCATTCCCGCATTAACAATGCGTAGTTTTTCAGAAGAATATAAAACCGGTACATTTGAGATTTTGCAGACAAGCCCGGTAACGAAATGGCAAATTGTATTGGGTAAGTATTTTGCAGTACTTGTTGTTATACTTATCGCTTTGCTCCCTACACTGCTGTATGTTTATACCATTAATTCACTGTCAGCTACCGGCACCATTGACAGTGGTGGCATCACAGGATCTTACATCGGGTTAATTTTCCTGGCTTCGGTTTTTGCTTCTCTCAGTATTTGGTCTTCAGGCCTTACCTCAAATGCTGTCATTGCTTTTTTAACCGGCGCCTTTACGTGTCTTGTTATTTACTTCGGGTTTAATGCAATAAGTAAACTTCCCGTCTTTACAGGTAGCGCAGATTACTACATAGAAATGCTGGGCATAGATTTTCATTATCGCAGCATTAGCCGTGGCGTAGTGGATACAAGAGATATCATTTATTTTTTGAGTCTTATTTTTCTTTTCCTTTTTATAACACAAAAAAATATCACAAAAAATAGTAGCCGGCGCTAATGAAATATTTTTCATCCAAAAATAAAAAGTGGTTGTGGATTCCCGTAGTTGGGGTGCTCATTGCTATTAACCTGGTTGCCTCATTTGTGCATAAACGAATCGATCTTACCAATGAGAAAAGATTCACCATTTCGGCTCCCGTAAAAAAAGTTTTGTCTCACCTGGATGATGTAATTGAAGTTGATCTTTTTTTAAAAGGAGATATGCCTTCTGGTTTCAAAAAACTATCTGCCTCGTCACAAGAACTTTTACAGGAGTTTAAAGAATATGCAGATGGCAAAATTCATTATAGGTTAGTATCCCCGGAAGATCAGATGCCTGGAATTTCCGCAACTTATGCCGATACACTTTCTTCGCTGGGAATTATTCCTATCAATTTGAAGGTTCAGTTGAAGGCCGGGGAACAATCGCAGTATATCTATCCAACGGCTTTAGTGCATTATAAGAATAAAATGCTACCGGTTAATTTATATTCGGGAACTAAAACTGTAATTACTCCTCCTGAATTGAATAGCGCTGAAGCCTTGCTGGAATATAAGTTTGCCGATGCTATTAATAAAGTGACGACGGAGCAAAAACCCATGATTGCCTATTCGATCGGCAACGGTGAGCCTACTGGTAATAATGCGATTGACCTTGTTGAGAATGTTCTAAAAAAAGATTACAACCTGTTTACGATTAATATCGCTAACGAGCCTGTGATACCCGACACTTTTAAGCTCTTGATGATTCTAAAACCTACAGTTTCATTTACAGATGCTGAAAAATTAAAAATTGATCAGTATGTAATGAGAGGCGGAAAGGTAATTTGGTTTATTGACAGGCTAAATGCTGAAATGGATAGTTTACAGGTAAAAAACCAGGTTGTTGCTTATGACCGTAACCTAAACCTTGAGGATCTTTTGTTTAAATACGGGGTAAGAATTAACCCGGATCTTCTAATGGATTTGCAATGTGATTTTTTGCCTTTTAATGTTAATGGTAAAGATCAGTTTGAATTTTTGCATTGGAATTATTTCCCCTTATTTGAATCAAAACAAAATAGCGTCATCAATAAAAATGTCGGACTTGTTGCGGGAAGATTTGTAAACTCAATAGACACCGTAAATGCCGATGCAATAAAGAAAACAATCCTCTTAAGTTCCTCAGCCAATGCAAGAACAATTGAAACACCTGCATTAATCAGCGCCAATGAAAACCGAAATGCACCCGAGGATGACGCTTACAAAAAGAAGGATATACCTGTAGGTGTCTTGCTCGAAGGCAAGTTTTCATCTCTCTATAAAAACCGGGTAAGCCAGGCCGCAATAGACTCTCTTGATATATACAAGACTCCTTTTTTAACCCAGTGCATCAATGATAACAAAATGATTGTTATTGCAGATGGAGATATTGCCTTAAATAGCGTTTCCCAGGATAAGCTTCTACCTATGGGAATGAATTCCTATACTGTTGAAACACAATACCAGTATCAATTTGCGAATAAGGAGTTTGTTGAAAATTGTCTTGAATACCTTGTGAATACCACCGGCCTCACCGAAGCAAGGGCTAAAGATTATACACTTCGTCTTCTTGATGCTAAAAAGACCGCAGAACAAAAAACTGCCTGGCAGATGATTAACATTGCTGTGCCGGTATTGCTCATTATTTTATTTGGAATAATTTACCAGTGGTGGAGAAGGAAAAAATACCGAACTCACCAATTCATAAATTGAAGTCATCCTTCATGATAACCATTTTCCAAAACATATCTTTGCTCCAATAATTTATAAATGAATCCAACAGAATGGACTTACGTGATTTTTGGTGTTGTGATTGTTATTGCACTCATTTTTGATTTGGGGCTGTTGAGCAAAAACTCAAAAGCGGTATCTATAAAACAGGCATTCATTCAAACAATTTTTTGGGTAAGCCTTGGATTAGGTTTTTTTTTATTTGTATGGTTTGAGGACGGACAGACAAAAGCGCTGGAATATATAAGCGCTTATCTTATGGAATGGGCGCTGAGCGTTGATAATATTTTTGTATTCATCCTTATATTTTCATATTTCGGCATTGCTCAAAAATATACTAATCGTGTCCTGTTGCTGGGCATACTAGTCGCAATTGTTTTAAGAGTCGTTTTCATTACTGTGGGGATCGCGATGATTCAAAGATTTTCATGGTTAATGTATTTATTTGGAGGGTTTCTTGTTTATACCGGAATAAAAATGTTCCTGATCGATCATGAAAAAGAATTTGATCCGGAAAAAAACAGGGTATATAAATTATTGAAGAAAATAGTTCCCCTCACTCGGGAAAGTAATCATGGAAAATTCACCAAAATGGTTAATGGCAAAAAGCATTTTACTATGCTCTTCGTTGTTATGATATTATTGGCAACTACTGATATTGTTTTCGCACTCGATTCTATACCGGCAGTCTTTGCAATTACCCAATCGAAAGTAATCATATACACGTCAAATATTTTTGCCGTATTGGGTTTGCGTTCTTTATTCTTTTTGCTTAAAGGTGCCGTTGATAAGTTCAGGTACCTTAAGGAAGGCATAGCCATTGTCCTGGTATTTGTTGGACTAAAAATGCTCATTGAATATTTTGATATTCATTTGCAGGTATGGATATCATTACTGGTAATTGTGATTTGCATTTCCTGCTCCATGTTGTTTTCCATTTATAAAACCAGGAAAAAAGGTATACTCGCAGAAACAGGTAAATAACAACTCTTCAATAAGTGAACGTACACATCCACTATACTATTAAGGAAATTGAAAAATTAATAGGGGGCAAACTTGTAAACTACAACCCTGATTTATCCGCCCCGTTACATCTTGCACTCGACAGCAGGAAAATTATTTCTCCCGCAGAAACAATTTTTTTTGCAATAAAAACTCCACACCAGGACGGAAATTCTTTCATTGAAGGATTGTATTTAAAAGGTGTTCGAAACTTTGTAACTGATAAAAGAAATATTGGATTAAAAAAAATCCCACTCGCAAATGTAATCCTGGTAAATAATTCTATACGTTCGTTGCAAATGTTTGCTGCAGCCCACAGATCGCAGTTTAATCATTTGCTTGTAATAGGTATTACAGGCAGCAATGGGAAAACTATTGTAAAAGAATGGTTGAATCAGTTGCTTGAAGCTAATGAAGTAATTGTAAGAAGCCCTAAAAGCTATAACTCCCAGGTTGGTGTTCCCTTAAGTGTTTTAAATATAAATTCATCACATACTCTTGGAATTTTTGAAGCGGGTATTTCTACAATCCATGAAATGAAATACCTGGAAAAAGTTATCAGGCCAACAATTGGAGTGCTTACAAATATTGGACAAGCGCATGATGAAGGTTTTGATAATACCCTTCAAAAAATTGCTGAAAAACTGCAATTATTTTTAGACGTAAAGCATCTTATTTTTTGCGCAAATAACAAGGAATTAAAAACTGCAATTGTAGATTTTAAAAAAGGAAGAGAAAATATAAAATTATTTAGCTGGGGCCAAAGTACAGGAAATAAACTTCAAATCTCTTCGATAAATAAAAAGAAAAATCACACAAAAATTGAAGCAGTCTATAAGGGAAAAAGTATTTCAATAACGATTCCCTTCACGGATGATGCGTCTGTTGAAAATGCAATTAATTGCTGGTGTGTTCTTTTGGTTTTGAATAAAGATAACATTGAAACAAGGAAAAAATTTGCATTCCTTTATCCGATTGCCATGAGGCTTGAGCTTAAGCAGGGCGTGAATCATTGTACAATCATTAACGACAGTTACAGTAATGATTTGCATTCTTTATCAATGGCACTGGATTTCCTGGAGCAACAAAAGCAACACAAAAAACGAACGGTAGTTCTGTCAGATATTTTGCAATCAGGTCAAAAGCCAGGTGAGTTGTATAAGGAAATATCAATTCTTTTTCAGCATAAAAAAGTTGACCGGTTTATTGGTATTGGTGAAGATATTTTTTCACAACAAAATGCGTTTTCATCTTTAAGTAATAAGTATTTTTTTTTATCAGTGGAAGCGTTTTTGAAAAACCTGCCACCTCTTAACTTTTATGACGAAACTATTTTAATAAAAGGCGCAAGAAGTTTTGGCTTCGAGCAAATTAGCAGGGAACTGGAGCAGAAAATACACCAGACAATATTATCAATAAATCTCAATTCCATTGTTCATAATTTAAAACAATATAAACAACTGCTGAAGCCCGAAACAAAAATTATGGCAATGGTAAAGGCTTTTAGCTATGGAAGTGGCAGTTATCAAATTGCATCGGTGTTGGAATTTCAAAAAATTGATTACCTCGCTGTTGCCTATGCTGATGAAGGTGTGGAATTACGTAAGGCCGGAATTTCTTTGCCCATAATGGTCATGAATTCCGAGACCAGTACTTTTGAATCACTCGTGAGTAACCACCTGGAGCCGGAAATATTTTCTTTTAATGTCCTTAATGAATTTGAAAGTTTTTTGAAGGCTTCAGGAATAAATGATTATCCGGTTCATATTAAAATTGATACTGGTATGCACAGGCTCGGTTTTACGCCCGAAGATATTAATACATTATGCCGGCTGCTTAAAAAGAATAGATTTTTAAAAGTTGTAACTGTATTTACGCATCTTGTTGCAAGCGACAAGGAAAAGGAAAAGGAATTCACATTTCAGCAGGCAAAATTTTTTGAAGATTGTTGTAAAGCAATTGAACTTGCCCTGGAATATAAATTCATCAGGCATATAACTAATACATCTGGAGTGAGCCGTCATCCGGATCTGCAAATGGATATGGTGCGGCTTGGTATAGGTCTGTATGGAATTGACAGTTACAGGAAAATGCAAACAAAGCTAAAAAACGTTACGACTCTTACAACAACCGTATCGCAAATTAAGAAAGTAGAAAAAGGTGAAACCGTTGGCTATGGCAGAAATGCCCGATTAAATCGCGACAGTATTATTGCCACTGTGCGAATCGGGTATGCCGATGGCTATCCCAGGATATTTGGCAATGGTAAAGGAAAAATGATTATTCATGATAGGTTGGTACCGGTAATTGGTAATGTGTGTATGGATATGACAATGCTTGATGTTACGGATCTTGAAATAGTTGATGAAGGAGATAACGTAATTGTTTTTGGAGAAAACTTACCCTTGACTACATTGGCTACGTGGGCAAATACAATTCCATACGAAATAATGACGGGCATTTCACAACGGGTCAAAAGAGTTTACTTTGAAGAATAAAATATCCTTTTTGCTCCAAAGTAGAATTTTTTGCAGCGAATTTATTTTTCGAATTGTGTGCACTAATCGGGCGATCTCTTTGCTTATAATTAACGTATTTGTTAAAAAGCCTTAGTCAATTTTGCTATCTTTACTCATTAAATTTACTACGTGAAAGGAAGAAATGTTTTTTTTATTATTTGCCTTATTGTTATAGCTGACCAGGCCCTTAAAATTTATATAAAAACACATTATCATGCTGGCGAATCTCATGCAATAATGGGCAATTGGTTCCGGTTATATTTTATTGAAAATGAGGGAATGGCTTATGGCTGGAAATTCGGCGGTGACTGGGGTAAAATGACTTTGACTTTGTTTAGGCTGGGGGCTGTAATTTTTGGAGTTTTTTATATAAAAAAAATAATTGAGAAAAAATATCATCCCGGGTTTATTATCTGTGCAGCTCTTATTTTTTCCGGTGCATTGGGGAACCTTATTGACAGCATGTTTTACGGGCTCATATTTGAAGACAGTAATCCATTGTCGTATAACGTGGCTAAAATTTTTCCGGCGCATGGTTATGCTGGTTTTTTACATGGCAAAGTAGTTGACATGCTTTACTTTCCGATTATTCGCAATGCGCATTTCCCTTTATGGATCCCAATTTGGGGAGGCGAGGACTTTGAATTTTTCAGGCCAATTTTTAATCTTGCCGATGCTTCAATATCTATTGGGATTATCGCAATACTTTTGTTTCAAAAACGTTTTTTTAAAACGAATGTTGAAAGTATACATGCAAAATCTCTTGAAACCGAAACATTGGTTAATGATGAAATGCAGGTATCTTAACATTCCCTGAAAATTTAAAATACTAAACTCGTACAAATGAAACCTGTTAGAATTACATTTTATTTCATTCTCGTTATTGTATTATTTACTGCCTGTAGAAAAGAATACAGTCTTGAAGGAGGTAGCCTGAAAACGCCTGCCGGCTCATGGGAATTTAAAGACGGTGGAAGCCAATTTGTTGGTAACATGGATACTGCATACATTAATTCATCAGGCGGAAACACTAAAGAATTACAGCTGATTGGAACATCATCCGATGGTTCACAAACATTCCACATGCACTTGTTTGCAGATACGTTCAAAGTGGGAACCTACAAGGCATCGCTGTTTCAGTCTGCGTTTGAATATTCAGGCGGAGGTAAAACTCTCTACCAGGCCAGTCAGTTAATCGGCGAATTCGTCGTCAATGTTACTTCATACGGAAATAATCTTATTTCCGGCAACTTTTCCGGTGCAGCACTGGATTCGGGAAATAATGTCAAAGATTTAACCGAAGGTAAATTTGTTTCAATAATAGGTGGTGGCAGTTCAGGCGTATCCTCAGGTGTTTTGGGTACTAATGGGGGCGTTTGCGAACCTGCTACGCTTGCGGGTAGTTACACGCAGGGGATTGACTTAACGGCCGCAAACACCGTTCAGGTTAAGGTAACGGTAGCTAAGGCTGGGTCTTATTCAATTATTTCAAATAATATTAATGGCGTGTCATTTTCCAAAACCGGAACATTTACAACAACAGGTGAGCAAAATATAATATTGAACGGCAGTGGAACACCTACAAGTACAGGTAACCAGGCTTTTACAATAAAATATGGTAACAGCGAATGCAGCTTTACAATAAATTTTGCGGCGCCGGCCACAGGAACTTTGGGAGGAGCGGGCGGCAATTGTACGCCTGCGATACCGGTGGGAAATTATCAACAGGGCATCCTTCTTAATATATCCAATACGGTGCAAATTCAAGTAGATGTTGCAACTCTTGGGGGATATAGTATTAAGACCAACACAGTTAATGGTGTCACTTTTTCCAAAACCGGGGAATTCACAACAACGGGCGTACAAACTGTTACTTTAACAGGAAGCGGCACACCTATCAATTCCGGGCCACAAACTTTTAGAGTAACATTTGGTTCAAGTACCTGTGATTTTGCGATTGCTTTTCAGGCTGGGGTTATGCCATCTGGTGATTACTTCCCGGTAACCGTAAGTTCAAACTGGACTTATAGCCTCGTTGGAGGATCTGCTTCCGATGCGGTTCTTATACGGGTTTTGGGTTATTCTCCTATGATTGGAAGCAATACCTACAACACCTTTGCAGGGTTTGATGTGCCGCCAGGCTTAGCATTTGATTCTTTATACTATCGCAAGCCGGGTGGGGATTATTTTGAGTATCTCAATTACTCAAATATTATTCCTTTTGACGGACCGCCTATGGAAGGTGAGTTTATATTTTTGAAAGATAATGTTGCTGCGGGCGCCACGTGGTCATCGCCAACGATTGGTGGAACTGTTCAAGGACAAGCCATAACAGTAACTATAAAGATGACACTGCTGGAAAAAGGAATTCCTGTAACAATAGGAACCTTTAATTTTCCCGACGTAGTAAAAGTGAAATATGAATACGAATATGTGTTTACTGGAATCCCAGTTATAGTAGAAACCGATGAGCGATGGTTTGCGAGAAATGTGGGTGAAATATATGATAGTTTTAATGATGGAGTCACAACGACCGAATATAACATAACCAACTACCAGATATTTTGATAATAACCTTTAACGAAATGAGAAACCGCTGGTGAACGCCAGCGGTTTTTGGTTTTTAATAAGGTGTTATACATAATCTTCCGTAAGGAATTTGTCGAATTAATCCGCTTTAAAAAGTTTAGTTTGTACGGTAGTACTGCCAAATGAAGTCCTTAAAATATACATTCCGACCGGCAAAAGACTTACATTATCAAGGGTAGTTTGTGAATTCCCTTTGGTTAACAGGATAGTTTTTTTAGTGACAGTTTTGCCTAATAAATTATACAGTCTGAATTCAACATTCCCATCCTCAGGTAAAAAAACGTCTATTTTCAAATTTATCTTAAAAGGATTGGCAGTAGAAACTTTAAGTCGGTTGTTCTTATTATATAAAATAATTACTTTCGAAAATTTATTTCCATTAGTTTGATTCTTAAGCTTCAAACGGTAGTATACCATTGAAGAAATATTTTCCGGATCGTTAAATGCGTACGTAGATCCATTTATGTCATTTACTGCGGCAACATTACCAACCCGCATAAAATTAATTCCATCTATGCTTCGTTCAATTTCATATTCTCTTAGATTTTCTTCACCCTGGGAAATCCATATTAACAGGGCTTTATCATTTATGATGTTTCCATAAAAATTAAGCAACCTGGTTTCAAGTACAGTACAATTTATATTGTAAATATTTAAAAATATCTTCTGACTATTATTTACCGCACAATTCGGGTTAATTAAGTTCGAAAATGTGGTTGCTACTTTAAGCCGGTAATATTTACCGCTATCGGCGGCTACCGCAGTAAACACGGTATCCACAACGTACACCCATAGTCCATTCTTCAAAACAGGTACTCTTGTACCACACACTCCCGTACCGAACCAGTTAATTCCGTCATTACTTTTCTCCCAACACCAGTTTGTATAATTATTGAAATAACTTTTTACGGTATCGCTTAAGGCTACGGGTAAACCAGCGCAGGATGTGGTAGTATCACTTGGGTTCATAACCAGGTTTGGATAACACGTAGCGAGTTTTATATCATCAAGTACCCAATCGTTTCCCCCTCCGCCAGCTGCGTTATTTTTTATGGTAATCCTAAACTGGGTCTCCGTTGGTCCGGTTTTGTAGATAAAGCCTCTTTTCACCCAGGTGCGGTCATAAACAATAGTACCCGTCGTAAAATAATCAATATCGTTAATAGTATAGGAAAGATTCGGTAATACGCCCGGAGTATATTTTTGAATACTATTGGAATCAGCACTGCATTTGCCACATATATTTCTTATCCATGCCGAAAACTCATAGTAAGTATTAGGACAAACATTCTTAATTGTATCACGAAATGCTTCACCGGTTGGGTAAGCAGCATTAACTACCAGCATGTATCCGCCCGTTTGCCCCGCTGGAGTTGGAAGATTTCCCGCAACAGGATCTACAGCTCCGGTATGATCTCCGATAATATCCCAGAAACCATTAAATACGCGATTCGCATTTGCAGTGGGCGCATAAGGCCCTGCATTATTTGTAGTTCCATTTGAACTCGTATTGTTGGCGATTGCATAATAGTTGTCGTTGGGAGTGTTGAGTCCCATATTAACTTTTATATACCCCGGAACCACAGCAGGGAGAGCCCGGTTTTGAGTATTTCCGCTCTTAAATGAGCTATCGGCTGTAAAACTGGCGCTTGAAAAGTTATTACATAGGGCTTGATTTTGAATAATTTTAATGCCTGCATAATCAAACCGGTAAGTTCTTTTAGTACCCGAAGTATCGATATAATAATTTCCGGTAAGGTGAATAGTATCGCCATTATTCGCGGTTACTAAAAGTTTATACGCGACGATAAATAAGGTGGTACCATAAAATTTCGGAACACTTCCTGGTGTAATCGTACCTCCACCGGTAGTAACTCCGAAATTAGCAACACCGGAATTTGGAAATGCCGCACCGGTGCCAACATTTATACGCACCCTTGGAATACCGCCGCTTACATCATACACAGCATAATCATCCAAAGCCGCGTTAGTGTACGGGCCACGAAATAAAACACCTTCATTTGTAATGAGCTTAATAGAGTTATTAATGTATTGTGTTCCGTTGCGAATGGTATCTATGTAATAGAAATTATTTGTGGTTGCATTAACTTTTACCAAGGCATGTACTTCAATAGTGTCTCCCTGTTGAAGAGTTCCTCCCCCATTATTGCGGGAAAGGTTAATATAGCTGTAACTAAATTGAAGTTTTTGCGACTGGGCAGATGTAAAGCAACATATGGGTAAAAGAAATGCAGACACCTTAAAAAGGAAAACAGTCGTTACTCCCTTGCTGAGGGTTCTGATCGGTTTATATAAAAAGTAAAATAAGAGCCCATTTAGGTAATTGTAAAAATTTCTCATAAATAAGAATTTATTAATTTACACAGGCATCGGATTTCTATATAAAACGCCGGTTTATTTGTCTTATTATAGGTATTTCTACCTTATTTGCCGGAGACTTAACGAGCCACACCACTGTCTAATAGTTTATCGAAAACAATAATTTTCTGCACCCAGGATAAAAATGGATTTAGGAATTTATCAGACTGCATCAGATAATGTGGTGAATCAGAATGTTTTATCAATCAGTTTTGAAAAGTTTATTCTGTATTATCTTGCCATTAAACTGGGTTCTTAATATATATATACCGGTGGGTAGTTTCGCTACTTCATCCAATATAATTTTTGAATTTCCTTTATTTAGTAAAATACTTTTTTTGTTCACAGGCTTGCCAAAAGCATCGTATAGGCTGAACTCGACCGCACCATCCTCGGGGATAAAAACATCAATTTTCAGGTTGCTTTTAAAAGGGTTAACTGCAGAAATTTTAAACGAAGCGTTTTTGTTATAAAGCACAATAACTTTTGAATATTTAGAATCCCTGCTCGAGGTATTTATAAGTCGTAGCCTGTAATAGGCCATTAAACTAATCGCCTCAGGATCGGTAAAAATATAACTTGCTCCATTTACATCTTTAACTGCCGTAACTGCGTCGGCACGAAGAAAATTTATTCCATCTAAACTTTTTTCTATAATATATTCTTTAAGATTTTCTTCATTTTTGGAAGTCCATCTTAAAACCGCGTTATCATTTACAATGCTTCCGTTGAAGCTTAAAACTTTGGTGGCAAGCAAAGTGCAATTGACATTATATATATTCAAAAATATTTTCTGGCTATTACTTACGGAACATTTAGGGTCACTCAAATTTGCGAAAGTGGTTGCAACCTTAAGCCGGTAGTACTTTCCGCTATCTGCAGCTACAGAAGTAAAAGTCGTATCAACAACGTATTGCCATAAACCATTTACCAGTACCGGGACTTTAGTGCCACACACACCTGTGTTTGCCCACGTAATATTATCGCTACTTTTTTCCCAGCAATAATATGTATAGTTGTTGAAGAAACTTTTCACCGTATCACTCAGCGTAAGTGGAAAACCACTACACGCAGTTGCGGTATCCTTTGGACTGTTTACAAGGTTAGGATAACAGGTAGCAAGTTTAATATCGTCCATTACCCAGTCATTACCGCCACCGCCGGCCGCATTGTTTTTTATGGTAATTCTAAACTGCGTCTCTGTTGGCCCTGTTTTATAAATAAATCCACGCTTTTGCCAGATAGTATCGTGCAAAATATTTCCCGTGGTATAATAATCTACGTCATTAATAGTATAAGAGAGGTTAGGTAGAACGCCAGGGGTATACGTGGCTGTACTGTTTTGGTCTATACCACATACTCCACAAATATTTCTAACCCATGCGGAAAATTCATAGTAAGTATTGGGACATACATTTTTAATAGTATCACGGTAAACCTCCCCCGTAGTAAATGCCGCATTTACTACCAGCATATATCCTCCTGGCTGCCCGGCGGCTACAGGCGGGTTCCCGGTTATAGGATTAGAAGCGCCTGTGTGATCTCCAATTATGTCCCAAAAGCCACCAAATACACGGGCATTATTTGTTGTGGGCTTATAAGGTCCGGCATTATTTGTTGTTCCGTTTGCGCTGGTATTATTGGCAATCGAATAATAGTTATCTTTCGGGTTATTCACGTCCAAATTTATCTTGGCATAGCCTGGCGTTGCTGCCGGTGCAACCCTGTTTTGAATACTTCCCGAACCAAAGGAGCTTTCTGCAGTGAACGTTGCACTAGAAAAATTATTACATAATGCCTGGTTCTGAATAACTTTGATTCCTGCATAATTAAAACGATACCTTCTGTCAGTACCGGAGGTGTCAAAATAATAATTACCAGTGGGAAATAAAGTATCTCCATTATTGGCAGTCACTACCAGCTTATAAGCGACAATGAATAACGTTGAGCCGTAAAATTTCGGGAGGCTGGTGCCACCTGTAATTGTTCCACCGCCTGTAACATTACCAAAGTTCACTCCATTTCTCGCTTTGGAGAAACCACTACCTATATTTACTCTTACTCTTGGGCTACCCGTTGATACATAAACCCCTGCATCATCGTTGGTCGCGTCAGTATATGGTCCGCTGCCGGCATATAGCAGTCCTTCATTGGTTATAAGCTTAATAGAATTATTTACATATTGCGTGCCGGCAGGTATGGTATCGATGTAATAGAAATTAGCGACTGTGGCATTTACCTTGGTTAAAGCGTGCACTTCAATTGTATCGCCTTGTTCCAACGTTCCACCGCCGCTATTTCGGGTGAGATTAAAATAACTGTAACTGAATTCCAGCTTTTGTGAAAACCCATCTGAAAAGCAAAGAAACTGAAATGAACAAAATATAATAAATGTAAGAATGTATATTCCTCGTTTGGGTTTAAAAGTTTTTTCAGAAACCCTCAAACAATTAGAAATAATATTGAATTTTCCAGAGTAAAATTTTTTCATATAGAGCCGGGTTTATTGGATTTACTAAGGCGTATTTCTGGCATTCAACTGAAATAAACGAATTTAGGTGCAGTTTATTATGCTCATTTCATTGCAGATTTCGGTACTAACGAATAGGAATGAAATAATCTTATATAATTTTTCGTTTCCTTACGAGCTAACCCCGAAGGACATATTTTTTTTGTTATTAATTTAAAATCAATATCCTTGAAAAAATTACTTTCCTGCACATTTTTTTTCATTTTCTCCATTCTTTCCTTAACTAAAGTCTATGCACAGAATGAGCCTTTTAGCATGCGTGTTGTAAATCCATCGTATCAATTAAATTCTGCCTGGGAACTTACTTATGGCCCCGATGATTCATTATGGGTAACCGAAAACTTTGCTTATAAAGTTGGCAGAATAAATCCTGCGGATGGTGGTAAAACAGAATTGATAGATATTAGTGCTAATAAAAATTTCACGAATCCTCCTAAATGGCCGCAGGGTGGACTTATGGGGATGGCTTTGCATCCAACAATGTATAGTGAATGGCCAAGCCCGTCCAAGCCGTGGATATATCTTGCATACGTATATCAATTTAATAGTTCAACCGGTTGTACTAATGGAACCGGTGCATGCAATTTTAAAACAAAAATTGTGCGCTATGATTACAATCGTGCAACTCATTCACTAAGTAATGAGCAGGTAATCATTTCATCTTTAAACGGTAGTAACGATCACAATAGCGGCAGGTTAACTATTGGAAAGGTTGGTGGGATCTCTTACCTTTTTTATACAATTGGAGATATGGGTGCAGGCCAGTTTAACAATATAAGCCGTACTAATAATGCCCAATCGAGGGATGTGCTTGAAGGAAAAATCCTGCGCTTTAATTTGGAACCAGATGGCGATGCAGGCGCATTGGATAAATGGATACCTAACAGTAATCCGTACACGGATGTGAGTTCAAAAGTAACACCGGTTTGGAGTTGGGGACACAGAAATGCACAGGGAATTGCATTTGGATCTAACGGAATATTGTATCAAAGCGAGCAGCAGGATAAAAGTGATGATGAAGTAAATATTATTGAAAAGGGCCGCAATTATGGGTGGCCTAAATTATCGGGATATTGTGACGGAAATTATAACGGGTTAACGCTGGCCAACCAGGCAGTTGTTAGCGAACAAGCTCAATGCCTTGCATTAACTTCAAGAGATCCTATTTATACATTATTTACGGTTCCTGCGCCGGGCACATTGGGCTCAAATTATTTAACCTGGCCTACCGTGGCCGCTTCGAGTATGGATGTGTATGAAAAAAATGTAATTCCAAACTGGAATCGTTCGTTACTCATTACATCCCTCAAAGCTGGCAAAGTTTTTAGATTACATCTTGATGCTTCAGGAACAAGTGTACTTGATAGTTCCACTATTCCTGCTATGCGTGGCGAGGGCAGGTACCGTGATCTTTGCATTTCTCCTGACGGGTTAAAAATTTATGTGGCGTGCGATATTTCAGGACAAACGAGCGGCCCGACAGGATCGTATAACGGTGGCGGCAGCCCGCCTCCTCATGCCGGGAGAATTCTCGAATTTTCATATGTAGGAGCTGTTCTATCTATTGGTTCCGATTCTTTGTATTCTTATGTAAGAAATACTTCAATTAAAATTTCTCCAAACCCCGCGAGAAATATTTTATATATACGAAGCATAAGAAATACGAGCAAACCATTGAATTATAAAATTTATGACGCAACAGGAAAATTGTTACTATCGGGAAAAAGCAATAACGATTATTTTACAGTAAACGTTCAAAAACTTACTGCGGGGATGTACATTTTTAAATTATATAATGCATACAATATTAATTTAAGCACGGAAAAAATTGTGATAAATTAAGATTTGCATGTTGAGGTATTAGCAGGAATTTTGCAAGCGTAGTAATGATCTGCCAGGTTATTATTATGCTTTTTTATTTTTCTTTACTTACGGGGAAGCCAAAAGCACTCATGGAATTTGTCCAACCATGTCTTCGGGAATAACCCACTCGTCAAATTGCTCAGGTGTAACATACCCCAACTTCACCGCCATTTCTTTTAGCGTGGTATTTTCTTTATGTGCCTTTTGGGCAATTTCAGCAGCTTTGTAATACCCGATTTTAGTGTTGAGCGCAGTTACGAGCATTAAAGAATTATTCACATGTTTTTTAATATTTTCTTTGATAGGTTCAATTCCTTTTGCACATTTTTCATTGAAACTATTGCATCCGTCACCAAGAAGCCGTGCGCTGTGAAGAAAATTATAGATCATCATAGGTTTAAAAACATTCAGTTCAAAATGACCGGTAGCGCCGCCCACACTTATGGCTACATCATTCCCCATAACCTGTGCGGAAATCATTGTAAGTGCTTCGCATTGGGTGGGATTCACCTTCCCGGGCATAATGGATGAGCCCGGCTCATTATCGGGAATATGAATTTCGCCGATACCACTCCTGGGGCCGGATGAAAGCATTCTTATGTCGTTGGCAATCTTCATGATGCTTACTGCAACTGTTTTTAAAGCGCCGTGCGTTTCCACTATTGCATCGTGGGCGGCAAGGGATTCAAATTTATTAGTTGCAGATATAAAGGGAAGGCTGGTGAGTTCAGCAATAACTTCGGCAACATTTTTCGCATATCCCGGTGGCGTGTTTATGCCTGTGCCAACTGCCGTTCCTCCAAGTGCCAGTTCGCTTAAATGCACCATCGTATTTTTTATGGCTTTCAGGCCGTGCTCTAACTGCGACGAATAGCCGCTAAATTCCTGTCCAAGAGTTAACGGTGTTGCATCCATAAAATGTGTACGTCCAATTTTTACAATATCCATAAATTCCCCGGACTTAGAAGATAAAGTATTCTTTAAATTTTCGATAGCCGGCAGTGTAAGATCACACAGGATTTTATATGCCGCAATGTGCATTGCCGTGGGAAAAGTATCATTACTTGATTGCGACTTATTTACATCATCATTGGGATGAAGAATTTTTTCTTTATCAGTAAGTTTTCCACCATTTAATACATGGCCCCTGTAAGCAATTACTTCGTTTACATTCATATTGCTTTGTGTACCGCTGCCGGTTTGCCACACAACAAGAGGAAATTCATCATCTAACTTTTCTTCCAGAATTTCATCACACACCTTGCTTATCAATTCACATTTTTCTTTCGGGAGAACACCGGCATCAAAATTTGTAATAGCGGCCGCCTTTTTTAAATATGCAAAAGCCGAGATTATTTCTTTTGGCATCCTGTTTATATCACGGGCAATAATAAAGTTTTCAATGCTTCTCTGTGTTTGTGCGCCGTAATAAGCACCTGCAGGTACTTTCACTTCGCCCATTGTATCTTTTTCAGTTCTGTATTCCATAGTGTTTTCTTAAAATAAATTTTGCCTTTGTTATTGATGCTTCTTCCACAATTATAGTTTGCGTTTTATTATAAACCGGTTTCTTAAGTACTTTATGATAAAAAAATCGATCAAGGTGATAATAATTACAGATAGTATTAAATAGGCCGTAATAAAAAAATCAGATGTAAATCCTCCTTTCCACAATCCATTTTTTCTTATATACCAAAAACGGGCATCAGCAAGTAATGATAATGAAATGATTCCGGCTGAAAAATAAATAATACTTAATAAAAAGAAGGTTCCATTGCCGGTACGCCAATAAAAAATATTTGAAATTACCAATAAGATCAGCGAGAAAATGGTAACGATATTAGATAGCAAGTCGTTATTAATATTGAATAAACGCACGACGGAATGTGGCGAATCATTTTTATCCAAAACAGTATGGGTGTGAAATATCCAATAGGCAGTGAATAAACATACTACTGTAAACAATAACATAAAAATTCTGCCGATGATTCCGGATTTCATTATCTCAAAGTTAACGTAAGAATTAGCACAGTGCTTTATTTTGCTAAATAATTATGGAAACCAGGAAGCGTTTAAAACGTTGGAATTGCTTTACAATCCAATCAATCATTTAAACACCGGTTTGCGCTTCTCAAGGAATGCAGCAGTCCCCTCTTTTTTATCACCGGAAGCAAATGCTTCTCCAAATAAATTTATCTCTTCATCAAAACCATTTTTGGTATGATCATAAAAAGCATTCACTGCGGTGATTACTTTTGAAACAGCAACTGGTGATTTGGTAAGGATTATATTTAAAATTTCTTTTGTTTTTTCAATTAGTTCCGGGGAAGTGGTTATATAATTTATAAGCCCGATATTTTTTGCTTCAGTTGCATCGATCATATTTCCACTCATCATTAATTCCATTGCTTTGCC
>JBBSPK010000020.1:0-28783 GCA_038258875.1 Chitinophagales bacterium
CGCGTCGGCTATTCTTATCTTTTCTGTCAACCAAAATAGATCCTCGTTTATAGATTAATCCAAACACAGGAATTTTTGACATTTCTGCTTTTGCAATTGTTTTGTTTGCTCCCGGAATAAAGGGAGTGCTTAATGGCACGTCCATTAATGAATTGTGATTGCAAATAACAATGTATTTTTCACCGGGCTGAAAATTTTTCTTTCCAAATATTTTTAATCCGCAGCCCGTAGCAAAGAAAAAAAACCTCATCCATATTTTTGCAATGATTTGGAAAATGTGTGTACGTTGTGGTTCTTGAATGAGACCGATAGTCCACATTAGCAAGGCTACCGGCAACATTGTTATAATAAAAACAATAAGTGCCCATAACGCAAAAATTCTTGCAAAAATTTCTTTCAATATTTAAGTATTTAATGCAAATAAATTAAAGTTTCCAATCAATAGGTTCTTTATTTTGGAGGACAAGTAATTCATTTGTTTTTGAAAAATGTTTGCATCCAAAAAAACCTTTATCTGCACTAAATGGAGATGGATGTGCTGCTTTAAGTACATAATGTTTTGTTTCATCTATGAGGGATTGCTTGTCTTGCGCAAATTTGCCCCAGAGTAAAAAGACAATGCCCTTTTTTTGTTCCGAAATTTTTGAAATGACACTATCTGTAAATTGAAGCCAACCAATTTTACTATGGCTTGCGGGTTCGTTTTGCCTCACCGTTAGCGATGCGTTTAATAACAAAACTCCCTGGGTAGCCCATTTGTGAAGGTTCCCGTTTTGCGAAGGAAAAATTCCGAGGTCATTTTCAAGCTCTTTAAAAATATTAATAAGGGACGGTGGTTTGGTAATGCCATCAGGAACGGAAAAGCTCAATCCGTGTGCCTGTCCTTTATTATGATAAGGATCTTGCCCTAATAAAACAACTTTCACTTTTGAAAATGGTGTTGTATTAAATGCATTAAAAATCAATTGTCCTGGCGGATAAATGATTTTGTTTGCAGATTTTTCTGCTTTAAGAAAGGTAACAATTTGTTGAAAATATACTTTGTCAAATTCTGTTCGTAATACAGTTTTCCAGCTTTCCTCAATTGCAACATTCATTTACCTGAATTTTAAATAAAAGTACAAAAACGATTACGTGAATGTTATGCGCCTGGTATTTGTTGTCTCAAATTAAAAAAATCCACTCCTTTTTTATAACACGATAGAAAGGGTTTCGAATAAAAAAAATCCAGGCACAATTTTGTTTTGGAATCAGCAGCCAACAAAAAAAGTGACCCCGACACGATTCGAACGTGTGACCCACAGCTTAGAAGGCTGTTGCTCTATCCACTGAGCTACGGGGCCCGGTAAAAAAATTATTTAAACTAATACCCGATTTGTTGCAACAATTTCAACTTATCAACAATTAAAATAAACAAACCTAAAAATAATTCGGCAAATATAACTCAATTCAAAACTGTGTTCCAAATGCAGGAGATAGATTATTTTCCTGCCGGAGATGTAGAATAATAATTGTTTGTATCTTCGCATCGCTAAAAAAAACTAAGTTATTTTTATTCCCCACATAGAAATAAACATTCTTTAACAATAAATATTCATGTATGAAACAAAAACTTACAATTATCCTATTTTTATTTTGCATGGGCTATTCCGCGATGTCGCAGAAATTTCAATCGCCGGTTAAACCTGCTCTCATTGGCTTTCATTATGCCCTTGTTGATTATAATTCACCGACTGAGATTGATACAAGTTCTTTAAGCGCTGTATTTAAAAAAGGCGACATTTTTAAGCCCAGGAAACAAAGTTCTGCCTTGACTCTTTCGTATTGGAAAGGACTAAATAAGTATATTGATGTTTCGGGAAAATTTAATGGTATTTTTTATGATTATGCTCTAAATAATTCGGGCGAACAATTTAATAATGAGTTTGGTGCTGAACTTGAGGGTGCATTAAATTTCCATCCTATCAGTGACGATCATTTTTTTACGCCGTTTCTTACGGCCGGTCTTGGTGGGGGATATTACACCAATAAGTTTGGTGGTTATGTTCCGTTAGGAATAGGCTTTCAGTTTAATATAAAAAGCCAGGTATATTTTCTTTTACAAACACAATACAGAATTTCACTAAGTAAAGATGTCTTCCCCAACAACCTATATCATTCTTTAGGTGTTGCTGTAAACATAGGTAAAGAAAAGCCTGCCGCCCCTGTTGAGATGCCCATCATCGAAGTTACGGATCGTGATAATGATGGTATCGTTGATAGCCTTGATGCCTGTCCCGATGAAGCCGGAACAGCAGCATTGCAGGGTTGCCCGGATAAAGACGGCGATGGCATTGCAGATAAAGACGATAAATGTCCTGATGTTGCAGGCCTTGCGAAATACCAGGGATGCCCGATACCAGATACTGATAAAGATGGCATTAACGATGAAGAAGATAAATGCCCGGATGTGGCTGGAGTAGCCCGTTACCAGGGATGCCCCATACCAGATACGGATAAAGACGGGGTAAATGATGAAGAAGATAAATGTCCTAATGAAGCAGGCCCTGCATCTAACTTTGGTTGCCCTGTGATTGATGTGGTGGTGGTTGAAAAAGTGAACAAGGCTGCAAACAATATTTTCTTTTCAATAGGCAGTTCGAAATTACTGGCAAAATCTTTTAAATCATTAAAAGAAGTAGCACAAATAATGAAGGACAATCCATCTTATAAAATAGATGTAGATGGACATACAAGTAACACAGGTGGCACGGAAATGAATCAGAAATTATCAGAAAGTCGAGCCAATTCAGTGAAACAATATTTGATGGGTAATGGAGTAGACGAAAGCAGGATAGTAGCAACAGGCTATGGAGAAGACAAGCCGATAGCAGATAACAAAACTGCGGCAGGCCGTGCGAAGAATAGGAGAGTGGAAATGCACCTGAGGAATTACTAACACTTAAAAGGTAGAAGGTGAAAGACATAAGGCATAAGAAATGAAAACAAAACCCCGTAAAAAATTTACGGGGTTTTTTATAACCATTTTTTAAACTAACGGCAAAGCATAGCTGACCTAAGGTCATTTTAAAAATCATTGTATCTTTTCTTCCATTTCCATTATTTTTTCGAATAGCTTCTCATATTCTGTAGTGGCCTTTGCTAATTGATCCACTTTTTGCTGGTATAGTTTTTCTGCATCAATAAATTTTTGTCTGTCGAGATAAATTTCAGGTAGAGCCAGGTTAGATTCAAGTTTTAGTTTTTCTTTATTGAGGGCTGCAATTTTTTCTTCTAATTGTTGAAAAAGCTTCTGCGCTTTTTGTAATTCCTTTTGCCACTCTTTATTTTGTGAAATATTATTTGCGGCTTTTTTATTTGCAGGCTCCGCTGGTTTTTTTTCAATCAATACTTCTTTCTTTTTTGCCGATTCATTTTCAGATGACTTTCTTTCCTGTTTCCATTTTTCCCATTCATCATAAGTGCCTGCAAATTCTTTAATTTGATAATTCTCTATTTCCCAGATTTTATTGGCAGTCTGGTTTACAAAATACCTGTCATGGCTTACGAGGATATAGCTCCCTTCATATTTATTCAAAGCCTCAATCAGTAAGTCAACCGAATGCATATCCAGGTGATTGGTAGGCTCATCAAGCAACAGGAAATTTGCTTTGCTTACAATCGTTTTAGCAAGAGCTACTCGCGCTTTTTCACCACCGCTAAGCACCTTAATTTTTTTCTCGACTTCATCTCCGCTGAATAAAAAGCATCCAAGTAATGTTCGTAGCTCAAGTTCGGTTTTGCCGCTTCCACATAGTTGCATTTCTTCAAGTACGGTGTTATTAATATCAAGAGCCTCAAGTTGATGCTGTGCATAAAATGAATCCTTCACATTGTGGCCTTCAATTCTTTCGCCCTCAAAATTTTCAGTGCCTGCAACCATGCGCAATAATGTTGATTTACCTTTCCCGTTTGCGCCTATTAATCCTATTTTATCGCCCCGGTTTATTTCTACATTTGCATGATCAACAATCTTCACTGGGCCAAAATTTTTTGTTGCATCTTTCAAAGTGCAAAGCACTCTTCCTGGGGTAACGCCCACAGTAAAATTGATACGCATATTTGGCCTTTCCAAATCAGTATTTTCTATTCGCTCGATTTTATCGAGTCGCTTTATGATGCTTTGTGCCTGTGCTGCTTTTGACGCTTTTGCTTTAAAACGCTCAACAAATCTTTCCTGTTGCCGTATATAATCCTGTTGATTTTCGTATGCTCTTTTTTGTAGCTCTATCCGCTGCTCCTTTTCCTGCAGGTAATAAGAATAATTACCGGCATAGAAATGAAGTTCCTGTTGATATAGTTCAACAATTTTTGTAACCATTCGATCAAGGAAATACCTGTCGTGGGAAACGATTACAACGGATCCACGATAATGCTGTAAATATTTTTCAAGCCATTCAATAGAAGGGAGATCAAGGTGATTGGTGGGCTCATCAAGCAATAAAACATCAGGCTGCATCAAAATCATTTTTGCAAGCAGCACGCGCATACGCCATCCTCCGCTAAATTCTTTGTAAGGCCGTTGCAAATCAGCATTCGGAAATCCAAGGCCCTGTAATATTTCTTCCGTCTTGTGATGAATATTATAGCCTCCCAATATTTCAAGCTCATGCAGTTTATCAGAATACAAATGCGCCAATGCTTCATCGGAATTTTTTTCAAGTTCATGTCCCAGTCTTTCAATTTCCTTTTCCAATGAAAGCACTTCTTCAAATGCGCCTAAGGCCACCTGGAATATCGAATCATCAGTGTCAAAACTTAGCAAATCCTGGTGAAGAAAACCAATGGTTGTTTCTTTACCTTTTTCGACTGTGCCTGATGAGGGTAAAAATTGTCCTGTAAATACTTTTAAAAGTGTTGACTTGCCGGTGCCATTGTAGCCAATTAAACCAATTCTTTCATTTGGCTGAATATGCCATGTGGCATCTTCGACAATTACTCTTGCACCAAATTCAAACGTAACATTTTGCAAACCTAATAACATAAACCTTTCTTAATAAGCGTGCAAAATTAAGTTCTATTTATAATTAAGCAACGTAAATTTTAAGCTTGGCGTTTATACTTTACCTTCGTTTAAAAATTAAACAGGTATGAAAAGTTTATTGGCAATTATTTTCCTCGGGGCAGTTTTATTCGGTGTATGGTGGATTTTCTTCAAAAAAGGTGATTCAGGTCCATCTGAGCCAAAACAGGAAGCCATAAAAATTAAAAAACATTCCATAGAGTTTAATCAAAGTGTTCATAATGCCGTCAATTATTATCTGAATATGAAGAGTGCATTTGTTAATGCCGATACTGCAAATGCAAAAGCAGAAGGGCAAAAGTTTATCATGGCAGCTGACAGTTTAAAACTTGATGAATTGCGTCAGGATGATTCAACGATTTTGATGGCAGCACGGCAGGAGGTGAGCGATATGAAAGCCAATGCAATAGCAATGTTGCTGGAAAACGACGTGACAGAAATGCGACAGGATTTTAGAATGGTTTCAGAAAATTTATACCCTTTTTTGAAAACCATTGGATATGAAGGCCCCAAACTGTATTGGCAAAATTGCCCGATGGCTTTTGGTGAAGACAAAGGGGCAAACTGGATTAGCAACACTAATGAAATCATCAATCCCTACCTGGGGAAAAATCATCCGCAATATAAAGCAACCATGTTGGCTTGCGGCGAAACAAAAGATTCCCTGCAGTAATCTTATTTTTAAATTACCCGATGAAAGCGAAAAAGTTAATTGGTATTGCTTTTTTATTACTGCCCCTATTTAGCCTGTGCCAAAATAAATTTACTATTAGCGGTTATGTAAAAGATTCCCTTTCCGGTGAAACGCTTATAGGCTCAACTATTTCAATTGTAGGAAAATCGAAAGGTATTACTTCCAATCAATTTGGTTTTTATTCAATTACCGTTGCTGCCGGAACTTATGATTTTATTTGTTCGTATGTTGGTTATGTTTTGCAAATAAAAAGAATTGATCTAAATGCTAGCGTTGAATATAATTTCGAAATTATTCCTAAAATAACCACAGAGCAGGCGGTTGTAATTTCGTCAAAAAAAAGAGACGCCAATGTAAAGGATGCACAAATGGGAAAGCTTGATCTGTCAATAAACCAGGTAAAATCAATTCCTGCTTTTTTGGGTGAAATAGATGTATTAAAAACAATCCAGCTTTTGCCGGGAATTCAAAGTGCCGGAGAAGGAAGCTCTGGCTTGTATGTAAGAGGTGGCGGCCCTGACCAAAATTTAATTTTATTGGATGATGCGGTCGTTTATAATACCGGGCACTTGTTTGGCTTTTTTTCAATTTTTAATGGAGATGCAATTAAAAGCACTTCGCTAATTAAAGGCGGAATGCCGGCACAATATGGGGGACGGTTATCAAGTGTACTTGATATTTCAATGAAAGAAGGTAATGATAAAAATTTTGTAACAGAAGGAGGTATTGGCTTGATAGCATCCAGGCTTTCAATCCAGGGACCGATAAAAAAGAATAAGGCATCCTTTATTATTTCAGCCAGGAGAACCTATATTGATGCACTTGCGAAACCTTTCATAAAAAAGACAAGTTCTTTTTATGGCTCGGGATATTATTTCTATGATTTAAATGCAAAGATTAATTATAAATTTTCTGAAAAGGACAGGATATACTTAAGCGGATATTTTGGTAAGGATAAATTTGATTTCGTTAATGGAAAGCAATCGCTTAAAGTAAGTATTCCCTGGGGTAATTCAACCGGAACTTTTCGTTATAATCATGTTTTTAGCAACCGTTTATTTTCAAACACTACTTTAGTTTATAACGATTACAATTTCAATTTTGGAGCTAATCAAAATAATTTTCAAATAAATCTTCTTTCAGGAATTAAGGATTGGAATATAAAGGAGGATTTGGATTTGTACCCATTTACAAATCATAAAATAAAATTTGGTGCCGCATACACCTATCACACCTTCACGCCCTCTGTGCTTACGGGAAGGCAGGATTCCGTTGAGTTTAAGCCAAATAATGCCCAACAAAAGTATGCACATGAAGCTGCAATATATATACAGGACGATTGGGATATTAGCGATAAAATAAAAATAAACATAGGTATTCGGGAGAGCGGATTTCAGCAGGTAGGAAAATATAAAATTTACACAACTGACATAAATGGCAACCGCCTCGATAGCACACTTTATAAAAAAGGCGAAGCCGTAAAAACTTATTTTGGTTTTGAACCAAGGTTTACATTACGGTATGCCATAAACGACGAAACTTCTGTTAAAGCAGCAGTTACAAGAAATCTCCAATATATTCACCTCGTCAGCAATGCAGGCACAACCCTCCCTACCGATTTATGGGTGCCCAGCACATTGAAAGTGAAACCGCAGGAAAGCTGGTTATATGCACTCGGATTATTTAAGAATTTTAACGACAATACTTATGAAACATCTGTTGAGGTTTATTATAAACAATTAAAAAACCAGATAGAATATGAAGAGGGTTATACCCCGGCAACGCTGGAAGACACTGAAAACTTTTTCACTTTTGGAAAGGGATGGAGCTATGGAACAGAGTTATTTATTAATAAAACACGGGGAAGATTAACGGGCTGGGTTGGTTATACATTAAGCTGGACCTACCGGAAATTTCCGGGACTAAATTTTGGTGAAAAATATTTTGCCAAATACGACAGGCGCCATGATCTGTCCGTGGTGGGTATTTATGAACTTTCAAAAAAATGGAAGCTTTCAGGAACATTTATTTTTGGAACAGGGAATGCTGCGACGTTACCGCAGCGTTTTTACATTTACCAGGGCGTACTAACGCAGGAGTATAGTCGCATTAATGAATACAGGCTTCCATCTTACCACAGGCTTGACCTGGGTGCAACATACATGCCAAACAAGCATCCTTCAAGAAGGCTAAAAAGTGAATGGGTTTTTAGTATATATAATGTTTACAGCCATCAAAATCCTTATTTTATTTATTTTGACCAGGACGGAAGCCCTTATAATGGAAGCTTAAAAGTCCAGGCAAAACAGGTTTCCTTATTTCCGATTATCCCTTCTGTTACGTGGAATTTTAAATTTTAATCTGATGAAATAAGGTGCTTAAAAAAATCAACCTTGCTGTATTTTGTATTTTTTATTTCGCGGCAGGATGTAATCATTTCTGGCATCCGGTAAATTATATAAAACTAATTCCACCATACTTTTCACTTAAAGAATTTATTAATTATGCCAGTGGAAGCTTAGAAATTGCAGGTTCCTTATTAATGGTTTTTTCTTCAACAAGAAAATACGGAATGTATGTAATCATTTTTTTATTAATTGCATTTATACCAGCGCATATTTACTTAATACAATTACGTGGATGCGTATCGAAAGATTTTTGTTTTCCTGAATGGGTGGCCTGGGTGAGGTTATTCCCGGTGCAATTTGTATTAATGTGGTGGGCGTATAAAACATGGAAGGTGTTTGTGCAAGTCGATGGTCGATAAGCCTTTTATTCGCCATGCACGAATACAACACTGCCGCTCTTTTCTGTGTCAGACGTTATTCTTACCTCATATCTTTTGTCGCCATCGGTAACAATCATAAGTGCTGTGTTAGGAGGAATACTTCCAAGATTATCGGCATACATGGTTATTATATTTTGCCTCACATCTTCATCTAGAGAAAGATTTAAAGTAATAGCTTTCGCAGATAACATTTTATGAGAAAGTACAACCTTCCCATTATAGATAACGGTGATTGAATCGCCGTCTATTTCTCCGTTATCATAAAAGTCAACTCTAAATGTGGGCTCAGAAATTGGAATCGTTTTTATTATGTCTTTTCTTCTTGGCTCAATTTTTATGTATGGCGTAATAGTAGTTTCTGGTTTTTTATTTTCTGAAATATCAGGGATTTTTTCCTTAACCAACTCTTCCTTTTTTACGATAGGTGGCTTGGGTTTCACATATTGTTTCACAACAGGTTTTTGCGTTCTCGGTAAAGGAGGCGAGTTTTTTTTAGGAGTTGTTTTTACTATATTTTTATCAATAGATGTAATTCCCAAAGGCATCCGTTTTACAACCCGCCTGGAAAGCAAGGTTGTACCATAGCCGCAATTCCCTGTTTGATTAGGCGCCGGTATCCACGTGCCTCGTAATAATTCAGTATCGGAACTATCCTGTTCGTAATGCAGCCTGTGAGTTTGAAAACAATTTTGAAAATTGGGTGGTGTATTATACTTCACTCTTTCAATTTCGGTTACGACAATATCTTTAGCTGCTTTATTTACCGTTCCCGTTAATTTACAAATTGTATAATATCTCTTAGAGCCTTCATTAAAATAGGTATAAGAATACCCTGAAACATCAGAACCTTTTGTTTGCAATTCTAAAACATAATCAATCTGGCTGCCACCAAGGCCTGAAAATCCATAGCTGCTTTCATTGAAACCACCCTTCCACTGCCCATTAAAATTTTGAGCAGTAAGCGAAGCAGAAAGAAGTAAAAAAATAAAGATGTAAAATAATTTCATAGCACGCAATAACAATTTTAAAAATCCAATGTATTCATTTCTCAACTAATAAAGAACTTTCGTTTAGCATTTCATACAAAATTATAGGTAATTAAAAGTTTAGCATTCAAATCAATCTTTTCTTTGTCTAATACTTCGTTAAATTTGCATCTTTCAAAAATACTTTAAAAAGAAAATCCTTTATGTGAGGTGAATTGAACTATGAATATTACTTTTCCTGATGGCGCTGTAAGGCAGTATGATGATGGATCTACAGCATTGGAGATTGCAAAAAAAATAAGTGAAGGGCTTGCACGAAAAACCCTGGCTGCAGAAGTTAATGGGGATGTGTGGGATCTTACAAGGCCTATAAAAAATGATTCTTCAATAAAATTTCTTACCTGGGACGATGAAAAAGCAAAGTCCACTTTCTGGCATTCTTCGGCGCATCTTATGGCTGAAGCGATTGAATTAACTTTTCCCGGGGTTAAATTTTGGGTAGGCCCGCCAATTGAAAAAGGATTTTATTACGATATAGATTTAGGAGATAACCAAATTACAGAAAGTGATTTGGCAAAGCTTGAAAAAAAGATGGCTGAACTGGTAAAACAAAACAGTTCCTTCGTAAGAAAAGAAATTTCTAAGAAAGACGCCATAAAATATTTCGAGGAAAAAGGAGATGAATATAAACTGGATTTACTTTCGGGCCTCGAAGATGGAAATATTACTTTTTACACCCAGGGTGCATTTACTGATTTATGCCGCGGCCCTCACATTCCTTCAACAGGGACAATAAAAGGGATTAAGCTTACTGGCATAGCAGGAGCTTACTGGAAAGGTGATGAAAGAAATAAAATGCTCACCCGTATTTATGGTGTTACTTTCCCAACCCAAAAAGAAGTTGATGAATATCTTGTTTTTTTGGAAGAAGCTAAAAAGCGTGATCACCGAAAATTAGGTAAGGAGCTTGGTATCTATACAATGGATGACGATGTAGGCCAGGGTTTGATTTTGTGGATGCCAAACGGCACTGTCATTATTGAAGAACTGGAAAAGCTCGCCAAAGAAACCGAATCAGATGCAGGGTATAAAAGGGTGGTAACACCGCATATAGCGAAAGAAAGCCTTTATCTTACCAGCGGCCATTTGCCCTATTACCAGGACAGCATGTATCCCCCGATGGAAATGGAAGGAACCAAATATTATCTGAAGGCAATGAACTGCCCGCATCATCATAAAATATTTGCAGCAGAACCACATAGCTATAAAGATTTGCCATTGCGCCTTGCGGAATATGGCACCTGCTACAGGTATGAACAGAGCGGTGAATTATTTGGACTAATGAGGGTACGTTGTCTGCACATGAATGATGCACATATTTATTGTACCAAAGAACAATTTGCCAGCGAGTTTCGTGCAGTGAATGATATGTACATTAAATATTTCAAAATTTTTGATATTAAGAAATATGTAATGCGCCTCTCGTTGCATGATCCAAAAAAACTGGGTCAGAAATATGTAGATGAGCCCGGCTTATGGATTGAAACAGAAGCAATGGTGAGACAGGTAATGACAGAAGCAAATATTCCATTTGTAGAGGTGGCCGATGAAGCTGCATTTTATGGCCCGAAAATAGATGTGCAAATTTGGAGCACTATTGGTAAGGAATTTACACTTGCGACCAACCAGGTAGATTTTGCACAGGGACGTCGTTTCAAACTTGAATTCAGAAATCAAAGTAATGAAGTAGAGACGCCACTAATCATTCACCGGGCTCCTTTAGGTACCCATGAAAGATTCATTGGTTTTCTACTTGAACATTTTGCGGGGAAATTTCCTATGTGGCTTACACCGGTGCAGGTAAAAATTTTGCCAATCAGTGATAAATTTCTCCCATATGCAGAAAATGTTTTATCGCAAATAAAAAATCGGGATATTCGTGCTGAGATAGACGACCGTAGCGAAAAAATTGGTAAGAAAATAAGAGATACGGAATTAGCAAAAATTCCCTTCATGCTAATTATTGGCGAAAAAGAGGTAAACGAAGAAAAAGTATCTGTAAGGCGGCAGGGCAAAGGCGATGAGGGTGTACAAACATTACCGGACTTTATAAAAATAGTGCAGGAAGAAATAAAAAGTAAAAGTATATATAATGCGGTCACATAGTTGCTGCAATAACAAAGAAACAATTTTTAAACTAAAATCAATTAATGGCATTTCCACCAAGACCTCCAAGGGGCGCATTTAATCCCCGTTTTAGAAAAGAACAACAACAGGAACACAGAACCAACCATATGATAAAGGTACCCCAGGTACGATTGGTTGGTGAAAACATCGAAATAGGCGTTTACCCTATTGCAGAAGCACAAAGAATAGCGAATGACCAGGGACTTGACCTCGTCGAAATTTCTCCACAGGCTGATCCTCCTGTTTGTAAAGTAATTGATTACAATAAATTTCTCTACGAGAAAAAGAAGAAAGAAAAAGAAATGAAAGCGAAGAGCAAAGTTTCTGAAGTAAAAGAAATTCGCTTTACACCAAATACTGATGATCACGACTTCGATTTTAAATCAAAACATGCGGAAAATTTTTTGAAGGATGGAAATAAAGTGAAGGCATATGTCCAGTTCAAGGGCAGGGCAATCATGTTTAAGGAAAGAGGGGAGCTGTTACTGCTAAAATTTGCAGAAAGACTCGTAGAAGTGGGCACCCTTGAAAGTATGCCTAAACTTGAAGGCAAAAGAATGTTTGCAATTTTTGCCCCTAAAAGCCAAAAGAAAAAATAGGCAGGGGTCATTAAATCAGTTAAAAACACTTAACCCAGGAACTTTTGCCCCACCTGCAATATTATAGATAGCTGTTAGTAGTGTTTTATAGGACAAGTAACCACAGGGGTAATAGCGTTCATAAAGCATACTGTAGGTATTATACCTTAGTTAAACGTAGAATTACTATATTTATAATTTGGTAATAATCCGGTTTAATTTGCCATTCAAACAACAGACTTTTGTAAATTACGTTATAATAAAAAATTTGTACAAAAAACCAATGAAAACAGAAAACGGAGGAGTAGTAAATGTGATAATTGCGGATGATCATGTGCTTTACAGGGCAGGTGTTAAAACGGCCCTTTCATCAAAAAAAGACATTAAAATAATAGCTGAGGCTGATAACGGGTCTCATCTTTTAAATTTGCTGAAAGGAATTCAACCGGATGTAATATTGCTGGATATCCAAATGCCTATAATGGATGGTATTGCTACGCTACCTGAATTAAAAAGGTTATATCCCCATATAAAAATTATCATGCTTACGATGGTTGACGACCAAAGTATGATAACAAAATTAATGGAGTTGGGCGCTAATAGTTATCTCACCAAAACATCAGATTCCGAAATAATTTATGAAGCAATCATTACCTGCTATGAGCAGGAATTTTATTTCAATTCACTTACTAATAAGGCGCTTCTTAACAACCTAAGGCAGAAGAATCCGTCGTCACTAAAGCTGCAACAGGAAGATGCCGTTCTTTCCGATAAAGAGATCACGGTGCTAAGGTTGATGTGTGAAGAAAAAAGCACCCGTGAAATTGCTGAGGCTGTTGAATTGAGCCCCCGCACTATAGAAGCAATTAGAGATAAACTGAAAACAAAAACTGGTGCAAAAAGCACTGCGGGCCTTATTATGTTTGCGGTAAAAAACAAACTGCTCGACCAGGAGATATGATTTTACTTTACTTAACACATACAACTATTTTTTGCTCAAAATAATTCAGGTTATGATTGAGCATTTTTTTTTAGAAGTATCTCTATTGTGTTGATATAGCTTTTATAAATATTTTTATCTCATAGCCTGGGCAGCGCCTGCTGCCGCTTTCTGGTGGTTTTTATGATTTTTATAAAAAGTTCTGCGGCTAAAATATATTATAGTAAATACCACCAGCAGGATTGCCGGCATTAGTGCAACTTTTAAAAACGTATTTGAACCCGCTGTTGCATCTGCAGCCGCTGCCGTTGCGCCTGATGCAATTGCATCGGCCTTAAAGTTATCATACCAGTGACCCATTATAGGAACAATAAGCGCTGTAGAGAACATACCAGCCCCTCCCATTATTGAAAGACCGAGTGCCCCTGTGTTTGGAAAATATTCCGATACAAATCCCAACATGGTAGGCCAGAAAAAACAGACGCCGACAGCAAAAACAAAAGCTGCGGCGAAAGCTGCCGGCCCACTTACAATGCTTAGTAATATAAGACCGATACCAGCAAACAATGAAGAAAATATGAGCATTCCATTTGGGTTAAGACGATGAACAACAGGTCCGGCAAACGAACGACCCAAAGCCATAAGCCCGTTAATAAAAACAAGTATTAATATTCCCGAAACATTTGCTCCCTGCAATAAGGCAACAATCCATGTATTAGTGCCCAGTTCAGTTGCTCCTGTCATAAACATACAAACAACCATAACTATAAACAATGGTTGCAAACACGCCGAAAACATTTGTTTGGTACTAACACCACTTGTTACCCGTTCTGTTTGAGGAAATTTTAGTTTCAAAAACATGAGCCCGTAAATTATTGCAGGAATAAAAAGGGTTGCAATCAAAATACGCCAGTCTAAATGCATTTGCTCAATCATTACATACGATAATAGCCCACCTAAAACAATCCCTCCCGGAAACCAAACGTGAAAGCGGTTAAGCATTGTTGTTTTATTTTCCGGAAATAATGTAACAGTCAAAGGATTACACGCTGCTTCTACCATGCCGTTACCAACACCAATAAACACTGTGCCTATAAAAAGCATGGTGGCATCTTTTGCAACAAGGTACATAACGATACCGGTTACATGGCCGACAAACGCAAATCCAAGCAAGCGTTTCATACCAATAATATCGCAGAGAGAGCCGCCAAATATCATCGCAAGTGTAAATCCCCAGAAAGCAGGACTGAAGATCCATCCCAATTGCTCTTTATTTAGTAGAAATTCAGTGCTCCACACTCCCTCTAGTGAAGCCCTAAAGGCAAATGTCATCGCAGTTAAAATCAGCGCAATTCGGCTGGCAAGAAATAGTTGCTTACGATTAATGGTATCCATTTGGCAGTTAAGTTTTATTTTAGAAAAATTATTGAGAAAAATATCTATTACAAGAATCGTCGGGACAACTAAAATAGTATTTTTTCTTAAAGAGTGTCATTGCTTTTTGATTCTATTTTAATAGTTGCTTATTTTGATAAGGTAGATCGGAGAATAAGCTTATGATACATACAGCTATTTTCGTTCAACAAATTATTTATGATTGAGCATTTTTTTTGTTATAATGATAAGTTTTATCCTGCAGATACCCCGGTTATAAATCCAGGCAATCGTTCATTGAGATATGGGGATGGCCTGTTTGAGACAATGAAAATGATAGATGGAAATATTATCAATAAAGATTTTCATTTTGAAAGATTGTTCAGTGGCCTCTCAATCCTGCTGTTCGATATTCGTAAAAATTTCAATGCTGAATTTCTTGAAGAAAAGGTAAAAGCCATTGCTGCAAAAAATAAACACAGTGATACGGCAAGAATTCGGCTAATGGTTTTTCGCGCCAGCGGCGGAATATTTGATCCCGAAAATCATTTACCAAATTATATAATTGAAACGTGGAAACTTGATGAAATGAGATTGAATGAAAATGGTTTAGTTGTAGATATTTTTCCAGGTGCCCGGAAAAGTTGCGATGATTTTTCAAACTTAAAATCTAATAATTATTTGCCTTATGTAATGGCGGGTTTATTTGCTAAGAAAAATAAGCTCAATGACTGCATTGTGCTTAATATGCATGAAAGAATTTGTGATAGTGCCATTGCTAACGTATTTATCATTGAGGGAAATAATATTTATACGCCGCCACTTGCTGAAGGATGTGTGGGTGGAGTTATGCGCCGCTGGATGCTGGAAAAATTCAATTTAAAAAAATATAAAGTGGTTGAAAAAAATCTTTCCGTAAATGTTCTAATGAAAGCTGATGAGTTTTTTCTTACCAATTCAATTTATTACCTGCGATGGGTTAAAAGTTTACGTGAAAAGAATTATGGCAACACAAAGACTAAAGAAATCTACGACCATATTCTCCAAACCATTTAATTAAAAATTTGTTGTTATAGTAAGTTGTTTAAACCGACGCAACAAATCATTATTAATGCAAAAAATTAATATTTTCTGGTTTCGCCGCGATCTTCGCTTACATGATAACGCTGGTTTGTATCATGCGCTAAAAGGAGAACCTCCGGTAGTTCCTCTTTTTATTTTTGACAAAATAATTCTTGACCAACTGGAAGAAAAAAAAGATAGGCGAGTTGAATTTATCCGTGATACCATACTTGAAATGCAGGAGCAGCTTGTAAAAAAAGACTCTTCGCTGGCGGTGTATTATGGTACTCCGCATGAGGTGTTTGAGAAGTTGATTAGCGAATACGATGTTCAAACAGTTTTTACAAATCATGATTATGAGCCCTACGCAATTGAACGGGACACCATGATAAAAAATTTACTCTCCAAAAAAAATATTGGTTTTAAAAGCTTTAAGGACCAGGTCATTTTTGAAAAAGACGAGGTATTAAAAGATGACGGAAAACCTTATACTGTTTATACACCTTACAGCAGAAAATGGAAATCTGCACTTGCAGATTTTTACGTTAAACCTTATCCGGTAGAAAAATATTCTAAAAATTATTTCAAACAATCCTCAAAGAGAATCCCATCCTTAGATTCGATGGGATTTAAAGAGGCCGGTGGAAGTTTTCCTTCCAAAAATCCAACTGATGAATTAATCAGGCACTACAATAAAACAAGAAACTTTCCCGGAACTGATGGCACATCACGCCTCGGTATTCACCTTCGTTTCGGAACAATAAGTATAAGAAAGTTGATAGCAAAAGCACAAAAATTAAATAACACTTTTTTGAATGAGCTTATCTGGCGGGAATTTTATATGTCCATTTTATGGCACTTTCCACAGGTAGGCCACCATAAAGCTTTCAAACCGGAATATGACAATATCAAATGGCGTAATGATGAAGATGAATTTCAAAAGTGGTGTAACGGAAAAACCGGGTTTCCAATCGTTGATGCGGGAATGAGGCAGTTGAACGAAACGGGGTACATGCATAACAGGGTTCGTATGATTACCGGGAGTTTTTTATGCAAAGATCTTTTAATTGATTGGCGTTGGGGGGAAGCTTATTTCGCCGAAAAATTATTAGATTTTGATTTGTCCGCAAACAACGGCGGCTGGCAATGGGTTGCCGGCAGCGGTTGCGATGCAGCGCCTTATTTCAGGATATTTAACCCGGAGTTACAAACAAAAAAGTTTGATAAAAATCTAAAATACATAAGTAAATGGGTTCCTGAATTCCAGGAATTCAATTATCCAAAACCAATGGTTGATCATTCTACAGCAAGAGAGCGTTGTCTTATAGCATATAAAAAAGCAGTATCACAGAAATAAGGTGTTATGCAGTAACGAATAAATCTTTTGTTCCTGCCTTTACCCTTCCGTTTTCAATTCCCCTCGTTTGGTCATATACACGTAGTACTTTTTGAATAGCATTTTTTCCATCCTCGCCCAGGTTTATAGAATATGCATTCACATACAGATCAATATGTTTTTTCATTACGTCTGGCTCCATCTCCTGTGAATGCTTTTTCACATAGTCAGTAATAGTTGGATAATTATTAAAAGCATATTCTATGCTTTCCCTGATAAGCGTATCAACTTTTTTTAAAATACTTTCATCCGTATTTCTTTTACCAACTATGCCTCCTAACGGTATCGGATACCCTGTTTTTTCTTCCCAGAAATTTCCAAGGTCAACGATTTTTTTCAAACCTTTCGCAGCATAAGTAAACCTGTTTTCATGAATGATTACTCCTAATGTATTCTCTCCTGACTCCAGCACAAATTTTTCTATTGCATCATATCTCTTAAAAACTTTGTTTTTAGCGCCTGGAAAAGCAAGTGAAAACAGGAGATGAGCCGTGGTATTTTCGCCGGGAATGGCGATTACACTATCCTCAACATCATCAAAAGACATTGCCTTTTTTGAAATGAGAAGCGGCCCTACTCCTTTGCCAAGGGCGCTTCCGCTGTTTAGTATTTTATAGTTGTGTAAAATAAGTGGCAGCACACCATAGCTCACTTTGGTAAAATCCAGGATGTTGTTTAAGGCCATTTCATTCAATGTCTCAACGTCTTCAAGCCGCACTTCAAATTGTATTCCGCCAGTGTCTATTTTATTATTAACAAGGGCATCGAAAATAAATGTATCGTTGGGGCAAGGGGAAAATCCAAGCGTGTAATTCATGTAGTTATGTAAAAATGTTTGACTAGTTTATCCAGTTCAATATTCAGGTTAATAATTGCCTCCTTCATTTTCCATAGCTTTTTATCTCTTTCACCAACGGCGTTTGAAATACTGCGAAGCTGTAAAAATTTAACGGCCTGCTGGAGGCATACATAATGAAAGGCCGCACCTTCCATACTTTCAATATCCGCCCAAAACTTTTCCCTGGTTTTTTTTATAAGGTTTTGATCATCTGTGATTTTATTCACGGTAAGTGCTTTCGCCAAAAGTAAAGTCGGATGTTTGAGATATTCATGTTCATTCGATAGCCAGCCATTTGTAAAAGGAAAGTCGTTTGCGTTAACAAGGCCCGTGTCAAAAAGTGTTTTAAAATGCAATTTTTCATCTATTCCTATATCGCCGAACGTATCACTCTTTACCATGCAGGCTTTTCCCGTTTGAATTTTATTATTATAGGCCCCGGCTATACCTGCCTGTATTACCAAATCATAGCGTTGTTTTTCAAGTTGCTTTGTTACGTGAAAAACAGTCGCCGGTATGCCGATTCCGGTTATGAGGACATCCATAGTTGTATTACTTTCCATGAAAGGTTTTATTTCAAAGTCGGTTGCTGCAACTACTAATAAGTTCATTCTGCAAATCTCGCATTTAGAAATCGTATTTTAAATTTCTGAACCTACCTTTGCGAAAATATTTTAGTTTGTAATGGTGTATTTAACGAGAATGGAGCATTTTAACGCAGCTCATAAATTATATAATCCTGCCTGGGACAGGGAGAAAAACGAGGTTGTTTTTGGCAAATGCGCTAACGAAAACTGGCATGGGCACAACTACGAATTATATGTTACCATCAAAGGAGAGCTTGTGGAAGAAACCGGTTTCTTGTTTGACGTAAAAATTTTAAGCCTGCTCATTAAAGAATTTGTCCTCGATAAGTTGGATCATAAAAACCTGAATATTGATGTGGATTTTTTAAAAGGAAAAATGTGCTCAACAGAAAACCTGGCGAAGGCTATATGGAATCAACTGAAACCACATTTGCCGCAGCCAGTAGCCTTGCATTGTGTAAAGCTTTATGAAACACCCAGGATTTATGTGGAGTATTACGGTGATTAAATTTGATATAACAATGATACTAATTATGCCAATTACAGGAAGTATATAATTTTTAAATTCGTGTAATTCGTAAAAATTCGTGTAATAAAAAGAAAAATGGACAAAGTATCAGTTTACAGGAAAGAACATTTTAATGCTGCGCACCGGCTCCATAATCCTTCATGGAATGAAGAAAAAAATGATGCAGTTTTTGGCAAGTGTAATAATCCTTCTTACCACGGCCATAATTATGAAATGGAGGTTAAGGTAACGGGAGTACCAGATACGGAAACCGGCTTTGTGATAGATCTTAAATTGCTTAGTGATATTATAAAAGAAAATATTATCGAAAAATTTGATCATAAAAACCTCAACCTCGATCTAAATGAATTTTCAAAAATAAACCCTACTACTGAAAATATTGTTATAGCGATTTACAATATCCTGAGAAAAAAAATTGATAAATCACTTCAATTGCAAGTACGCCTATACGAAACGCCGCGGAATTTTGCAGAATATCCTGCAATATAATTTTTGATAAAATGCTTATATGGCTTATAAAAAAACCGAACACTATGAAGATGATATTACGCAGGGACTCATTAAAAATTACCGGGAGGCAATAAAACTTATTGGTGAAGACCCCGAGCGTGAGGGATTATTAAAAACACCGGAGAGGCTGGCAAAGGCAATGCAATTTGCCACACAGGGATATAGCATCGATGCCAAAGCCATTTTAAATTCGGCAAAATTTCATGAAGATGTAAGTGAAATGATAATTGTAAAGAACATTGAGCTGTACAGTTTATGTGAACATCATATGCTTCCTTTTTTTGGGAAGGCTCACATTGCGTATATCCCTAATGGCTGGATTACGGGGCTCAGTAAACTTGCAAGAGTGGTTGACGTTTTCTCGAGGAGATTGCAGGTGCAGGAACGGCTCACCACGCAAATACTTGAAGTAATACAGGAAACATTAAATCCTTTGGGCGTGGCTGTTGTAATTGAAGCCGAACATCTTTGCATGATGTTGAGAGGTGTGCAAAAGCAAAATTCTGTTACCACCACCTCCGCATTTTTTGGGGAGTTTGAAAAGCAATCAACGAGAAGTGAATTCATTAGTTTAATACAAGCTGATCTCATTAAAAGAAGATAATAATTTCTGGTTATGTGTATTAGCATAATAGAACGAATTGGGTAAGTTTTTAAATTTTTTAGAATGAAGCATGCATTTGTATTCCCTGGCCAGGGTTCGCAGTTTACCGGAATGGGAAAAAAACTTTATGACAGTCATGATTCTGCGAAATCGTTGTTTGAAGCAGCGAATGAACTATTAGGATTTCGTATTTCTGACGCTATGTTTACGGGGAGTGCTGAAGCGTTGAAGCAAACGGACGTAACTCAGCCGGCTGTATTTCTTCATTCTGTTATTGCTTTTAAAACCATTGAGCATGATACACCAGACATGGTTGCCGGGCATTCACTCGGCGAATTTTCCGCACTGGTTACCAATGGATGCTTACTCTTTGAAGACGCGTTAAAACTTGTATCGATAAGGGCAAAGGCCATGCAAAAGGCGTGTGAGATTAACCCTTCATCCATGGCGGCGATACTCGGTCTTGATGATTTAAAAGTTGAAGAAATATGTGCGGGCATCACCGACGAGATAGTAGTGCCTGCTAATTATAACTGCCCCGGCCAAATTGTAATTTCAGGGTCGATTAAAGGCATCGAAAAAGCATGTGAGCTTTTAAAAGCAGCCGGAGCAAAACGAGCTCTTGTTCTCCCAGTTGGGGGAGCTTTTCACTCACCCCTTATGCAACCAGCTAAGGAAGAGTTGACGGCAGTTATTGAGGAAACTCCTTTTTCAAATCCATTTTGCCCAGTTTATCAAAACGTTGTTGCCAAGGCAGTAACAGAGCCTGAGGAAATAAAAAATAATTTAATATCGCAACTAACCGGCCCTGTTAGGTGGACACAAACCATTGAACAAATGATAGCTGACGGAGCTAATCGTTTCACTGAGGCCGGTCCCGGTAAAGTATTGCAGGGATTGGTTCAAAAAATTAGCAGGGAAGTTACGGTAGATGGAATAGGGTAGAGGACAATTACCTAATCCCTGGCAATATTGCTCTCATTGGATAAAATTCACAGGCATTTATTTTTGAAGGATCATTCTTAATAAAATTCTTTTACCTGTTCTTCATTAATGGCTTCTATAATTCCTGCCCATAAATTTCTTTAAGATCAATAACCGGCCGCCGACATGCAGCCAAAGAAATCATCGGTGTCGCCTCTTACCTGGGAACTGATCTCCCGCAGCAGAATTTATTATTTTCCTGGGCGTTGCCCCTTCCCCTTCAGGCACTATTACATTTCAAAAGCATTAAATGTAGAGGGGAGGCATGGCGAATAATAGATTCTTATTTTATGGAATAATTTTATTCCATATTAATTCTTTATTTTCATTTCCACTAAAAGGTTACCAAAATGCCTCATCCGCTTTTCCGAAAAAAAAGTATCACTGCAATTTTAGCTGATGCAAAAGAAGGCTTATCCGATGCCACACATTCAGCTACCGGCTTAAAAAAAGTTTTAACGGTAAAAGACCTTACTGCCATGGGTATTGCAGCAATCGTTGGGGCAGGCATATTTTCAACGATTGGAAATGCCTCCTACCAGGGAGGCCCCGGCGTTTCCCTTCTTTTTATTCTTACCGCTGTTTGTTGTGGATTCTCTGCTTTATGTTATGCAGAATTTGCTTCGCGGATACCCGTTAGCGGTAGTGCTTAAACATACGCCTATGCATCATTTGGTGAACTCATAGCGTGGATAATCGGCTGGGATCTTTTAATGGAATATGCCATCGGCAATATCGCGGTGGCCATATCATGGAGCCAGTATTTCGTAAATCTCATGGAAGGAATTCATATTCATGTTCCGGCGTTTTTAACAACAGATTATTTAAGTGCGTCCCGTGCTTTCAATGCTGCTACAAATGAAATGGCAAAGGGAACAGTGCTTGCTGATCTTTCCCAAAATATGAGGCAGGGATATAATGCATGGCTAAACGCCCCACATGCAGGCAATTTTCGCCTCATTGCAGATATACCTGCGCTTGCCATTGTATTTTTAATTACATGGCTTGTATATACAGGCATAAAAGAAACACGAAAGGCAACGAACCTTATGGTTGGGCTCAAAATAATTATCATTCTTGCAGTAATTGCCATAGGTTTTTTTTATGTAGCCCCCGCTAACTGGAGCCCTTTTTTACCCAACGGCTTTGGAGGAATGATGAAAGGAGTTTCTGCGGTGTTCTTTGCTTATATCGGGTTTGATGCCATTTCTACGACGGCGGAGGAATGTGAAAATCCGCAAAGAGATTTACCCAAAGGAATGATCTATTCACTTATTATCTGCACCGTTCTTTATATATTAATCGCATTGGTATTAACAGGGATGGTTTCTTATAAAACTTTGCAGGTAGGCGATCCGTTAGCTTTTGTTTTTAAACAGGTAGGCCTTGATAAAATCAGTTATATTATTTCATTCAGTGCGGTAATTGCTACGGCGAGCGTGTTGCTGGTTTTCCAGATGGGCCAGCCCCGTATATGGATGAGCATGAGCCGTGACGGCTTGCTGCCAAAGGCTTTTAGCCGTATTCATCCGAAATATAAAACGCCTTCTTTTTCAACGATTGTTACGGGATTGCTTGTTGCGATACCCGCACTTTTCTTAAACCTTACTGAAGTAACCGACCTCACCAGCATAGGAACTTTATTTGCGTTTGTGCTTGTATGTGGCGGCGTACTTTTGCTACCGGCAAGAGAAGCAGGAGAGGAAGCTCCGAAGTTTAAGATTCCTTACATCAATTCCCAATTTATTGTTCCTGTTTTATTTATTGTGGGTGTAATATTTTTCTGGAAAAATTTTCTTGGCTTGTTTGATTTTACAGAAGGGTGGGAAGTCTTCAGGGATAAGCTTCCTTTCTTTTTATTTGTAATATTAGCCACTGCATTAACTATCGCATCATTTATAAAAAAACTTTCCCTTATTCCTACATTAGGCCTGGCAAGTTGTTTTTATTTAATGACAGAGCTGGGTTACACTAACTGGATGCGGTTTCTTATCTGGCTCATTATAGGCCTTATTATATTTTTCCTTTACAGCAGGCATCATAGCAAACTGGGGATGAAGGATGTGATTTGATGAATAAACAGGAAACGCCAGGGAATGGGCGTACAAAGCGAACTTCTGATTTTATGGTTTGGTGATGAATTTTTATTTCCTGCTCACCTTCGCAGGCTTTTCTATTTAATGATCGACAAAAGATTTCATTATTTGCGTGGGTCAATTTGAGCGCCTGCTACAATGGCTAATTGCAGTCCAGAATAGTTTTGATTTTTGCCATTCTGCAAAAAAAGCACATAAGAATAATAATAGAAAATTTTTACCTGCACTATTTTTGTAGTGATTTTAAAGAATAATGTTGACGTGTAAATTATATTAAACAAATACAACATAAAAATGTTAGATAATTATGAATAATCTTAATAATAAAGTTGCCTATATAACCGGTGGGTCGAAAGGTATTGGATATGGCATAGCAAAGGCTTTGCTTGATAACGGGATGAGAATAGCTATTACCAGCCGGAATTTAAAAGCCGCAAAAGAAGCTGTCGATTCTTTAAGTAAAGATGCTTCAAAGATACTCGCATTGGAATCTGATGTAAGTTCATTCACATCCGAGGCAACAGCCGTAAAAGCTACAATCGATCATTTTGGTGCGCTCGATGTATTGGTTGCCAATGCCGGTGTGGGCCATTTTGCATCTATTGAAGACCTGACGGAAGAGAACTGGAAAATTACTATTGATACAAACCTTACGGGTGTTTTCAACAGTGTAAAAGCAAGCATCGATGCTTTAAAAAAATCTAAAGGATATATCATTACTATTGCGAGTCTTGCAGGTACAAATTTTTTTGCGAATGGTTCGGCATATAATGCGAGCAAGTTTGGACTTGTTGGTTTTACCCAGGCAATCATGCTTGATTTGCGCAAACATAATGTTAAAGTGACAACTATTATGCCCGGCTCGGTTGCCACATACTTTGATAATCATATTCCCGATGAAGATGATGCGTGGAAAATTCAGCCCGAAGATATTGGCCAGATCGTTGCAAATCTTTTACGAATGCCCGCAAGAACCTTACCTAGTAAAATAGAAGTAAGGCCAACTATACCGGGTAAATAATTTTCAACTACTTTTTTGAACAAATAATAATCGTTGTGAAAAAACATAGGTTTGAACTAAGAGTGGATGGAGTGCCCTATGAGGTTAAAGCAATTCCATTTGAATATAATGATGAAACAAGATACCGGGTAAGTTACAATGGTGGTGAGGAAAATATTTTTGTATGGGATGCACAAATGAACCGGATGTGTGCTATTGATAATGACGCTTCTGAAATTCCGTGGTTTTCTCACTTCATCTAATGGTTATAACCATTCATACATAAACATGTAAATGGTTTTACATTATAGCTACATTTTTGTAAAAAATTTATATGAAAAAAGTTGTTGTTTTTGTAACCGGCAATGGCTCTTTGATAAAATTGTGAGAAGGAGGGAGAGCATTATTTTTTATCGGCATGTCTTATATTCGTATTTTAAACAATGTTGCCGAAGGTCAAAATCTAGGTTGGTTACTCTCTACATGGCCGGTGTTTTTCATGACCAACTCAATTCAATTTTGTAAAACCGTCATCACTCCATTCTTCACTACCCACTCCATGATGTACAAAGAAAAGCCCCTTTGGATCGTATTTCTTTTTTATTGCCGCTAATTTTGGATAGTTGGAACCCCAGAAGGATTGTTGCCAATTTTCTTCAAAGAAACTGCTTTCAGATACATAGGATCCTGAACCGGGTGCAACCTTGAGTAGCTCCCCCATTGCTTTATTAATTTGTTGAGCTCCGTGACGGGCTTCATTCATGTCGGGCTCATGCCCGGCAATACCTGCAAATGCAGGCTGTCCTTCACCCGCAATAATTGCCAATGCAAAGGCGTCGAGTACACCGGGATTCATAGCAGTATCTTTAGCTGCGGCAATTTCTTCAGCAGGCGCTCCCGCCAACCCTTTATTAAAATGTAATGAAGTTGTCCAGTTACGGCTTGCAGAAAATAGTGCATCCACGAGTTGCTGTTGATTACTTTTCTCCAGCAATGTGGATGGTAACCATGCTGAGCGGTAAGCCCACAAAAATTGCCCGGCTTCACTTTTATCAGATTTCCAGAATATATTTTTTTCATCAGCATTCGGACGGTCATCAGTTGCTATAAAATCAGAAGCATATTGTTTGAGAAAGTCAACATCCCAGAAATGCCGGGCAGGTATAGTGATTGTCGTGAGAGGTACTGTCATCGTATAATTTTGTGTGTCTTCTTTTATCAATGCTTCAAATAACTGCCATGATGATTGTGCCTCTTCTTTGCTGAGGCCATGAAAAAGCATGGTGATGTTCATGGTATTATTGGTATGAAACGCAGCCTGCTCGCCCCAATGATGATTGAAAAGTTTATCATAATAGAGATTAATAAACCTGTCTATTAATTTTTTAAAAGCTTCATCTGAAATTGCTTTAATAACACCATATACAACACCAAAGTTTTCGGGTAATTCCCGGGTTCTCAACGTGAGCTTTGTAACAATACCAAAGCTTCCACCGCCTCCACCTTTTAGGGCCCAGAATAAATCTGCATTATTACATGCATTTGCAATTTTTACCGAACCATCTGCAGTTACGATTTCAGCCTGCAATAACGCGGCTGCAGCCATTCCATAACTTTTAGAAAAACTTCCAAAGCCGCCACCCTGTATCAAACCGGCAACGCCAACTGTTGTACAGCCGCCGCCCTGCACATATCTTCCGTTCTTCGTTGTTACTTCATCATAAGCATGAAGCCACATCGCCCCGGCTTCAATCATTACTGCAGGCTGGGCCGTATGTTTTCCTTCACATCCTTTGGCAATAAAACTATCATGAACCGTTACATTGTTCATTGCTCTCGTCCATATAAGCAATGAATCTACAGAATTGGAAGTGCCCTGGTAACTATGCCCGCCACCTTTTACGATCAATCTTAAATTATTACTTCGTGCAAAGTTTACTGCGGCAACCACATCTTCTGTCGTGTGAGCAGCAACTGCATACGCGCTTGGCTGTGATGTCCATGCATCAAGCCAGCCACTGGTTTGTGTAAGCGCCGGGTTATCTCCAATGTAATATGGGTTTTTCAAACCCCTGAATACCTCATCACAATTTTTTTTATTTGATGTTACTTTACATGCAGCCAATGGAGATTCAATCTTTATCAAATTTCCGTGAACTGCTTTTTTTAACTGCTCCCATTTTTCTGCTGAAGGCCACCCGGGATCGGTGGGGCGAACACGCCTGAACTGATTTGAATTCAGGTAAATTTTTTCACTGAAAGATAATATGGAAGATGCTCCGACTGAAAAACCGGGAATCAACATAGCGTTTTTTACGAATTTTCTCCTGTTTATTGGCATGGAAAATTAATTGGTTTTTTTATACGAAAGACTTTTTACCGGGGTAAAGTTATAAGAAATGGTAAAAATAAAGTTGCGAAATATGTTACTAAGAAAAGACAATTCTGTTTTTGTTTACGGCAAATACACTTTACTTGATAAAAATAATCATAACGTTTATGCCTATACGAGAGAAGAAGACGGGGAAAAGATGTTGGTGCTTTTAAATTTTTCGGGAACGAATGCGCCAGCCAAAATCGGGATCAATTTACAGAAGGCAGAAGTACTCCTTTCTAATTACAAAAGAGCTCCTGTAACAAACATGCAGGCATCTGTCACACTAACACCCTATGAAGCGGTCGTCTACCGGGTTAGAGAATGATTCAGAAATTAACTGATTAGATTTGCCGGGGGTGTTTTTTCAAAAAAAGGAGGCCATATAAAAATATAGCCTCCTTAAAATCCGATATACTGGAAAAAAACGTTTGCCAGTAAAAATCGCTAATTAATTAACGGTGGCGGAATGTTCCAGCCTACACCGAAAGGTCCATTCTTTTGAGAAACGCCTTTTTCTGATGCAAATTTATATCGTTTGTCTCCTTCAAGTCAGTTAAAGTTATTAACGGCTGTGGATAAGTGCAGTTGATTAGGAACTTTTCAGTGCGATCGTGATCATCCATTCCAAAATTTCACATTGAGTATCTTTGTGAAATGAAATACCAACTGGGGGATAGAGTTTTATTATTACACTCAAACGAAGAGGGTGAGGTGGTTGATATCATTAATGACAAAATGGTATTGATTGATGTAGACGGCGTAAGATTTCCGGTGTATATGGACCAGATTGACTTTCCCTATTTTAAAAGATTTTCCGAAAAGAAATATTTTGATGAGCGTAATCCTGGAAAAAAAAAGGATAAAGTTTACATTGATAATATTAAAAAAGAAAAAGCAACTTCAAAATATAACGTAGGAGAGGGTGTATGGCTTTCTTTTTTACCGGTGTTTGATAAAAATGTTATTGATGATGATATTGTTGAAAGCTTTAAAATTTATCTGATTAATCAAACGGACGAGCCCTACAATTTTGCGTACGAAATTAGTTTTTCAGGATCTTGTGGATTTGAACTGAATAATCAGCTTTTACCCCTCTCAGATTTTTATCTGCATGATGTTCCTTTCGAAGAAATGAATGATTCACCAAAATTTTGTTTTGACTTCACCCTAGTAAATACCAACAAAAAAAAAGCTGTCCATTTTGAAACTTCACTAAAAATAAAGGCAAAGCAGTTGTTTCAAAAAATTGAAGACATGAAAATGAAAAATGAGCCTACTTTTTCATACCAGTTATTTAAACACTATCCTGATAAACCGGAGGATATTAAACCTGATTTTGTAAATACTTACGGTCAGTTGTATGATGCCTCAAAAGCAACGCAAAACCTGGAGCCTGCCCGATCTGTAATTGATCTCCACATTGAAAAACTATCTGGGAACTGGCAAAGCCTTTCCAACTTTGAAATTTTATCATTACAATTAAGCGTATTCGAAAAATATTTTAACCTGGCTGTTGCACATCGTCAACCTGATTTAATCGTAATTCATGGAATAGGTAAAGGAAAATTAAGGGAAGAAATTCATGAAATTTTAAAACTAAAACCCGAGGTAAAAAGTTTCGTTAATCAATATCATCATAATTATGGTTACGGTGCTACAGAGATTTTTTTTCAATATTGATTAGGGTGAAAGGTTTAGGCCGCAAGGCAGAAGGTGAATGGTGAATGGGCAATGGACAACTTCTTAAAAATCAGGTCTAAAAATTTTTAAAATATTAAATGTAATACATTTTGAAACTCACTATTCACCAATCACCATTCACAAATTCACCATTCACGACTCACAAATCAATATTTCAATTACCTTTACCGCCCTGCAAACCGGGTTATCGCTTTTGTTAATTCAGGGGAGGAAAGTCCGGACAGCCAAGAGCAACACACCGGTTAATGGCCGGTCCTGGTCCCTGGTAACAACCGGGTAAATTGGGAAGAAAGTGCCACAGAAAATTACCGTCCCGGTTACAACCGGGATAAGGGTGAAAATGTGAGGTAAGAGCTCACGGAAGATATTGGTAACAATATTTTCGGGTAAACCTTGTGTGCTGTAATGCCACGTAAATCAACACTCCGATACCATCGGAAAAGAGTTGCTCGCTCAATGTTGAAGGGTAGGCAGCAAGATTGTTGCAGTA
>JBBSPK010000021.1:0-28571 GCA_038258875.1 Chitinophagales bacterium
ATTCACACTAAAGGGAAGATATTCGATTAATACGTTCCTCACCACATTGTGAAAAATAAAAAGTAAAAACAATCCAAGCGGAATATCAAACCAAAACAAACCTGTCCATGTGTGGCTGTACTTGCTATAATCTTTCATCCTCATAAAATATTCAAAGTCTGGTGTGATACTGCCAATGATTAATCCACTAAGCGAATACCATTTTTTAGGAAGATACGTCACCGGTAAAACTATTGCAGGATGTGAAAAAGTAAATGGCATTTTAATTTTATTGGCTGAATAAAATAATAAAAATTATCACGTATCAAAGCATGTGCTTCCAAGGGAGAGTTGTAAGAATCAAAGAATAATTTTAAAAAAGTATTTACAAAGGTTTTGACTATTATGAAAAATAATTTGAATAGGAATAAGAATATGCCAAGAGAAATCATTTTTTTTATCCAAACAAATCACTGCTAAGATACCTGTCTCCCCGATCGCAGGCAATGAAAACAATAACTCCCGATGATAATTCATCTGCAAGCCGAAGCGCTGCGGACGCTGCGCCGCCGCTGCTCATTCCGGCGAAGATGCCTTCTTCTTTTGTAAGCTTCCTGGTCATTTGAACCGCTTCATCCTGTGTTACATCCATTATCCTGTCAACTCTTTCCGGTTCAAAAATTTTAGGAAGATATTCAACCGGCCATCGCCTTATACCCGGGATAGAGGATTCCTCCGTTGGCTGGCAACCTATTATTTGAATATTCTTATTTTGTTCCTTAAAAAAGCGACTGCAGCCCATAATAGTTCCGGTAGTACCCATCGAACTTACAAAATGAGTAATGCCTTTGTTACTATCTCTCCATATTTCGGGGCCCGTGGTTTTATAATGCGCTTGATAATTATCAGGATTTGCAAATTGATTCAGCATAAAAAATTCACCGGTTGCAGCTTTTTCGTCTGCATAATCTCTACAAGTTTCAATAGTGTCTAATAGTGTAACCTTTGCGCCAAAAGCTTCCATTGTTACCACACGTTCACGCGTGGAAGTTGAAGGCATAACCAATTCAATTTCGATGTTATACAATTTCGCCATCAATGCCAGTGCAATCCCTGTATTTCCACTTGTAGCTTCTATTAATTTTGAGTCTTTATTAATATCACCGCGTTCCAGGGCGCTTCTTATCATATTCAACGCAGGCCTGTCTTTCACGCTTCCTCCCGGGTTGTTCCCTTCAAGTTTAGCAAAAATTTTTACTTCTTTATTTGTATTTAGTTTTTGCAGCTCAACCATAGGAGTATTACCAACTGTATCTAAAATAGTTGCCATGCTGCGTTAATATTTATCAATTTTTCCTTCCACAACTGTTATTTCAGGATTATGAAATACCAGGGAACCGGCAGGGATACTTTTGGTAATCCACACGTTACCGCCAATAACACTATGATGGCCGATAACAGTTTCACCTCCTAAAATAGTTGCACCAGAATATATCACGACATGGTCTTGTACTGTGGGATGGCGTTTTGTAAAGCCAAAAGATTTTTCTACGCTTAATGCGCCTAAAGTAACACCCTGGTAAAGTTTTACATAGCTGCCAATTTCGGCAGTTTCTCCAATTACAATACCAGTACCGTGATCTATAAAAAAATGATCTCCAATTACTGCCCCGGGATGTATGTCGATACCTGTTTTGGAATGGGCATGTTCAGTAAGTATGCGGGGAATGAAAGGAACATTTAATCGCAGTAATTCATGTGCAATGCGGTAAAAACACAATGCAAAAAAGCCAGGGTAGGCACGTATTACCTCAAATTCAATTCTTGCCGCAGGGTCTCCTGTAAGCAGCGAATGAACATCCGTATTTAACACACTGTATAGTTGCGGAACCTTTTCAAAAAACTGTTTTGCAATTTCTTTATTATCATCCTTTTTACATGCGCTGGTAGTATTTAAGATATTCACAAGGCCGTCCTCGAGTTTTGTATATCTATTTTTTATTTCATCAATAGAAGAATAAGAACTTGCCGACAATTCAGGATATAATAACCATATTAATTCTAATGCCCACCCGGAAATAATTTCATTGGAGGGCACGCCTTCTTTTTGCTGTTGCTTGCTTAATAGCTGTTCGAAAAAGTTTGTGTTCATTCTATGTTGTTCTATGAGGGTTAATTTTCTATCAAAGATTCTGAATTAATAACACGCACGTGCCAGGTAATTTCTGTGCCGCCCCTTCGCAAGGTTTCAGCAACGGAACAATATTTTTCGATTGATAATGCCGCGGCCTTTTTTGCTTTTTCAACATCAATATCTCCGTCTAAAGTAAATGATATTTTTATTGATTTCCATAGAGAAGGAATTTTGTCCTGTTCTCTTTCCCCTTCAACCTTAATTTTAAATTTTTCAATTGATTGCTTTTGTTTTTTTAAAATTGAAACCAAATCGATTGCACTGCAACTTCCGAGGCTTGCTAAAATTAACTGCATTGGCCGAAAGCCATAGTTGCTGCCGCCATTTTCAATGCTGCTGTCTGTTTGAATGATATGCCCATTTTCATCTTTTGTTTCAAAACCGAAATCACCCGTCATTCTTTCCATCTCTATCACATTCATAATATCTTTTTTTGCAAAATTAACAAAAGACCCCGTGCTTTGTTTGAAATAAACCCTAACGTGAATGTAAAAATTATCGCAACACCTTTTATTTTTTCATTTTCTGCACGGCGTCTGCAATGGGTTTAAACGGACCATACTTATGCTGCTCTTCAGAGAAGGTATCAGCGAATGGGCCAATGGGTGCGTCAATTGGCTTTTTTGAAATGTCGGGATAATCACTTTTATTTTTTATAGCGGGGCGGGGCTGGCTATTTACAAATGCGGCGACGTCCCACGATTCTTCATCCGTAAGCTTTGGATGATCATACTCAGCTTCCAGGAACGGCATATTGTTTTTTACAAAACCTGCAAATCCTGATAGACGATACATTCCTGCTCCTGTATTGTAACTGTTTTCGCCCCATAACGGTGGATACACATATGCTGATTCATCAGCATTCGGAACTCCTTCGCCATTACTACCATGACAACGCTGGCAATTATTGATGTATACCGTCTTTCCCTTTAACGGATCTGCGGGCCGTTCTAAATAAGGCAACTGCATTATTCCTGACCCTAATGGTTTTTGATCTTTTGGAATATCATCGCCAATCCAATGCATGTATGCGATAATTGCCTGCATTTCACGGCCAGTAGTATCTATTGCACTGCCATTTAAGCTACGCTCAAAACAATCGTTCACCCGCCTCGACATCGACATTATTTTTCCGCTACGAGAATTAAATCTTGGGTAAGACATCACTACTGCACTGAAATTATTACCCCATGGAATAATGCCACCTTTAATATGACAGTTCTGGCAATTCATTCCATTTGAAATAGCTGCAACTTTTCCTTTGGGGCCGAAATAATAAGATGTGTTTTCGATGAGGTCATAGCCCAACCGAACTAAAGAATCTTCGGGTATTATCTGGTATTGATTCCATCCATACCATGGCGCTTCGGGCAGCGAATCATTTTTTATCCGGCTGCCAGATTTTTCATTATCAATGTTACACGATGTAACCGATATTATCTTGCCGGCAATTATTGAAAATAAAAGAAACAGAACACCGCTTTTTTTTATTCTTGCCATAAAAAAATTTTAGTGTGGCAACTTTTCTCTTAATAAACCATATACCCAGGTCCCGGCAATAGCGCTTAACAAAGTAATACTAACAACCAAAGCCCCCGAACCAATTTGCGCAAACAAAGGGCCGGGACAGGCGCCGGTTAAAGCCCATCCAAAACCGAAAATTAATCCTCCGTAAATCTGACCTTTATTGAATCTTTTGGGATACAGTTCTATTTTTTCCCCATAAATAGTTTTTATCTTAAATTTTTTTATGATTAAGACAGAAATAATACCGGTTACTACGGCCGACCCAATAACGCCGTACATATGAAAACTTTGCAGGCGGAACATTTCCTGGATCCTAAACCATGAAATCACTTCTGATTTTACCAATATGATTCCAAATAAAATTCCCGCGAAAAGGTATTTTAAATTATGCCACCATGTATGTTGCAATGTCGACTCATTAATACACATGGTATCCAATGAACGGACTTCGAAATCAGTATTGGTTTCTACCATGGTTGGGTTGGTCATCGATTACATTTTTAAAATAAATGGTAAAATAAAGTTTGCCATAATAAACCCGCCGGTCATAAAACAAATAGTTGCAATTAAAGATGGTAACTGCAAATTAGACAAGCCCATTATTGAATGGCCGGATGTGCAACCTCCTGCATATCTTGTTCCAAAACCTACAAAGAAACCTCCCATCACCATCATAATAAATCCTTTCAACGTTAATAGTTGTTGCCAGTTAAAAAGTTGCGGAGGAACTAAGGAATGATAATCAGTAATGCCATATCCTGAAAGCTCAGTTATTAATTTTGGATTTAAGGGGGCTGGCTCACTGCTGAAAAGAAATGTGGCGGCTATAAACCCGCCAATTAATATACCGCCAACAAAGAATAAATTCCATGCCTCTTTTTTCCATGCATATTTAAAGTATGGAATATCGAAAGGCACGCATGCGGCGCAAATGTGCCGAAGAGACGATGATACGCCAAACATTTTTTTTCCCAATATCAATAACGAAGGAACCATCAGCCCAATTAAGGGGCCGGCTATGTACCATGGCCAGGGTTGCCTTAAAAATTCGATCATTATATAAAATATTAGCCGGTATTTGAAAAAGATAACAATACAAAATTACATTTCATTTTTTTATAGTTCAAAAGGGACTGTACAGGTAAAATAAAAGCGGCTAATGCCGCTTCAATTTTTAATTTTGATTTTTAATTTAATCCCTATTTCTTTGAAAAGTTTCCTTTCGTTCCTGTTGTGAGTTTACAGGGTTTGGATTTCTTATTATGGGTGTTTGGTTAACAGGCATTTTATTTTCGGGCCTGTAATTTTCCTGAGGGATATCTCTTCGCTGTATAGTGTTCTCCTGGTTGGCCTTCACCGGCGGCCTGTTTACAGGTGGCGTGATATTATCAGGTTTTTGGTTATTGTTGGGCGGTTGACGTAACGTGCGTATCGGCGGCTGGTTATTTATTACAGCAGGCTCTCTATTGTTGTTATTTTGATTGTTTTCATTTTGACGAATATTATTATTTTTTTCCCTGATAATATCCTGTCTTTCATTCAACCTCTGTTTTTGCGAAGGAACAGTTCTTTGGGTTTCCTGGGTTTGGTTATTTTTTTCAGCTACAGCATCAAGCCTTTCTTTTAACACCGGATTTGTATTTAGTTTTCTATTTACTGGCGGAGTACTGTTCTCCGATGGTGTTACTGGTTTTGTTACAACCCCATTTTTTTGGGCATCAACACTTTCGCGGCGCATTTTCACATCATTTAGATTTTCTATTTTCCTGGGTTTTACCTGGTCATTTTGTGAAGGCCTTTCCTTTACATCGGGTTTGTATATTGCTACAGTCGAACCGGAGACATCGGTATTGCCGGGTCGGTTTTTTTGTACAATTCGTGCAGCTCTTATTTTTTCACGTGTATTTTTTTCAACCTCTGTAACGGAAGGGCCTGTCGCAAATACCCGCCTGTCTTTTGTAAAATTTGAATTATTTATTATGGTGGTATTATTTATGATAGTGACATTCCTTTCACGATTAATGTAATAGTTATTTATGCGTGGACTGTTAATATAACGGTGTGGCACAAATGACCAATAATTGTAAGGAAGCCGTGAGCCAATATTTATATTAAAATCCATTCCCGGGCCCAGGGGGGCCCATCCATAGTAGTCGCCGCCACCTCTCCATGAAACCCAGGCCGGCGCCCATTCATAACCGGGTGCCCACATCCAGCCATAGGAATTGTCATAAAACCAACGGCCGTAGTGGAACGGTGCCCAACCCCAATTGTAGCCTGATACCCAGGTCCAGCCATAATTTGTATAAATCCAATGTCCGTTATTGTAATAAGGCCTAAAGCCAGCTTCGTATGGAACCCACACGTAACCATAATCCTGGTAACTTACCCAATTGCCATAGGGGCTAAGGTCATCATAAAATTGCTGGTAGGTAATACCTGAAGATTCAGGAGCATAGTCCTGGGCAAAATCTTTAGAAACACCGCAGGAAGCGAGCAAAACAATCAGTAGTAAATTAATGTATGTATATGCCTTTTTCATTTTAGTAAATTTTATAATTATAAGACGTACATAAAGCTTGCCGGATACATGGGAAATGATAAAAAAAAGTAGTTTAACTAAGCGTTAACTCGCGTCTAAAATCTAAACCGGAACGAATGTCCAAATAGCTTTTGGTTGAATCTTATTTTTACTTTCTTCGGCTTTTTACTTTAATGATCCAGGAAGTGATATAGCTGGCATAAACGGGAATTTGCAGGTCTGCTTATTATTAATTTCTGTGGGGATTATGAGAGTTATCGTTTTTTATATATTTTTAAATGATCAAATCCATAATTTATGACAAAATCTTCACATATTTCCCGTAAGGCAACTGCAGCTTTGGCAATAATATTTTTGCTACCTGCTTTAATTTTTTTTATGATGTGGTCTTCAATCGGGTTAAAGGCAACGGGGCTAAATGCCCAGGAAAAAATGAGTACTTACCTTGATTACTTCCCCTCCTGGTTGCACAATATTTCAACTATTCATATAATTTCAATTACCTGCTGCCTGCTTGCCATAATTTTTGCTATCAGAAGCTTCAGTAAAAATTTGTTATCGGTGCGGGTGTTGATGTTCCTCGCAGTAATTATTGCTTTTTTTATATTATTATTCGATGTTTACCAAATGGTGTAGTAGAGCATCAGTTATACTCATATCTAATAGTTCCTAATAACCTTTTTTCTTTGGAAAAACATCTTTCAGTTTCCCGTAGGTTTTTATCGTTGTAGCTATATCTCCAGATAAAATAATTACCACCACCTTCTTCGGTAGATATCATTTGTTGGACAGAGTTGGAAGTATTGTACTCATACATATAATCAGGGAGAAGTCTCCCCGCTGTTTCATTAAAATGAACTACATCCGTAAGCCGGTTTTTGTCATCATAATAGTAGAAAAACTTTTTATCCACATTTGTACTTCCCACGGCATTTTCTTCAATTACATTTCCGATTGAATCGGTTACAAAATGTATCATAGATATAGGTGAATTATTTTTTTTCCGGAGCATACTTACCGGGGTATTTCCCAGGTATGAATATTCATGCGTTTCGGTAATCTCGCCCAAATCCTCATCTGCCTTAGTAATCGTTTGCACTTTTTTTAGCCTGTTACTGTCATCGTATTCATATTGAGTTGAGCTTGTTGTCGTAGGAGTTGTATTAATAGTTTTTATGGGACGACCCTTTATATCATAATCAGAAACTAACAGTGATTGCCCGGTTATATTTGACCTGGAAATCATCTGGGACTGCGTAAAATTTTTGTTGACTTTCTTTTCACAGAAAAATCCTTGACTTGGTTCCCCGTCGTCTTCAAAGCTTTTAATTTTTATGGTTTTAAAATTTTCGTTTTTCAATATTGAATATTCATTTATAAGCTGATTGGTAGTCCAAATGTCTTTATAGAAATATTGCGCACCCGCAACGAACGAAAATATGCCAGTGAAGAAGGATAAAAGTAACAGCCTGATAAAAAAATGTCTGTGTTGTTTCGTTGAAAAACCAGGATATACGATTTTAATAATTTTCATAGATGTAAAATAACCGAATAATTTTTGAAGCAGATTTAGTTTGGTATTTTTAACCAGAATTTACAAAGCACAAAATGTCTCATCTTCCGGAACGGAAAGAAAAAAATTGTCTTAACTGTGGAACGACTGTTGTTGGAAAATATTGTCATAACTGCGGGCAGGAAAATATTGAGCCCAAAGAAAGTGTTTGGCACTTAATATCACATTTTTTTAATGATGTTACCCATTTTGACGGTAAGTTTTTTACGTCACTAAAGGATTTGCTTTTAAGACCTGGTTTCTTATCAAAAGAATATATGTTGGGCAGAAGGATGAGTTTTCTGAACCCTATAAGAATGTATTTATTTACTTCTTTTGTTTTTTTTCTCATTTTTTTTTCTCTTTATAAAGTTGATGAAAACATAGTTGTTGTAGGAATAAATAAGGACAACATTGATAAGATTGATTCCACGGACCTTAAAGAATTATCTAACCTCAACAATGGAAAACCTTTAACAAAAGAAGCCTTGGGCAGGCAGTTCGATTCATCTTCAATAACCTTGACACCTACAAAATATAAGTCGAAAAAAGAGTATGATTCATTACTAAGCGCAGGCGTAATAAAAGATAACTGGTTTAAAAAGATGCTTGTTTATAAAAGTATCCAGATCAATGAGAAGTACCGTTATAATAAAAGATTGGCAATGGCTAAAATTGTTGACAAAATTCAGCATTCTATTCCTCAAATGTTATTTGTATTGCTACCTTTATTTGCTTTGCTTCTAAAGCTTTTATATATCCGGCGTAAAGCTTTTTATTATACTGATCATGCAATATTTGCCATTCATTTTTACATATTTGTTTTTATAGCGATGCTGTTGATTTTTGGAATTTCAAAAATCATTTCTTTAACCGGATTGAGCTGGTTGCAATACATTAACATCGCATTGGTCTTGATAATATTTTACTATTTATATAAGGCAATGAGAAATTTTTACAGGCAAAGCAGGATTAAAACTTTTTTCAAATACTTATTATTACTTGGTTCTTTTTCATTCGTTGGAATATTCCTTTTTACTCTTTTTCTTTTTATATCACTTTTTGAAATTTAAAAATTCCTTATGAGCCAAAATAATAACGAAATAGAGCGACTAATAAAAATTATGGATGAATTAAGGGAGAAATGCCCGTGGGATAAAAAGCAAACCATTCATACATTGAGACAACAAACGATTGAAGAAACATTCGAACTTACAGACGCAATTACTGATAAAGACTGGAATGGAATGAAGGAAGAACTAGGCGACTTACTACTTCATATTGTTTTTTATTCCAAAATAGCTACTGAGGAAAATAAATTTTCATTCCAGGAAGTAATCGACACAGTCTGTGAAAAATTGATAAAGCGTCATCCACATATATATGGTGCAGCATCGAATGCTGGCCAGCTCATTGAAGTAAAGGATGAGGAGGAAGTAAAGAAAAACTGGGAGCAAATAAAATTACATGAAGGTAAAAAATCTGTTTTGAGCGGTGTACCGAAATCTCTTCCTGCTATGGTAAAAGCCATGCGTCTCCAGGAAAAAGCAAAGCTGGTGGGCTTTGAGTGGGAAACGAAAGAACAGGTATGGGACAAAATTGAGGAAGAAAAAGCAGAATTGCTTGAAGCTGTAACTTTAAACGATCGTGATCGCGTTGAAGAAGAATCCGGCGACCTTTTTTTTTCAGTAATTAATTATGTAAGGTTTTTAAATGTTGACGCAGAGAACGCCCTGGAACTCACTAATAAAAAATTCATTAAACGATTTACAAAGATGGAAGAGATAGCTGCATCAAACGGACATAATCTCAGCAAAATGTCTTTAAGCGAAATGGATGCGATGTGGAATGAAATAAAAAAAGAAAAATTATAATTTGTTCAGGATTAAACATACCAATACTTTTTTTGGCAGAAATGCATACCTCCTGGTGGCGTCAGCGTGGCTGTTTACCCTGTCGTTTATTATCGATAATTACTGGAGTGGCAACTCAACAACAAGAACAGTTGAGAAAGCAGTACAAAGCGATATTCTAAAAAAGCAAAAAAAAATTCTGGCTCTATACAAAAACAACACCTTATTAAATAAGATTACAGATAGCAGCTATGACGAAAAGCAATTGAACGATCTTGTTAAGAAAGATTATTTTCTTTTCATTTACCGCATTACACCTTTCAACCCTCCCCTACCGGTTTTCTGGAACACCCAAATAATTGCACCTACATCAGCAACTATGGATGCCCGTGACAGCACATGGTTTCAAATGCTGGTAAACGGATGGTACATCATCAGCAAAAAATCTTACGAGAATGAAAAAGGATTGCTTTATGAAATTGTTTCTTTTATACCGGTAAAGTGGAATTATTATGTTGAAAACAAATATCTGCATAATTCATTTATAGCCGTTAATGATATTGAAAATGCCTATGACATCAGCGAGCAACCAACAGCAACACCTATAAAGGATATTGACGGGAATACACTTTTTTATATCAAACAAGTAAAGGATAATATCATTTCCCATGATAATAGTATTTCCTTGTGGCTTAGAATTCTTGCGGGGCTTCTGGTTCTCTTTTTTATTCAAAAGCTTGCACGGTTTTATTTCGAAAAAAAAGGATTCTGGCCGTCCTTCTTAATTTTAATCACATCTGTGCTGGTACTTAGAATTACGAGTTACTACTTACCAATTCCATTAAATTTCAGGCAGCTTGAGTTGTTTGATCCGTCAATTTATGCGTCTAATTTTATACTTCCTTCACTCGGAGATTTACTTATTAATTCATTTTTATTTATATGGATTGTACTCTACATCAGGTATTATTTAAGATATGATACAACCGGGTTTAATTTTAAAACAAGTGCTAAAAAGTACTTTTTTATCGGGGTCATTATCTTGTTAATGATTGGGATAACATTTATATGCGGGAACATAGTCCGGAGCCTTGTATCAGATTCGCAAATTTCTTTTGACGTCATTAATTTTTTTACAATTCTGAATATTTATAGCCTTACGGGCTTTATCGTTTTGACTTGTGTTTCCACGGGTTATTTTTTTATTATTCAAATACTCCTCCAGCCGGTTAAAGCACTGCAGCCACGATGGTTTATTGTGTATTTATTTATTGCGGTAACCGGTCTCATCGTGCTTACTTTAAGGCTTCATGCGCCGCATGCGAGCTTTAACTTCAGCCTGCTCATGTGGCTTTTGATTTTTATATTTCTTTTGGATAAACCTTTCCTGTCATTACATGCTTATAACCTTATTTCTTCAAGATTTATCTTCTGGTTATTTTTCTTTTCTGTTTCCATCACTGCCGCAATCGTAATACAAAACCGGAAAAAAGAACTGGAAGAAAGAAAGCATTTTGCGGAAAATCTTGCCAATAAAGCAGATCCGGCGAATGAAGTGATGATGAATATAATACTTACCGATTTCAGAAATGAAAATCTCTTACAAATCTTCGACAGGTTTCGGGGGCCGGATGAAAATAATTACCTGAAGGATAGTCTTGTTAATGAAAATTTTACCGGCTATCTCAATAAATATGATACGAAAATTTACACATTTGATGCAAATGAGCTCCCACTTTATAACGAGGATTCTACCAATTTTAATTCGTTGAATACAATTGTACAAACCCAGGGAAAACCTACGGGAATACCTGGGCTATACTATTATGATATTTCTTATGACCGTTTTAATTATATAAGTAAAAAAGAGGTCACTGACACATTTGGCTATAGAGAAGGATATATTTTTATCGTCTCAAAACCCAAAAAATATAAAAGTGATGCATTATACCCCGAACTTTTTTCCAAAGGGAACGCCAATTCAATTGAGAGTTCATCGGTATATGCTTTTGCAATCTATAATAACAACCAGCTAAACACAAGCAATAACGATTATCCGTTTCCAACAACTATAGACCCCACTTCATTTACATACAATGAATTCCGTACGATAGATAAGGATGGGTACGAAGAATTGTGGTACAGGGCCAATGAAAATAAAGTAATTGTAATAGCCAGGCAGGATAAGTTTTTTATTGAATCCATTACTCTTTTTGCATATTTATTTTGCTCATTTTTGATCATCACTATTATTTTCAATGTCTTGAATAAATTAGTGGGCGGGGGAATTTTGTCAGGAGATTTTAAATCACTTCTTCAGTTCACCATTCGCAACCAGGTACACGGGACTATTATCACCATAAGCATTTTTTCTTTTCTGGTAATAGGTGTTACCACGATACTTTTTTTTATTAGCAGGTACCATAGTAATAATCGTGAGAAGCTTAGCCGCACGATTCATGTTATGGAAAATGAAATACGGAATTCCATTGATACGATTTCATTACCTAACCGGCAATTAATCAATTTTGATTCGTTGCCAAACGGAAGGATGGAAGAGATTATTAATAAAGTCGCCGGTATAAATGCGGCCGATATAAATCTCTATGACCTCAATGGCGATCTTAAAGTTTCGTCGTTGCCTTTACCATACAATAAGGGGATCGTAAGTAAGAAAATGGATCCCATTGCTTTCTTTCATTTAAGCAAATTAAAGGACGTCCAGTTTTTCCAGGAACAAAAGATAGGGAACCTCGAATATCTTAGTAACTATGTTCCTGTGAGAAATGAGAAAGGAAAGGAATATGCGTACCTCAATATTCCTTATTTCGAATCTCAAAATAATTTGCAGGACGAAATATCAAATTTTTTAGTAACCATAATAAATCTCAACGCATTCATATTTCTTATTGCCGGTATTATTGCCTTGTTCATCACCAATCGTATTACGAGATCGTTTTCACTCATAAGCGATAAAATGAAAGAGGTGAATCTTGAGAAAACAAATGAAGAAATCATCTGGACCCGGAAGGATGAAATTGGCGAGTTGGTAAATGAATATAACAAGATGGTTAAAAAACTGGACGTGAGTGCACAATTGCTCGCAAAGAGCGAAAGAGAAGGCGCATGGCGTGAAATGGCAAGGCAGGTCGCTCATGAAATCAAGAACCCGCTTACCCCCATGAAACTTAATTTACAATACCTGCAAATGGCTATTGACAACGATTCGCCTGAGGTAAAAAATATATCTTTATATGTTGCCGGGATTTTATTAGAGCAAATAGAACATTTATCACAAATTGCCAGCGACTTTGCGCAATTTGCCAACATTGGCAATTCAAAAAACCAGCTTTTTGATATTAACCGTACACTTCTTAACGTTGCTTCTCTTTATTCAACCGATGAAAAAATCCAGATAAACACTCATTTGTTTCCTTATGAAATAATTATCGAAGCAGATAAAACACAGATCAACAGGTTATTCACCAATCTTTTGCAGAATGCAGTTCAGTCAGTTCCGGAAGCCAGGAAACCGACAATAGATATCCGAAGCCATTTGACGAATAAACATGTAACAGTTTCTATAAAAGATAACGGTGGAGGGATACCCGAAAAAATGTATAGCAGAATATTTACTCCTAATTTTACAACGAAAACATCCGGTACCGGTTTAGGGCTGGCGATGTGTAAAGGAATTGTAGAAAAGCTAAACGGAAAAATATGGTTTGAAACCAAAGAAGGACAATGGGCGATGTTTTTTGTAGAGTTACCAGTTGCCGAAGCCTAGTCTCTTTTTTATTTCACCTTACAAAAAACAATTTCGATTTATTTTAAAAGAAACCCACAATAGTTTGCCGGCATCGGGCAAAACTGAAATGATATTACCTGCGTTCGTTTCGTTTAAAATACCTTAACGATGCTTGTTTATTTTTATTCCTGCTAAGAAAATTATTGTTAAAATATTTCTTCCAATTTCTTAATATCTGTCGCTCTAACACTCAAAAACGTTTTTCCAGGGTTATAGCGAATTTTGATAATGGATAATATTTTTAAGACAAAAGCGTCTGCTTAATACCGTTAGTCGCTCATTTTTTTATGAATCAAATTGACTAAATTTTTAACTTAAAATGATTTTTATCCAATCTATTTTATTGGTTTGAAACCCAAGGAAAAAATATTTTTCTGTATCAAAATTATCCACCGTAAAAATGTGGGGAACTGTTCAAAATAAAATTAAGTAGGGGTCAACCTAAATTAGGCGGTATCTACGTAAGGCCCGCCAGAAAGGCACTTCAGAAGAATCTTACTCCATAAAAAAAGTCCCGAAAAACGGGACTTTTTAATATTCTGCTTTAAAAATAAATTTCTATTTCTTTTTAGCAGCTTTCTTTGCAGCCTTTTTAGGGGCGGCTTTTTTTGCAGCTTTTTTAGGAGCAGCTTTCTTTGCAGCTTTTTTAGGAGCGGCTTTTTTAGGAGCAGCTTTTTTAGCAGCTTTTTTTGCCATTGCCATGTTTTTAGAATTTAATTGTTAGTAAATAAAAACTAAAAATAAAAACATTTTTTTAATTCCCAAAAATAATTTAAAGAAATTATGAAGTTGCTTCTAAAGGATTTATAGAAACAAAGGTTTTATCACCCCTTGTTTTTTTGAATTCAACAACACCATCTTTTGTTGCGAAGATTGTAAAGTCTTTTCCAAGACCTACATTTTTTCCAGGATGATAAACAGTACCGCGTTGACGAATAATAATATTTCCAGCTATAGCTGCTTGTCCGCCAAAAATTTTTACGCCTAATCTTTTGCTTTGCGAATCACGACCATTTTTAACCGAGCCTTCACCTTTTTTATGAGCCATAATTGTAAGATTATATTTTTAAAAAATGATATTGGTTAATATCATTCAACGATTTTATTTATGCTATGTCTGTAACTTTTATTTGTGTGTATTGAGTACGATGGCCATGTTTTTTCCTAAAGCCTTTTCTTCTTTTCATTTTAAAAGCGATTACTTTTTCGCCCTTTACAAGTTCATTCACTATTTCTGCTTTTACGGTAACCTTAGCATCCTTACCGGTAGAAATTTTTCCGTCGTTATCATGCAAAAGAATTTCAGAGAATTCAATTTTATCACCGGCTGCTCCACTTAAATGCGGTACGTATAAATTTTGACCCGGCTGAACTCTAAATTGCTGACCTGCGATTTTTATTACTGCAAACATAATTTCCAAATTTTGGAGTGCAAAAGTACGGGATTTGTATTAAAATTTGCAACATGGGTATTTAATAATCCTGAATTTTCTGTTTTTAGGTTAAATTTCAGCCTAATTTGTTGGATATGAAGGGAAAGTATTAATATTTCTACGTAATATTTGTTTCAACCATAAAATTTTTATGTGGGCGTGTTGCAAAAGATATTCAGGTTTATTTTCAGTGTCTATGGGTTTTTAGTGTTCCTCGTATTAATGTTTTTGTTGTTACCATTTTTTTTGATTTCTTTTTTGTTTAATTCCATAACCGGCGGGAATATGTTATATAAAATCTGCCGCTTCTGGGCCGATGCCTTTTTCTTTTTTATTGGAATAAACCATACTAATCTTTATGAAGAAAAACATGAAAGAGATATGGAATATATTTTCGTGAGTAATCATATTTCCTATCTTGATATTCCTATGATGATGAAATCAATAAGGGGCCAGCATATTCGTATTTTGGGCAAAGCTGAAATGACCAGGATTCCCGTATTCGGCTATATCTATAAAAAAGGCGCTGTTTTAGTAAACAGGGAAAGTGCACGAAAAAGGTCAGAGAGTGTAAAGCGTCTGATTTTTTTTCTCAGGAAAAGGATCTCTGTTTTTATTTGTCCTGAAGGCACATTTAACATGACTCACAAACCTCTAAAGAGTTTTTATGATGGTGCTTTTCGTATCGCAATTGAAACGCAAAAACCTATACGGCCAATTTTATTTCTGGATACCTACGACCGGCTTAACTATAGTAGCATCTTTTCTCTGAACCCCGGAAGAAGCCGTTCGGTATATCTCAGAGAAACGCCTACGGAAGGATTAACGATACACGATACAAAAACGCTGAAAGAAAAAATATACCGGCAAATGGAAGAAGGCTTAATAAAATATGAAGCGAGCTGGATTTTGGGAATCGAAAATAAAAATAAAACAAGCTCTTGAATTTCTATACTGTAGCTCTACAGCTGCAATTAATTGGTTTAGGTATTCCCTCTTATCACGGCCAGCCGCAATATATTTGCATGAATGAGTGCTGAAAATTTTAAAAACCAGGATCTATTTAATGAAATAAAATCTACATCATGTGGATGGGTTGACGTAATTCTACCTCTTGCCATTCCGAAAACTTATACTTATTCTGTTCCGTCACCCATGGAAAATAAAATCAAGGTGGGCTGCAGGGCAGAAGTTGTATTTGGAAAAAATAAAAAGTATGCAGGTATTATTAAATCTTTTGTCAAAACGAAACCTGCGTACGAAACAAAGGATATTTTGAGTATAATTGATGACGAGCCAATTGTTTATCCCCAACAGTTAGAACTATGGAAATGGGTAAGTGAATATTATGTGTGTAGTGAAGGCGAGGTGATGGCAGCCGCGTTGCCCACGCATTTAAAATTAAGCAGCGAGGTTGTTTTAATTTACAACGAGGAATATGGTGATGATTTTTCTGACCTTGATAATGAAGAATATCTTATTGCTGAAGCATTACTTATAAAGAAAGAATTAAAGTTGACGGAGGCACAGCAGGTGGCGGATATTGTTCATGTATATCCTATCATAAAACGGCTTATTGAAAAAAAAGTCTGTTTTGTGTGGGAGTCTTTTACAGATAAGTATAAAGAAAAGAAGGAAAATTTTGTAGCTCTGAATCCCGGATATGATAATGATGAAAAGCTTTCTGACTTGCTTAATAATTCCAAAGCTCCGAAACAAATGGAATTATTGTTAAGTTTTTTACACCTTATAAAAACGCAAGGCGAGGTTTCTCAAACTGAACTTCTAAAAAAATCCGGTGCTTCAATTTCTCAATTGAAAGGTTTAGTTGATAAAAATATTCTTTTTATTGACAAGCGGAGTGTTGACCGGCTTCGAAGCATACCAAAAAAAATGGATGTAACCTTTGAACTTAATGAGTTTCAAAAAACGGCGTTAATTGAAATTGATACAGCTCTGAGTAAAAAAGATGTTTGCCTCCTCCATGGGATCACAAGCAGTGGTAAAACCCAATTGTATATTAAGCAAATCGAGAAGTTCATTAATGAAGGTAAACAGGTATTATATCTTCTTCCCGAAATTACACTAACGGCCCAGATTATACGAAGATTGCAATTGAATTTCGGCGGAAATATTGCTATCTACCATTCAAAGTTTAATAATAATGAAAGGGTGGAACTATGGAATAAAATAAAAACCGGGGAATTAAAAATTATTCTCGGCGCAAGAAGCGCCTTGTTTCTTCCATTTAGAAATCTTGGGTTGATAATAGTTGATGAAGAGCATGATCCATCCTTTAAGCAACAAGAGCCTGCGCCGAGATACAATGCACGTGATACGGCAGTCTTTTACGCTTCTCTTTTTAAAGCTAAAGTTTTAATGGGGAGTGCCACACCTTCTATTGAAAGTTATTACAACGCACTCAAAAATAAATATGCATTGGTAGCTCTTAATGAAAGATACGGGGGAGTGAAATTGCCCGAAATAAAAATCATAGATACAAGAACAGTCGCCGCCGCCAGGAAAGGCAAGGTTATGATTTCGCCGCAATTAAAAGCGGAAATTGAAAATGCTTTGCAAAATAATCACCAGGTCATTCTTTTTCAAAATCGCCGCGGTTATTCTCCATTTTTAATTTGCGGCACCTGCGGATTTATTCCGCATTGTGTAAACTGTGCCGTAACACTAACATTGCATAAATTTTCCAACAAATTGCATTGCCACTATTGTGGAAATACCTATCCCAAACTAACAACTTGTCCGGCATGTGGCAGCGTAAACTGGATGGAGAAAAATTTCGGAACAGAAAAAATTGAAGAAGAGCTTATTGAAGATTTTCCAAAACACAGGATCGCACGAATGGATGTTGATGCCGTTAGAGGAAAAAATGCGCACGATACTTTGATAAAATTATTTGAACAACATCGCATAGATATTCTTGCGGGAACACAAATGGTAGTTAAAGGGCTTGACTTTGAAAAAGTGAGTCTTGTGGGTATTCTTGATGCAGATGGATTATTAAGTTTTGCAGACTTCAGGGTGAATGAACGTGCATTCCAGTTAATGGAACAAGTGAGTGGCAGAGCGGGCCGCAAAACCGAGCAGGGGCTTGTGATTATACAGGCATCAAAAATTAATCATCCTGTTTTGTTGTTTGTTCAGCAGCATGATTATCAAAAATTTTATGAACATGAGATTGCGATGCGGAAACAGTTTTTTTATCCTCCCTATAGCAGGCTTATACGCTTAAACTTAAAACATAAATTAAAAGAAGTTGTGGAAGAAGCGGCAGAAGCGCTTGCAACTTCATTGAAAAAGAATTTTCAAAACATAGTGGGACCTGCCACGCCTGTGGTTAACCGGATTCGAAGTATGTTCCTCATGGAAATATTGCTCAAGCTACCGAAAGATGCCAAGCAACTGCATGCTCAAAAAAAAGTTATTATAAATAATATTGATCTTCTAAAAGCTGAAAAAAGATTTCGAAGTGTAGTTGTTATTGCTGATGTTGATCCCGTTTAGTTTGCGAGACTGGCGCCACATAATAATTCAGATGAATGGTAACCCGGTTTAATGAGTTAGTCAAATCATTCATATTTGGTATTTTGCGCCCATAACATCTTATGCAAATCCAGGAAAATTTTCATCTCAAAAAATATAACACATTTAATATTGATGTTGCAACCAGATATTTTTCAACATTTACTTCCGCAAAAGAACTTGAATCAATTCTTGAGAACTCTAAAAATATTTCAAATAAAATGATTCTTGGCGGAGGTAGCAATATCCTCTTTACAAAAAACTTTGACGGCCTGTTGTTAAAGAACGGTATTCCCGGAGTTACTGTTGTAAATGAAGATGAAGATAATGTATACCTCGAGGCTGGTGCAGGGGTTAACTGGCATAGCTTCGTTATGTATTGTGTTGATCATAATTATGGTGGCGTTGAAAATCTTTCGCTCATCCCGGGAAATGTGGGCGCAGCACCAATGCAAAATATTGGGGCATACGGGGTAGAAATAAAAGACGTTTTTCATTCGCTGAAGGCTTTCCATTTAGATCAAAAAGAAATAATAAATTTTACATTAAATGAATGTGAGTTTGGTTACAGGGAAAGTATTTTTAAAAAAAAGTATAAAAATCAATTTGTCATTTTACATGTTGTTTATAAACTCAACAAAAAACCACATTTTAATATTTCTTACGGGGCTATAGAAGATGAACTAAAAAAAATGAAGGTTGAAAATTTAAGTATCGGGAACATTTCCAATGCAGTTATAAACATCCGGACTTCAAAATTACCAGACCCCGCTCTCATTGGTAATGCAGGAAGTTTTTTTAAAAATCCTGAAATCAATGGCCACGAATTACACGAATTAAAACGAATTGACCCCGGCATTCCGTCTTTCAAAATAAATGAGGATATATTTAAAATTCCTGCCGGTTGGCTTATCGAGCAATGCGGTCCCGGAAACGGGACAAGCTGGAAGGGTTACAGAAGGGGAGACACGGGATGTTATGAAAAGCAGGCTTTGGTTTTAGTTAACTATGGCAACGCAACCGGCAATGAAATATATAGGTTGAGTGAAGAAATAAAATTTTCAGTTAAAGAAAAGTTCGGAATTGACCTGGAAAGAGAAGTGAATATAATTTAAGAGTGAATGCAACGTTATTAAACTGTTGTTTGTCAGTTACCAAACTACTTTATGAAAAAAATTATTCTTACTGCTTCTATTATCCTGCTTGCTACACAGCTTTTTGCGCAAGACAAAATCTACAAGTTAAAGGGCACTGTAATAAACGCCAAAGTAATTGAAATTGGCACAGATGAAATCAAATATAAATTATTTGATAATCCCGATGGGCCGGTTTATGTCGTTGAAAAATCATCTTTGAACAGGATTGAATTCGCTAATGGTACTGTCGAGAAATATAAAGCCAATTTTAAAGATCCTGAAAACTATGCGGGTCAACTAACGAAAGGTCTTAAAATAAATTTTCTTGCACCTCTATTAGGGTATACGCAATTCTCTTATGAGAAATCAGTTTCCCCGTTAAAAAGTTATGAATTAAGCATAGGAATTATTGGAGCCGGAAAAAATTACCAGATTGACAATTACTATATAAACGGACAATACCAGCCATATAAGAGGAATGCGTTTGGCGGCTTCGTTGAAGCAGGTTATAAGTTTAATAAACTTCCAAACTTTTTTAGTAAAGGCACGAGAATGACCCATGTAATGCAGGGAAGCTATGTAAAGCCAACGGCTACCATTGGTTACTATGGCGATAATATTTTAAATTTTAAGACTGGAAATGCAGTACCTGAAAAAAGAAACAACCTTTTTGGGGCAATCATTTTAAATTTTGGACATCAATGGGTTTTTGGCGAGAAGTTCCTGGTGGATTTATATTATGGACTTGGCTATGCTTTTGATAATGTAAAAACAGCAGACTATAATAATTACTATTATTCACCAGAAGTCTACAATCATTTTGTTGTTCAAAAAGCCGGGCCTGGAGCTAACCTGGGAATAAGCGGTGGAATAAAAGCAGGGTTGCTTATAAAATAACCATATGCACCTACTTAAAATCTTCTTCATCCAATTCATCATCACTAAAAGATTGTGTGCTTAAATTAAGCATACTTCCCATTAAATCTTTAAACTCTATTTTTCCTTCAACAATTTTTTTACTTATGAGAGAATAAGTAGAAAGCCCGTGTAATACAAATTCCATCAGTAATGCATTTTCTTTAGCATTGGCATTTGGAAAATGTTTTTTAACGAGGCCATATAAACCATCAACTTTGTATAACAGCTGAATTTTATCTTCGTCCTTTAATCCTAAAAAAAGATTCAAATGGTTGCCAGTATCAAACCAATGTGTAATCGCCCTGTAAGGATTTTCAACGGCCGAAAGATCTTTTACTCTTTTCTTTTTAAAGGTTTCAGGGTTGGGGAAATATACAGCAAACTGAGTACGAATTGCTTTTTCCATTAAGTTATATGCCACCTGGTAAGGCCCCTCCTGCTCTCCTTCGTATACTAATTCTATTTTGCCCGTAATCGATGGTATAATGCCCACAAGATCACTAACCCAAACCTGCGTTTCTTTTTCTTTATTCATAATTGCCCTGCGTTCTGCAGCGCTTACGGCATTTTCATATGCAGCAATCGTGAGCCTCGCAGAAACGCCACTTTTTTTATCTACATATTCACTTGCACGTGCTTCAAACGAAACCTGTTCGATTAACCGCTTAACCAGGTCACTTACTTTAATTTTTTTCAATTGATCTTCATGTACGCCCGCCTCCTGCTCTGTAATCGACAAAGAAGTTTCAATATTTATGGGGTAGTGAGTTAGGATTTGACTTTCTATCCTGTCTTTAAGAGGAGTTACAATAGCGCCCCTGTTCGTGTAGTCTTCCGGGTTAGCTGTAAATACAAACATGATATCCAGAGGCAATCTTAGTTTGAAACCACGTATTTGCAAATCGCCTTCTTCTAAAATATTAAATAGCGATACCTGTATGCGTGCCTGTAAATCGGGTAATTCATTTATGACAAAAATGCCACGATTACTACGCGGAATAATTCCGTAATGAATTACTCTTTCATCAGCATAATTTAATTTTAAGTTGGCGGCTTTAATGGGATCTATATCTCCGATAAGATCAGCAACACTTACATCGGGAGTAGCGAGTTTTTCACCATACCTGTTACTGCGATGCAGCCATTCAATGGGGGTGTCATCGCCTTTCTCCGCAACTAAATCTTTAGCATACCTGCTCAACGGTTTAAAAGGATCATCATTAACTTCACTTCCCTTAATTATTGGAATATATTCATCAAGCAAATCTGTCATCTGCCTTGCCATACGGGTTTTTGCCTGGCCTCTTAATCCTAAGAAAAGAATGTTATGCCGGGATAATAAAGCTCTTTCAGTATCGGGAATTACAGAATCCTCATAACCTATGATGCCGGAAAATGTAATTTCTTTCTTACTTATTTTTTTAATGAGATTCTCGCGGAGTTCTTCTTTTATTGATCTTGATTTGTAGCTACTTTCTTTTAGTTCTCCTAAGGTTTTTATCGTTTGTATATTCATTGTGCTCAGAACCCATATTGGGCGGATTTTAATTGCAAATTTTTAATGTACCGGAATCCCGGTACATTAAAGTTCCATAAAAAATATTAATACACTGTTTTCCTCTTTCCGCTTTCAAAGTCTCTGAAGATAAATGCTCCCAGGCGGTCAAGCGATGCAAAGAATGCCTTACCATTATTTGTTTCGGTAAATTCTGTTACAAATCTTTGCAGGTACGGGTCGCTGGCGATCATAAAAGTAGTGATGGGAATTTTTATTTTTTTACATTGTGCAGCGAGATTCATACACCTGTTCAATATTCTCCTATCCACACCGAAACTGTTTTTATAATATCGCCCGCCTATTTTAAGACACGTAGGCTTCCCATCAGTAATCATAAAAATCTGCTTGTTAGGATTTTTTCTTCTTCGCAAAATATCCATCGCCAGTTCAAGGCCGGCAACAGTATTGGTATGATAAGGCCCCACCTGTAAATAAGGCAGGTCTTTAATTTCAACCGTCCATGCATCGTTTCCAAAAACGACAATGTCAATTGTATCCTTCGGGTATTTCGTTGTAATAAGTTCACTCAACGCCATAGCAACTTTTTTTGCCGGTGTTATCCTGTCTTCGCCATACAATATCATACTATGAGAAACATCAATCATTAATACGGTTGAAGTTTGGGCCTTGAAATCTGTTTCCCTTATCTCAAGATCATTTTCATACATCGTAAAACTATCAATGCCATGATTGATTTGAGCATTGCGTATAGACTCAGTAAAATCTATTTGCTCGAGTGTATCACCAAATTGGAAGGGACGTGTTTCAGGATTTATTTCATCTCCCCCACCCGGTTTAAATGTATTATGATTACCCTGCCTGGATTTTTTTAGCTTACCGAAAATTTCTTCAAGGCTGCGTTTACGAATTCCCTGTTCAGTTTTTGGAGTTATTTTTATTTCACCATTCCCGCGATTCTCATCTATGTAACCTTTTTCTTTGAGCTCTTCAATGAAATCGCCCATTCCATACTCATCATTGGTAAGGTCATACTCTTTATCAAGTTCAGTAAGCCAGCTTAATGCTTCTCCAACTTCGCCGCTGGTGTAAGTAAGCAACTGCATGAAAATATCCAACAGCTTTTCAAAAGATGACTTTTTGTTTTCATTCGGGTCGAATTTCGAAAAATTATGTCCAATCATTTTTGATTGTTATTTAGTTTTTACTTTCCGGATTTTTATTCACTTCCACAACTCATTTCATTGCAATTTACCAAACAATTATTCGATATTTATTGTTCGGCTGTTAAATAAATAAGATAGGTCTAAAAAAATCGGGGCTCTGATCTATAGGGCCTTTGCTGATCTTCTGATCCGGCTATACGCTTCAATCTTCCCTGAAAACCAGGGAAGGATTTCCGCTTCTATCCGGCAGCCAATTATCCACATCTTTCATGGCATCATTAAGATTCGACTTTAATAAAAAACCTCACCTGTTTTTCAACCTGTGAGGTGCAATAAAAATCAATATTTATATCAACCATATTACAAGGCCACGACTGCCGGGAATATTATTGTGTTTTATCGTTAGCAGGCTTCTCCCTTTTTGGTGTCGGAATATTATTTATTACCGGGTTTTCAGTTTCGGGATTCACCGATGCCGGATTTTTAAAATACTGTTCCATGCCTTGTAACTGCTGCAACAATTGTTGTACAATCTTGTTTTCGTATGCCAGTGATGCCTGTTTATTCTCGTCGAGGCTATTGTAATAAGTTACCTGTTGTTCAAGGTCTTTACGCAAAGATTCAGATACTTTTTTTGCCAACACGGTATCGCCAGACCTATATGCAGCCAATAAAAATTGCCCCGAAATTTGATCCTGCTGCTGACGGCGGGAAACCATTCCGTAAGGAAAATTTTGCTGCAGCATATTTTTATCGCAACGCTCGAGCAATTTTTTAGCATCCTCTTTTCGATCATGGTCAGCGAGGTTATTTGCAACCTGCGCATATTGCATTCTAATAGTATTAAGGTGCCTCCGGTTTTCTTCATCGTAATAAACACCACGCTTATCTGCATTTCCAAAAACAAATTTTTTCATCATTACGTCGTAAGCAAAATCACGGTTTACTTCACCACTTTTTATCGGTACAAACCTGTAGGTTAATCCATCAGTTCGTAAATATTGTTGAAAACCAAGATCGTCATAAGGCGATGTAAAATATATTGGCCTTTTCCATTTATTTGCAGCGAGGATATTCAAAATAGCTGTCTCGTTTTTACCCAAAGCATTTCGTGGAATATCGAAGACCACTTCGCTTACAACACTGTCCCCGGGGTTTACTGTTCCGTTTTGTTTTACCAGGTTTTCATCTACAGGAATTTTTACTTTTTTCGAAGGATAAATATTGAGATAGTCATCACCATTCTGTACCATCCGGTTCGGGTCGTCGCTTCCTGAATAATCTTTCAACATTGTGTAAAGGTCCATCGGCTGCGATTGATCAACTTTTGCACCGGGTGCATCGGGATAATAGTAAATGGCGTCTCTCTTACTTCCTATTATTTGATCCGGAGTCCAGAGAACGTCGATAGGGTCGCTCTGGTTCAATTTGTAGCGCAACTGGTTAATATACCAGTCTGTTCCCAACAAACTCGAGTTGATGACCCTTATATCCCTTCGTATGCCTTGCACCTCCTGCGCATACCATAAAGGATATGTATCATTATCTCCAAAGGTTATAAGCACCGCGTTTGGAGCACAACTTTGCAAGTAATCAACCGCAAGATCACGTGCCAGAACTTTATTGCTGCGGTCATGATCATTCCATTCCTGGGTGCCCATTAATAATGGTACTGCCAGGAAGCAAAGGCCGGCCGAAGCATAGTTCGCCAGTTTACTGTTAGTGAATTTCTCAAACAATTCTTTTACATACAATATACCCAATCCTATCCAGATGGCAAATGCATAGAACGATCCTACATAAGCATAATCCCTTTCACGTGGTTGATTACCCGCCTGGTTGAGATAAATACTTATGGCAAATCCTGTAAAAAAGAAGAGTAATCCAACAATCAGTGTATCCTTTTTATCCTTTCTGTATTGATAAATAAGCCCGAGAATACCCAAAATAAATGGCAGGCAAAATAGGGTGTTATGAGCTTTATTATGTTTTATGCTATCGGGCATTTTACTTTGATCACCAAGCCTCGCATTATCCCAAAAGGAAATTCCGGTAAGCCAGTTGCCATCTCTCACATTGCCCATATCAATACCCTGTATATCGTTTTGCTTTCCGGCAAAATTCCACATGAAATATCGCCAATACATCCAATTAAACTGGTAACTCACAAAGAAACTGATGTTATCGGCCATGGTGGGCTTATCCAGGTAATTACCCTTTTGGTCTTTACCTATTCCCGCAAAATTTGCATAATAATCAGCGTGACCCTGGTCATTGCTGTTATCCCACATTCTTGGAAAGAAATGTTTATCGGCAGGATCGTATTCTGTATTATATTTTTTCCCTTTCTTTTCATAACGGTCCTTTCCTTTCACATAGGTATCTACCGGATCTTGTGAAATGGGTTGTGCTGTAAAATCCTGTCCATATAAAATAGGCCAGTCGCCATATTGCTCGCGGCTCAGGTAGCCTACAAGACTTACGGGGTTATCGACGTTAAACATGTCAACAGCCGGGTTTGCCGTAGAGCGGATCAGCGTAGTATAATAAGTCGAAAAGCCGAGTAGTACGAATGCAAAGCTCCACATGGCAAGTTTTAAGAAGTTCCAGTTTTTTCTTTTTGCCAGTCGCAACATGAAATAAATTATTGCGGCAAGTAATACAAAAAAGAAAGTGAAGCCCGAAAAGAAGGGAAGCCCGAAATCATTTTTGAAAACGATATCAAATTTACCAGCCATTTTAATAGTCCATTGGACCATTGGAACCTGTACGATACCTGTAATGAGACATGCAATGATAAATGCACGAAAGGTCTTCCATTTGCTTTTGCTATCATATCGTTTAAAATAATAAACCATTACAATAGCAGGTATAGTAAGAATACATAACAGGTGTACACCCACTGACAGCCCAATGAGGTAAAAAATTAATATCAGCCACCTGTCTGCACGGGTAAAATGTCCTTTAATTCCGTTGGCCATTTCGGTGGTAACATCCTGTTCCCATTTTAAAACGGCCCAAAAAACGATGGCTGTAAAAAACGATGAGCTGGCATATACCTCCGATTCAACGGCACTATACCAAAATGAGTCACTAAACGTATAGGCCAGGGCGCCCACTACGCCTGCCGCCATTATTGAAAAAACCTGGGTGTTTGTGAGAGCGTTTGGATTGGTTTTTTCATAAATTTTCCGGGCGAAGTGAGTAATGCTCCAGAATAAAAATAAAATAGTAAAGCCGCTCATAAGTGCGCTCATGCTATTTAAACCCAGGATTGCATTGTCAGGGTTTGAAAAAGGAATCATAAAAAGCCTTCCCAATAATATGAACAAAGGCGCTCCCGGCGGATGCGGAATCTGTAGTTTATAGGCACTGGAAGCAAACTCGCCACAATCCCAAAAACTTCCTGTGGCTTCCATCGTTAATAAATATACCATACAGGCAATGATGCAGATAGCCCATCCTGTAATGTTGTTAATTCGTTTAAAGCTCATAGTTGGGTTTTAATAAACAGGGGCAAATATAAAACTATGGATTGTACAATTACATAAGCTGATTTTTTTTTATACAAAGGATTGTTAAAAAGCTTTCAACTCTCAGCTATGGGCCATCATCCACCACCAATCAACTCACAGCTCAAAGCCTGAGACTCATACCCTATATTTGCCCGCGATGAAAAAAGCATTCTTTCAATTGCATATTGCCGTTGCTTTAGCAGGATTTACGGCCATCATCGGCAAACTTGTAAATTTAAATGAAGGGATGTTGGTGTGGTACAGGATGCTGATAAGCGCTGTAACTCTTGCGCTAATCCTATATTTCAGAAAAGAGCTAATAAAGCTTTCATTGAAAAACACCCTGGTACTTTTTGGTATAGGCGCTGTTATTGCACTTCATTGGGTCACATTTTATGGAAGTATAAAATATTCAAATGTCTCTGTATCGGTTACGTGTTTATCGGCTATTGGTTTTTTTACTTCTTTATTTGAGCCATTGATAATGAAAAGAAGAGTTGACATTGTAGAAGTCTTGCTGGGGCTGCTCGCTATCGCTGGCATTTATCTCATATTTAATTTTTATCCTGAATACAAAACCGGGATTATTTTTGGAATCATTTCAGCGATGCTTGCATGCATCTTTCCCATTTTAAATAAAAAATTACTGGAAACATTTACGCCAACAATAGTTACCCTTTACGAAATGGCGGGCGGTTTTATAGCTCTGTGTTTTGTTCTTCCATTATATTTTCGCTTTTTTCCCGCCAATTATTTTATTCCGACCGCCGGCGATTGGCTATGGCTTCTAATACTCGCCTGGGTATGTACAGTATTTGCTTTTATCCTAAGCCTGAACTCCCTTAAAAAAATATCAGCTTTCACCGTTAACCTTTCTTACAACCTGGAGCCGGTGTATTCAATCATTCTTGCTTTTATCATTTTTAAAGAAAATAAATTTTTAGGGCCGGGATTCTATTTTGGTTTCGCACTCATTTTGTTTGCGGTGTCCTTACAAATGATGAGAGTGTGGAATGAAAGGAAATTAAGATGATGCCACGAATTTTTTCGAATTACACCAAACGATAGTTCCTGTCAACGATGCCAATTTATGCGGTCGCGGTGTTAATCGCAGACTACTGCTAAATGACTAATTCATTAGTGCAATTAGAAAAAATTCGTGTAATAAAAAAATAATTAAAAACCTACTGCCAACTAAGAAATAAACACAATCTTATTATGGAGTTTTGCAAAAGCTCTGAACATTTCACTAACGCCGCAATATTTATCCTGTGACAAGGTTACCGCTTTTTCGACTTTAGATTCATGGGCTTTACTCACTTTAATATTATAAGTGATGGTAACTTCATCATAAATCCTGGGATGTTCCTCAGTAAGATGAGCTTCCACATTTACTGTAAAGTCAGAGAATTTTACTTTACCCTTATTTAAAATGGACACAACATCCATCCCTGTACAACCCGCCAGCGAAACCAGCATTAATATTTTAGGGCTTGGTCCCGCATCATCTCCTCCGTCGGCTTCCCCTGCATCAACTGTTATACTATGATCATTGATTAAAGTCGTAAAATTCATACCACCCTTGTGCACAGAGCTAATTGAGTTTGATGCCATAATATTGAATTAAATCTTTCTGAAGTAAAATTATATTTTAGAATTTACAGCCGCTGATATTTGCTGGGCATTCATGGCACCCGACTGACGCCACAATATTTTGCCTTTCTTGAAAAGAATAAGTGTGGGAACCCCCTGTATGTTATACTGGCCCGCTGTGGGCTGATTTTTATCTATGTCCACCTTTAATACCCTCACGTTATCCTTATTATTTTGAGCAAATCTTTGTAATTCGGGGGCCATCATTTTACAAGGGCCACACCATTCTGCATGAAAAT